>DBYT01000061.1 GCA_002309915.1 Bacteroidales bacterium UBA1179 | reverse complement strand
GCCAGGAAGAAATGCAGTCCCAGCAGTTTGTGCAGGTCTATTCCGTATTTTGACAGAGCCATAGTACCCATCCAACAGAGAACGTTGATGATGAGCAGATTTTTAGTTATAGGTGGTAGCTTATTCATAATCTATGTTATGGGCAGCAAAAGTAGCCATTTTTTCAGTAACTTTGCGGTCCACAATACGATAATATGAAAATAGAGAGTTTGGTAGCTGAAAAGACCGTTCAAGCCATTAAGGCACTCTACGGTCAGGAGATTGAGGCCTCATCGGTCCAGGTACAGAAGACCAAGAAGGAGTTTGAGGGTCATCTGACAATAGTTGTATTCCCCTATCTCAAGATGTCACGCAAGGGTCCGGAACAGACTGCCGGCGAGATTGGCGTATGGTTGATGGAGAACGTTGAGGAGATAAGTTCATACAATGTGATCAAGGGTTTCCTCAATCTGGTAATCTCCACATCGGCATGGGTGGATATGCTGAACGATATCAATGATGACCCGCAGTTCGGACTGCGTAAGGCTACACCGGATTCTCCGCTCGTAATGATTGAGTATTCAAGTCCCAATACCAACAAACCGCTTCATCTGGGTCACGTACGTAACAACCTGCTGGGCGGCGCCCTTTCAAATGTGATGGCTGCCAACGGCTACAAGGTGGTAAAGACCAACATAGTTAACGACCGCGGTATCCACATCTGCAAGTCAATGCTTGCTTGGCTCAAGTGGGGCAACGGTGCAACTCCCGAATCCACCGGTAAAAAGGGTGATCACCTGATCGGTGACTACTACGTGGAGTTTGACAAGCACTTCCGCGCCGAGGTAAAGAGCCTGCTGCCCGCCAATTTTGCCGAACTGGACGAGAAGGCTCAGGAGGAGGCTAAGGCCAAGGCCGAGAAGGAGTCACCCCTGATGCAGGAGGCGCACGCCATGCTGGTCAAGTGGGAGGCCGGTGACCCTGAGGTACGTGCACTCTGGGAGCGCATGAACAGCTGGGTATATGCCGGATTTGATGAGACTTACAAGCGTCTTGGCGTAAGCTTTGACAAGATATACTACGAGTCACAGACCTATCTGGAGGGTAAGAAAACCGTGATGGAGGGTTTGGAGAAGGGCCTGTTCTTCCGCAAGGAGGATGGTTCCGTTTGGGCCGATCTGGCCGAGAACGGTCTGGACCAGAAACTGCTGCTTCGCAGTGACGGCACATCGGTCTATATGACTCAGGATATAGGTACCGCTCAGCTGCGTTTCAAGGATTACCCCATTGACCGCATGATTTACGTGGTCGGTAACGAGCAGAACTACCACTTCCAGGTGCTCTCCATACTGCTTGACCGTCTGGGATTCAAGTGGGGCAAGGATCTGGTTCACTTCTCATACGGAATGGTAGAATTGCCCGAGGGTAAGATGAAGAGCCGTGAGGGAACTGTCGTAGATGCCGATGACCTGATGGATGAGATGATTGAGACCGCACGCGCCACATCGGCCGAACTTGGCAAGCTGGATGGCCTGACCAAGGAGGAGCAGGATGAGATAATGCGTATTGTGGGTATGGGTGCCCTCAAGTACTTCATACTTAAGGTTGATGCCCGTAAGAACATGACCTTCAATCCCAAGGAATCAATCGATTTCAACGGCAATACCGGTCCGTTCATCCAGTATACCTACGCCCGCATACGCTCCATAATGCGTAAGGCTGCCGAGGAGGGTATCAAACTGGAGGGCAAGCTTTATGCCGATGACAATTCCCAGATATCAGAAAAGGAGATAGGACTGATTCAGATGCTCAACGGTTTCCGTGACGTAGTGAGTCAGGCTGCCGATGATTACAACCCGTCAGTCATTGCCAACTACTGCTATGACCTGGCCAAGGAGTTCAACCAGTTCTACCATGACTTCAGCATCATGAAAGAGCCTAACCGCGACCTCAAGATGTTCCGTCTGGTTCTGGCACAGAACGTTGGCAAGATCATCAAGCTTGGCACCGGCCTGCTGGGCATTGAGGTTCCGGAAAGGATGTAACAATGGCACAGAAATTCTACGTTGTTTGGATTGGCTTGAATCCGGGAGTCTATGACTCCTGGGAGGCCTGCCGACAGCAGGTAGAAGGATGGAAAGGTGCCGTTTATAAAGCTTTTGATACCAGGGCGGAGGCCGAGGAGGCCATCAATATGCCGCCCGAGAACTATATAGAGAAGAAAACTCCCGATCATACCGGCCGCAAGAAGAAGGAAAAGCCCATTCCACCGGAGGTTATCCGTCAGGCATTGGCAGTGGATGCAGCCTGCAGCGGCAATCCCGGACAGATGGAATACCGGGGTGTCTATCTGGGTGATATGGAGGAGAAATTCCACTTTGGCCCTATTCTGGGCACAAATAATATCGGTGAATTCCTGGCTATAGTTCATGCTCTGGCGCTTTACAAGAGCCGTGGGCTGGACTGGCCTCTTTACAGTGACTCGCGTAACGCCATTGACTGGGTGCAGAAGAAACAGTGCCGCACCAAACTGGAGCGTACGCCTGAAACCGAGGCCGTATTCCAGCGCATAGAGAGTGCCGAGCGTTGGCTCAGGGAGAACACTTACCGCAATCAGATAATCAAGTGGGATACAAAGAAGTGGGGTGAGATACCCGCTGACTTCGGCCGCAAATAACCTTTCCTAGTTTCGTGGCCTGTCAGCGTTCTGATGCTGCATGAGCCACTGGTGATACTCCTCATAATTGCGTTTCCAGCGGTTGTGGGTCCACAACCAGATCTCAGGATTCTCTTTGATATTGTCTTCAAGCAGACGCATATACTTTTCGGTCACCGCAAATTCGGGCAGTTCCTTGGTGTGGTCATACATGAGTTGGAAATCACATTTGTAATAACCGCGGCGTTTACGGGTGATATGGAAATACCACACCTCGGTATCCAGTTTGCGGGCAAGCCTTTCAGAACCGGTAAATACGGGGGTTTTGCGGTTCATGAACTGGGTCCAGTAATGTGTGTTCCACCAGAGGGGCACCTGATCGGCTATCATTCCCACCACGAAGGTGTTGCCTGCATTGCGGAACTCCAGCAGCCTGCGCATAATCTGCTCCATGGGTATGCTCTGTGTGCCGTATTTGCTGCGTAGTTTGAGCATGAACTGCTCCATTACCGGGTTCTCAAGTTTATGATAGACCTGGCATCCCTGAAAGCCGTCCAGATCCTCAAAGAAACGCATCATTGAAGGGATGAGTTCCCAGTTTCCCATGTGGCCCAGATATCCTATGACAGACCTGCCTTTGAGCAAATCCTTTCTTATACCATCATATCCTGTGAATTCCATGTGCCGATGCACCCATCGCTTGCTGGCCGATACCGTCTTGAGGCCTTCCATGATCTGACACAGGAACTGGTAGTAGAAACGGCGCTCGGTCCTGCGCAGCCACTTGCGGTCTTTCTCGGGGAAAGAGAGCGCAAGATTATTCTGTACAATCTTTTTGCGGTATCTAAGAGGCGGGCAGATGTACATAAGCAGCCATATGATATCGGCAAACAGATACAGGAAAGGCATGGGCAGCAATGATATCACCCATACGATGCCAAACAGGATATTTGCGATTACCTTGCTCATGATCAGAAAGTATAATTGAACCTGGCTCCCAATACATAAGAGCGCCAGACCTTGTCGTAGAAATCAATACCTCCGTGTAAGGTGACACTTGAGAATGCCGATGTGCGGACTGTCATTCCCAGGTTTCCGTAACAGTGCATGCCGGCCGGAATGGACCATTCCACCGGCAGAGTTCTCTCCCTGTCGGCAAAGAAACTGTAACTGTTTGCCTTTGGAGAATAGCCTGCAATTGCCTGACCGTTCAGCGTAATCCTATCAATGACGGGAATATCAATGTCCATACCTGCACCCAGGGTATAGACATCGGCCACACTTCCCAGATGACTCAGGTAGATCACCTCGCTTCCTGTCCATTTCATCTGTGTAAGTCCGGCACGGATTGTGGCCCCTATATACCAGGGCATCCATGATGCGTCAATTCCGATTGAACAGGCCGGCTTGGCATCTGGGTTGCCGTATCCTGCGGATGTGAATACATCGGATCTCATGCTGTAGTCCGAGTAGAGTCCGAACTTCCATTGAGGCATCTCTTCAAGGTCGGGGACTACAATGGCACTCCTTAAGCCCTTTTCTTTGAACAGCAGATCAGTCAGTTCATATGCCAGTTCGGTCGAAAAGATTCCGATTGCGGCGCCACCCAGCACATCGGAGCACCAGTGGCGGTTGGCAATGACGCGGAATATGCCGGTGGTTGCGGCGATTCCGTATCCGGCCACACTTATCCAGGGACTCAGCGTCTCACCGTATTCCTTATGCAACATCTGTGCGGCCATGAAGGCGGTAGCGGTATGTCCCGAAGGGTATGAGTTGAAAGCCCTGCCGTCGGGGCGTTCCCTCTTTATGATATGTTTGGTGGGTCGTGCTATGAGGTTCATGATGGCCATCGATCCGATATCGGCCGTAATCATACGGCGCCAGTCACTGCGTCCCTCAACACCAAAAGCTTTCATTGCGTATAGGATGGCGATGGGTGAATATTGCAGGAAATCGGCCGATTTCAACGCGGGTTGGGTGATGCCGCCAATCTTGACGATGCGCTTGTCAAGATAGTTGTCATTGTACAGTATGCTCGTGGAAAGCAATCCTATTGGAAGCAGTGAGCGCTGCGTGAATGATTCAGGCTTGTATGTCACGCTTAAGGAGTCATATCCGAGTGCCCGGTTGGAGGCATAGGCCTGAGTGACAGACAGCAACAGCAAGAATGATATGAACAGCTGTTTTTTCATGGCTTATCGGTTAAAGGCTTTCTGAAGCCGATCCTGTATCTTAATGTTATGAGTTGCTGGTTATGCATGGGGGTTCCGGGGGTGAAATGAAAGTTCCAGCGGAAACCTAATTGTACGTTTTCATCGGAAATAAACATGACACCCAGTTCTGTCTTGTTGTAGAAGGAGTGGTTGTAGAACGGATCGCTGCGGTGGAATGCAAGACCGGCCTCAGGGTCATTGAGATATGGCATCTGACTGCCGCCTGCGTAGATGGTGCTCTTTATGTCGAATCTTTTCCATCCCATATGAATGTCTCCGAGAAAGCCTATGGGGTTATACCAGAAGTCGACGGCACGGCAGTTTACTATTGTAAACAATAACCCGGCATCGGCCTTTAACCTGAAATCTGAAACCTTGCCTTTGGAGAGGTCGAATGACAGGTACGGATTGATCTGGAATTTCTCGTAAAGGGCGTGGTTGTGCTGCATGGTGTTGGCAAAATGGGTCATGGCAAAGAACCAGCCTCCTCCGATCATGCCGTTGCCCACAAATCCGTCCCATACTATGCGGAATGCCTCACGGTTGGTGAAAGTCTGACGGCTGAACCAGTTGCAGTAGAGTTCTGACTGCCAGTACTTCCCGTTGTATTGGATAAGGGTTCCGCCTATCGTGGGCTCAAAAAATGCGATGGAATCATAGAGAAATGCGTCGGGCAACTGGCGCTGCAGGTTTCTGCGGGGTATGGATCCGAAACTGGTGCTCCATTTTTCACCTCCGTACTTGTAGTAGAGTACTATGTCGGGGTTAATGACATCGTCTGCTCCGAACTCCCATATTTTGGAGAATCCGGCCATCAGCGTATGTGCTTTGTAACCGATACCCACCTGGGGCATGATGCGCATTCCGTAAATGGTCTGCGGAAGCATATCGCCCTTGTACTCACGGTTGTCAAACAGACCGTCAAAGTTCAAATCGGCCTTGAATTCCTGACCCTGACCCCTGAGAGAGATCAAAGACAGTATTGAAAACGCTATCAGACAGGCCGTTCTATTCATTGTCCCGAAAACTTATCAACATATTGCGCAAAGTTACCTATTTATAACACATTTCCCGTTTAAGGGGAGGTATAAAATTTGTAACTTTGCACATAAAATCAACGATTTCACTTAATGAAAGAGCTTTTTGCGTTTCTGAAACGTTTTATACGTCCCTATCTGAGGAATCTGATAGGCAGTGTATCATATAATCTTCTTTCGGCATTGCTCAATGTATTCTCATTCGCTCTGTTGATTCCCATCCTGAGGATCCTTTTCAAGATAAGCACTGAGACATATGAGTATGTGCCATTTTCACAGGCTCAGGGAATGGAAGATTTATTCCATGTGCTTAAGAATAACTTCTTTTACAAGATAACCGATTACATCAGCGTATACGGAGAGGCCAAGACACTTCTTATCCTGGGTCTTGTACTCATAGTAATGACGTTCCTCAAGACAGCCTGCTATTTCGGGTCATCGGCCGTTATGGTTCCCATGCGTAACGGCGTGGTACGTGACATAAGGATACAGATTTACGACAAGGTGCTGAGCCTTCCCATGGGATTCTTCAGCAAGGAGCGTAAGGGTGATATCATAACCCGTATGAGCGGTGACGTATCGGAGATAGAAAACTCCATCACCCAGTCTCTGGACATGCTTATCAAGAACCCGATACTCATACTGGTCTATCTGGGAACCCTGGTCGCTATCAGTTGGCAGCTCACTATATTCACTCTGGTGATAGGTCCGGTTATTATCTGGGTTATGGGCTCGATAGGCCGTAAGCTTAAGGCCAACTCTCTTGTGGTACAGTCATTCTGGAGCGAGACCATGTCCGAGTTGGAGGAGACGCTTGGAGGACTCAGGGTCATAAAGGCTTTCCTGGCAGAGGATAAGATGTCAAAGCGTTTTGCATCCAGCAGCGAGCAGCTGCGCAAGGCAGCCAACCGCGTCAACATGCGTCAGGCCCTGGCGCATCCGGTAAGTGAGTTCATGGGTACTGCGCTTATTGTGGTGGTACTGTGGTACGGCGGAACCCTGATTCTGAACTCGGCCAACGCACCCATTGACGGTCCTACATTCATCTATTACCTGACCATCCTGTACAGCGTCATCAATCCTATCAAGGATTTCTCAAAGGCCGGTTATGCAATTCCCAAGGGTCTGGCATCATTGGAGCGTGTGGACAAGATACTTCTGGCCGAGAACAATATCAAGGATCCTGAGAATCCCGTTGAGATAGATGCTTTGAAGAATGAGATAAAGTATGAGGGCGTATCATTCTCGTATGAGGATGACCGCGAGGTTCTTCATGATGTAAACCTCACCATACCGCGCGGCAAGACCATAGCCCTGGTGGGACAGTCCGGTTCAGGAAAATCCACATTGGTTGATCTGCTTCCGCGTTTCTACGATGTAACCAAGGGTTCAATAACCATTGACGGAAAGGATATCCGCGATATCTCGCTCAAGTCACTCCGCAGCCTGATGGGTAATGTGAACCAGGAGGCCATACTGTTTAACGACACTTTCTACAACAATATCACTTTCGGTGTCAAGGACGCCACACGCGAGCAGGTCATTGCGGCAGCCAAGATTGCCAATGCCCATGACTTCATTATGGAGACCGAGAATGGATATGACACCAACATAGGTGACCGCGGCTGTCTGCTCTCAGGCGGTCAGCGCCAGCGCATAAGCATTGCACGTGCCATCCTCAAGAACCCGCCGATACTGATTCTGGACGAGGCTACAAGCGCATTGGATACCGAGTCGGAGCGTCTGGTACAGGAGGCGTTGGAACGCCTTATGAAGGATCGCACCACCATAGCCATCGCACACCGCCTGTCAACCATTAAAAATGCCGATGAAATTTGCGTTTTACATGAAGGAAAGATTGTGGAGCGCGGAACACATGAGGAGTTGATAGCCTTGAACGGCTACTACAAGCGACTGAACGATATGCAGCAACTGTAAACAACTATACAAACATGGTCAAAATCGGAACACCGCTTACCAAGGTTGCCAAAAAGGCACTGCTTTGCGGTTCAGGAGAACTTGGAAAAGAGGTTGCAATTGAATTGCAGCGTTATGGAGTTGAGGTCGTAGCACTCGACCGTTACGAGAACGCCCCTGCCATGCAGGTGGCTCATCGCAGCTATGTTCTGTCAATGCTTGACGGTGCACGTCTGCGCGAGATCATTGAAAAGGAGAAACCGGATATGATCATTCCGGAGGTTGAGGCCATTGCCACTCCCGAGCTGGTAAAGCTTGAGAAAGAGGGTTACAATGTAATTCCTACCGCCAATGCCACATTCCTCACCATGAACCGCAAGGGCATCCGCCAGCTGGCTCATGAGACACTGGGACTTCCCACCTCAAACTATCGCTTTGCAGCAACCCGTGAGGAGTTTGACGCTGCCATCAAGGAGATCGGTACTCCCTGCGTTGTCAAGCCTATCATGAGTTCTTCAGGTCACGGCCAGAGCGTATGCAAGACTCCTGCCGATGCCGATGCATCTTGGAAGATTGCCCAGGAGGGTGGTCGCGCCGGAGGCGGTGAGGTTATCGTAGAGGGTTTTGTTAAGTTTGACTATGAGATTACCCTGCTTACCGTCCGTCACTCAGGCGGCACAACATTCCTCAACCCCATCGGCCACCATCAGGTTGACGGCGACTACCGCGAGTCATGGCAGGCACAGCCCATGAGCGACAAGGCTCTGGCTCAGGCTCAGGATATTGCCAAGAAGATTACCGACGCTCTGGGCGGTTACGGTATCTTTGGTGTTGAGATGTTCGTTTGCGGTGACAACGTGCTGTTCAGCGAGGTTTCACCCCGTCCGCACGATACCGGTATGGTTACAATGATTTCACAGGACCTGTCAGAGTTCGCACTGCATGCACGTGCCGTCCTGGGTCTTCCTATTCCCAAGATCAACTTCTTTGGTCCCAGCGCATCAAAGGCTATCGTAGTTGAGGGTGACACTAACATGATTGAGTTTGAGAATGTTGATGAGATCCTTGCCGAGCCCGATGTACAGGTACGTTTCTTCGGTAAGCCCTTCATCAAGGGTCACCGCCGTATGGGCGTAATCCTGGCCCGTGCAGAGAGCGTAGAGAAAGCGCTTGAGAAAGTAGAGCGTGCTTACGCTAAGCTGAAAGTCAAGGTTTATTGATTCACAACCAATTCTTTGGTTGTCATATACTCAAGGTACTGTTGAATCAGTGCCTTGAGTTTTTTTGTCATCTCCTGTTCGGTGTCGGGCGCGGCTCCTTTAAGATTCTGCTTCAGGGTGGGGTCTGACTTATACGTAAACAGACCTGTCTCATTTGTGCCGTCAAACTGGAGGAGGTAGTCTCCCTGATAGTATGAGTAGAGACCGTTCTGGAAGGTAGCAGCCCAGGTGAGGCTGTCAGGGGTGTTGAACAGGTTCTGGCCGAAACTGATGACCGGCTTGTCATATCCCAGATAACCAAGTACGGAGGGGAATACGTCTGATTGCTGTGCTATTGCTCGGCGTGTGCCCACCAGACTGTCCGATGGACAGTAGAAGACAATAGGAACGCGGAAATTTCCGTAGTCGGACTGGTAGTCGGGGTGCTCCGTCAGGTTTGTATGGTCTGCAGTCAGAACAAACAGGGTGTTGTTGAACCATGGCTGTTTCGAGGCCTTCTCAAAGAACAGCTTAAGGGCATTGTCCGAGTAGCGTATTCCCCGATAGATAGGCAGATTTCCTTCAACGGGATATGTGCTCTGATATCTCTCTGGCACATTGTAGGGATGATGTGATGATGCGGTGAAGGCCGATGCCAGGAACGGCTCGCTGAATGTACCTATCATATCGCACATATACTGAAGGAACTCCTCATCCCAGATGGCCCAGAAACCGTCAAATACGGAATTACCGCCGTACTCGGGTTTCTTAAGGAAATCATCCATCCCGAAATAGTCGTTGTATCCTATCACCCTTGAGAATGACTGGAATCCCATGGATCCGTTATCGGCCCCGTGGAAGAATGCCGAGTAGTAACCCTTGGTGCCTAGTTCCTTGGCCAGTCCGGTTATTTCCTTTGACATGATGGTTGGTGTCAGGAACAGATGGTCCTTGAGCATGGGTATGCCGGAGAGTACTGACGGCATGGCGTCAATGCTTTTGCGTCCGTTTGCCAGAGATGTCTCAAAGGTAAGCGAGCGGTTTATGAGGGTATCCATAAAAGGTGCGCAGTCATGTATCCCGTCAGTGCCCGGGTTCATGGCTTTCATGTACTCTGATCCAAAACTCTCAAGTATCAGAACCACCACGTTCATGGGGCGGAAAGTGGCGGTGGAATCGGGTATAATGACAGGTGAGTATATGGATTCGAGTTCCTCTTCATCATAGTATGCCGGAATCTTCATATCCTCATTTCCCAAAGTCCTGATAAAGCAGAACGGGGTGTTAAGGATGGCTGCGGCCTGGGCGGGAGTCTTGACATACTGGTAGGCGTTACTCATGGTGATAGGCCTTATGTTATGGGCCAATCCACCGCGAATTCCGGCCAGAATGCAGACTGCTGTAAGCAGCAGGCAGCAGGTGCGTACTATATAGTACATGTATACCTTGCGGTACTTGAGTGTGTCAGGAATCTTTATGAGCAGGCACAGCAGCACTACCATTACAATGAACAACAGCACCAGATACCAGTTATCGGCCAGGGATTTTAATATGATTGAGGTCATCTGACCGCCGCCTTCACCGCTGAATTCAGCCAGAACCTGAAGCGTGCTGCGGCATCCGGTGTAGGGATAATAGACGGTGTCAACCAGATTCATCAGTATACCGGCCGATGCCATTACTATCAATATGATCTTGGTGAGGCGATAGTACCAGAGTTTCTCCTTGAAATGGAACGGGAACAACAGGAGCACCACGTAAAGGGCGCTTATGTACATGATTCCTGCCGTGTCAAATACCAACGCACCCTTGAGCATCGGCCATAACATACCGGCCAGGTCACCCTGGAAAGCACTCCAGTTATACCAGATGAAAACGGGATGGCAGATCAGAAACGCAGCGTAGACAACGGCCAGATTCCTTAGCATTATGATGAAAGGAGTTCTGAATACCGTTCCTGAGTTGTTTCCTGCCATTTCAGCGATCTATTTTGTATTTCTTTGCGAAATCAGTGCTTACGTAATTGGATGTGCTCATGCAGACCTGGGTTGCGAACTCGATGCCGTATCCTACCAGTCGGTCCCAGTCCTGACGGGTCAGGCTGTCCAGGTTATCGCGGCTTATGTTACCGGTATAGAGTCCGTACAGGATTCCGGCATTGAAATTGTCACCTGCTCCGATGGTGCTTACGGGGACTATGGGCTGGGAACAGACGCGGTACTCCTGTCCGTGGTCTATCACCAGTACACCGTTGCTTCCGCGGGTGCAGATGAATCGGGGGCAGTACTTTGAGATATCGTCATAAATCCTGTTGCAGTCATCATGTCCGTAGATATTGATGAAATCCTCATGGCTTCCGCGTACTATGTCTGCAATAGCAAAGTTCTCCTTGAAAGTGTCACGCAGGGCCTCAACCTCATGCGCATGGTTGTCGCGGAAGTTAAGGTCATAGTAGAGTATGGCTCCCTGCTTCTTGGCGTAGTTGAGGAACGGTCTTACCTTATCCTTGAGAACCGGATTGAGTGCAAAATATGCTCCGAAAGCCACGATGTCATCCTTTTGGATGAGCGGCATTTCAAAGTCCAGACGGTTGTTGGGATAATCTTTGTAGAAGCTGTAGTGGGCATCGCCGTTTTCATCCAGAAACGCCAGTGAAATGGCGGTTTTCTTACCCTTGTAGCATGAAACGAAATCAGTGTTGATTCCGTTCTGCTGCATGAAAGCAAGTATGTTCTGTCCTACCTGATCATCGCCGACCTCGGTTATGAAGGTGCAGTCCAGACCGGTACGGCCAAGTGAAATCAATCCGTTGAAAACCGAACCGCCAGGAACAGCCGCTACCGGTTGGCCCTGACGGAACAGGATATCGTAAATGGTTTCTCCTATGCCGAATATTTTTCTCATAACAGTTTTTTGGAACGCAATCCCAGATAGCCTCCGTGATGACGTTTGTTGTATTCCTCGGCAGTGAATCCGATCTTTTTCATTGTCTCTACCACCAGAACATCACCTATCACATTCATGACGGTGGTACTTGTGGTGGGTGTAAGTCCAAGGGCGCATACCTCATCGGGGTGGCCGGTACCCAGAACTATATCGGCCTGACGGGCCAACGGGCTGGTGGTGTTACCGGTCAGGACAATGAACTTAAGTGTGGGATCAAGTGTCAGGCTCAACTCCATCAGCTCAAGAACCTCTCTTGTCTTGCCGGAGTTGGATACCAGAAGGAACAGGTCGTTTTTCTGCAAAACGCCCAAATCGCCGTGCTGAGCCTCACTGGGATGAAGGAAGATGGACGGAGTACCGGTGGAACTGAAGGTGGTGGCTATGTTCATAGCGATCTGGCCAGCCTTGCCCATTCCGCTTGTAATCAGTTTTCCTTTAAGTTCATGCACATGGTGAACTATCAGATTCACCGCTTTTTCGTACTCGTCACCGATAGGTATGTTCAGGATGGCCTGTGCCTCTCGGGCGACGATATCCTTAATTGATTCAATCATTGCTAAATCCAATAAAGAACCCTTGTTTTTGTAGTGCAAATATATGCATTATTCATAAACGGGACAAATTTGTTTTTCAGCGCCGGAGTTAAATATTTGGTAGAATCATTGCGATTTGCTATTTTTGCCGCAATTTATCCTATAGGATTATTTTTTATTAGAGGTTTTATATT
>DBYT01000121.1 GCA_002309915.1 Bacteroidales bacterium UBA1179 | reverse complement strand
CGGCGCTCTTGAATCAATGAACGTTGACGGCAAGGAACTGCTCAAGGAGCCCATAGCACTCAACGTATGGCGCGCCCCCATTGCCAATGAGATTGACGGATGGAACGGCCGCAGCGCAGGTAATCCCGCAGTGTCCGGTTACGGAAACATCGGCGCCGATGTAGTTCTGGCCGGTCATTACTATTCGGCCTCACTGGATAAGAGACAGTTGGTTCCCGTATCGGTCAAGGCTGTAAAGAGCGGCAGTGACGTGGTTGTTGATGTCCAGGAGCGCTCCATATCGACCAACGGTACAGACAACAGCTTTGATAACAAATGGCACTGGATCATCAAAGCCGATGGAACCGTCAATGTACGTCATAAGGTAACCCCCGGTGGCAAGATAGCCTCCTGGCTGCCCCGTATCGGCGTAACCATGAGTCTGGACAAGTCACTNNCCTCAGGCATCATATCCTGACCGTAAGAGCGGATACCGCATCGGCATATACAAGACTACAGTGGATGATATGTTTGAGCCCTACCTCATCCCGCAGGATTACGGCCTCAGGACCGATAACCGCTGGGTTCGCCTGACCGACAACTCAGGTAAGGGTCTGGAGTTCTCAATGGACCAGTACTTCAACTTCAACGCATATGACTGCACTACCGATAACCTGACCAAGGCCATCTATCAGTATCAGTTGCAGCGCGGAGGTGATATCACCCTGAACCTTGACTACGCAACATCCGGTGTAGGCTGCACCTGCCAAGGCATATTCCGCGATTACCGCGTCCAGCCCGAGCCCTACCAGCGCACCATCACCATCAAACCTCTTCACTGAAATTAAAAAACGACGCATTTTCCAATGCGTCGTTTTTTTTAGCTTTCCTCGTTAAAGTAGAGTTTGTAGAACTTGCCGTGCTCATCCTCACCCTGCTCTATGAGCTGGCGGCTGCCGTGCACGTAGATGTGGAAGTTCTTGTCCAGTTTGATGACGCTTTTGTAGAGGCGGTTCTGTTTCTTCACGGCGCCCTCACTTACGTCAAACTGGTCCTGCAGTTGAATCTGACGCTCCTGCTCGTAGCGGTTGCGGTAATCATCGAACATACCCACCACCTCGGGCTGGGATATTACCTGCTGCTCAAATGACGGCATATCGAATTTGGGGTTGTTCTTGAAGAATCCCATGGTGCGGCTCAGCAGGTCGGCCTGGTCGGCACGGTTCACGTTGAACTGCTTGGGCAGCTCCTGAGCCACAAAGTTGCGGGTCAGTTCCATCACGTTCTGTGTCTGGAAATATGAGTCCTGACGGCGCATCAGGTGAAGATAGTCATCTATCCAATAGCTGGCTCCCTGGGTATTGGTCTTATCGACCACAGCCACCATGTATCCTTTCTCGCGCTCGTAGTTCATAATGAGCGCACCCTTGTCCAGACGGCGCAGGTTCACGCCATCCACAGGTGATATGTCAAAACCCTCCTCATCATGCTCAACGGTAAGGAAAGTCTCCTTGTTCTCTATCTTGAACAGGCCGATAGCCTCATTTATGTCACGGCCGATGCCCATACCTGTAATATGAGCCACTATGAAATCACCGCCCTTGATCTTGGGGTGCTGGCAGTTCTCATAAAGATGTGTGGCCAGATCGACCGAGAAGTCATAAAGCATGCCCGGATTGTCGAATATGTCCGATACCAGCCTGTAGACACGGTTATTCTCAAGCCCCATGTCATCATGGAACACAAAACGCTCCTCACTCTTGAACGAGCCTACAAAGTACTCGGTGAGCAGGGTGTTCATATCCTCGCTCAACGTAAACAGCTTCTTGGAGCATACAAACGGCTCCTCATTAGCCTGGTTACCGACATAGTGCAGTGCCAGGCTCTCTATCTTCATTTCAGACATAATTCGTTTTCGGTACAAAATAGTACCATTGGGGCCTGACCCCAATGGTACTATTTTTGGGCGCCGGCAGCAAGGTCCAGTATTTCGTTGGTGATGGCCTGCTGGCGCAGTTTGTTGTACTGGAGGGTAAGCTCACCTATCAGGTTGTCGGCATTCTCGGTGGCAGCCTGCATGGCAATCACGCGGGCGGCCTGCTCACTGGCAAAAGAGTCCAGCATGGCGCAATATACTTTCATGCGTATAACCTTGGGCAGCAGCACTTTCATAAGTTCTGCGGCCGATGGCTCCAGAATGTAGTCACTCTCCTGCTCCGCCTCTCCGGCAGGAACTGTTACCGGAAGCAGAACCTCATCGACAATCTGCTGTGATCCGGCACTCTTAAAGTGGGTATATGTAAGCACCACCTTGTCCAGATGACCGTTCAGATACATATCCATAAGGTCATCGGCCAGTGATGCAGCCTGCTCATAACTGCGGCTCTGCATCATACCGGCATAACCGGTGTTTATGGTCAGTCCCTCCTTGCGGAATGCATCGGTTATCTTCTGCCCAACTGTATATACCAGAGGGGTCTGGTCAATCTTATACAGGTCATTGTAAAGTGAGCGGCTGTGACGTATTATGTTGCCGTTAAAACCGCCGCACAGGCTGGAATCGGACGAGAAGCAGACCATAGCCACCTCCTTGACATCACGCTCCACCACCAGCGGAGACACCTTGCGGGCCTCGGGGTCGGACGACAGGCGTTTAAGGATACCATCCAGCTGATTCACGTAAGGCACGGCAAACTGAATGCCCTGCTGAGCCTTGCGCAGTTTCACGCTCGACACCATCTTCATGGCCGATGTGGTCTTGCGTGTATTGCTGACCGACTGGATACGGGTCTTTATCTCCTTGAGTGACATCTATCAGATACCTAATTCCTGAATTGTCTTGTCGGCAGCCTCCTCAATGAGTTTGCCCACCTCGTCATTCATGACTCCGTTGGATAAGACATCCAGTATATTCTCCTTGTACTTGGTACGTACTATCTCCACAAAACGGTCCTCGAACTCAATGACACGGTCCAGAGGAACCTTGCTCAAAAGGCCGTGGATACCGCAGTAGAGCACTGCAATCTGCTCGCCCACCGGCATAGGTGAATACTGCGGCTGAATGAGCAGACGGTTGTTCTTACGTCCCTTGTCAAGCACCATGGCGGTAACAGGATCCATATCACTGCTGAACTTGGAGAATGCCTCCAGCTCACGGTACTGCGCCTGGTCAATCTTGAGCGTACCGGCCACCTTCTTCATGGACTTGATCTGAGCGTTACCGCCCACACGTGATACCGATATACCAACGTTGATGGCGGGACGGAAACCCTGGTTGAAGAGGCTTGACTCAAGATATATCTGACCGTCGGTAATGGAAATCACGTTTGTAGGGATATAGGCCGATACGTCACCGGCCTGTGTCTCGATGATAGGCAGAGCGGTAAGTGAACCTCCACCCTTGACGTGACCCACCAATGACGGCGGCAGGTCATTCATCTTCTCGGCAACCTCCTGCTGGCTGATTATCTTGGCTGCACGCTCAAGCAGACGTGAGTGCAGGTAGAAAATATCACCAGGATATGCCTCACGGCCCGATGGACGTTTCAAAATAAGTGATACCTCACGATAGGCCACAGCCTGCTTTGAGAGGTCATCATAAACCACCAGGGCATGACGGCCGGTATCACGGAAATACTCACCTATGGCAGCACCTGCCAGAGGAGCATAATACTGCAAAGCGGCGGGATCGGCAGCGGTTGCGGCAACCACAATGGTATAATCAAGAGCGCCGTGCTGACGCAGTGTATTTACTATGGTTGCAACTGTTGAACCTTTCTGGCCGACAGCCACATATATGCAATAGACAGGATCACCTGCCTCATAGTTCTTACGCTGGTTGATGATGGTATCAATGGCAATGGCGGTCTTACCGGTCTGACGGTCACCGATTATAAGCTCACGCTGACCGCGGCCTATAGGAATCATGGCGTCGATGGCACGCAAACCTGTCTGCAGGGGCTGATGCACGGGCTCACGGAACACCACGCCGGGAGCCTTACGCTCCAGAGGCATCTCAAAGAAGGGGCCCTCTATATCCTTAAGACCGTCAAGCGGCTGACCCAGAGGGTTAACCACGCGGCCCAGCATGTTCTCACTTACGTTGATTGAGGCAATGCGGCCTGTACGGTGCACTGTCATGTCCTCCTTGATCTGATCGGTAGGACCCAGCAGGATGGCACCCACGTTATCCTCCTCCAGATTCATCACTATGGCACGTATGCCATTGTCAAACTCTATCAGCTCATCGGCCTCGGCATTCTTGAGTCCGTAAATGCGGACCACGCCGTCACTCACCTGGAGCACGGTTCCTACCTCCTGAAACTTGGCGCTGGTGTCAATGCCCTTAAGCTGTTCCAGAAGTACCTCCGATACCTCACTTGCCTTTATTCCGTTTGCCATTATATGATACGGTTATTCTTTTCAATAAGTTCCTTGCGGATTCTCTGCAGTTTGCCAGCCACACTGGCATCCAGACGGAATCCGTCAACCAGAAGCACGAATCCGCCGTCAATAGACGGATCTACCGTGTGGGTCCATTCCACACTGCCGTGCTCTACGTTCTCTACCAACTGTTTAAGCCGAGCCCTGCGTTCATCACCCACAGGGGTGGCAGTAATAAGTTCAACCGGCACGATACCATTTTTGAGGCGGTACAGGTCCTGATAGCTTACGGCCATAAACAGCAGGCAGTCACCGCGTCCGGCACCTACTGCAAGCTTAAAGAAGGCAGTAGCGGAGCCGCTGAGCGGTTTCTTTCCGTCCGTGACAGCAGTCTCAAGCAGGCTGCATTTATCCCCCGCGCTTACGGTAGGATCTGTCAGACGGTCATGTATGGCACGAACAGCCCGCATCCGTGAGGCAAGCGTCTGCATCTCCAGATACACCTGCGCAGCATCACCCTGCTCCACCGCATACTGCAGCAGTGCCTTGGCGTAACGCACGGAAACGGTTCCTGTATTCATACCTTACTTTTCTGTTTTGACGTCATCTATCATACGGTCTATCAGAAGGAGCTGGTCCTCATCGGTGGAGAGTTCCTTAAGGACAACCCTCTCGGCCACCTGAACTGACAGTTCGGCAACCTGACGGCGCATGCTGCGCAGCGCCTCCTCCTTCTCAAGACGTATCTGTTCGCGTGCATCGGCGATGAGTTTCTCACCGCTCTCCTTGGCACGACTCTCGGCCTCTGCAATGATCTCATCACGCCGGTCGGCAGCCTCCTTAAGGATACGCGCCTTCTCGGCACGGGTCTCCTTAAGCAGTTCATCACACTCATTCTGGATACCGGCCAGACGCTCATTTGCCTCCTTGGCAGCCAGGAGCGACTTGTCTATATACTCATTGCGCTCGTCGACCATACGGGTAATCATGGGGAATCCCCACTTTACCAGTATAAAGAAGACAATTCCGGCTGCAATGAGCATCCAGATGATTGTACCGACTTCGGGAATCAGAAGGTCCATTACTTAGCGTAAAGTGCCAACAGACAAACGATTACGGCCAGAAGTGACACACCCTCCATGAAGGCGCCGATAAGGATCATTGATGAACGGATATCACCGGCAGCCTCAGGCTGACGTGCGATTGACTCCATTGCTGACTGACCGATACGGCCCAGACCCATAGCTGCACCTACAACTGCGATAGCGGCACCGAGAGCGATACCGGCGTTACCGAATGCTGCACCAGCGGCAGCCTGCAAGAATGTTGCTAACATCATAATGTTGTTATTTTTAAGTTGTTAATGTATTATCTGTTTTTGTTGCTATCTCTTTCTTGGCGTGATGCTCCTCCGGGCGTGACAGGCCGATGAACACAGCGCTAAGCATGGTAAACACATAAGCCTGTATATATGCCACCAGCAGTTCCAGCAGGTTCATGAATATCATGAAGAATACGGACAGAACTGTCATCGGGGCACCTATCACCGGTCCCATCTTGGCTGTTATGAATATCACACAGGTAAGCGACAGTATGATGGCATGACCTGCGGTTATATTGGCAAACAGACGTACGGTAAGGGCAAACGGCTTGGTGAATATACCCACTATCTCAATGAACGGAAGTAATGGTACCGGAGCCTTAAGGAATATGGGTACATCGGGCCAGAGTATCTCTTTCCAATACTCGCGGTTACCGAATACGTTTACCGTAAAGAACGTTACCAGAGCCAGGGTAAGCGTAATGGCGATATTACCGGTTACATTGGCTCCTGCCGGGAAAATGGGAATAAGACCCATAATGTTGCTCAGCAGTATAAAGAAGAATATGGTGAGCAGCAACGGCGTATAACGTTTGTAATCCTTGCCTACCGAGGGCTTGATTACATCATCCACAATCATGGCGATGACATACTCCATAAGTCCCACAAAACCGCCCGGAGCGGGATCTGTTGCACTGTGACGCCTGTACCAGCGGGCAGTGCACATAACTATCACGCAGAGCAGCAGGCTGTTTATTATCACGGCCAACGCTATCTTGGTGAGTGACAGGTCAAGTGGCTTGAGTTCAGTGCCGTCGGGAAG
>DBYT01000080.1:18752-19099 GCA_002309915.1 Bacteroidales bacterium UBA1179 | reverse complement strand
ACCACAAGGATACGCGGCAGGTTAAGCAGTATAAGCGCAATACCTATACGCTGCTTCATACCGCCTGAGAACGATCCGATGGCCGAGTTGCGCTGCTCATACATATGAACTGATGTGAGCACGTACTCAAGTCTCTCATTACGCACCTTCTCATCGGTAATACCCTTAAGGATGGCCTGATAGTTCAGGAAATCCCATGCGCTCATGGACTCGTACATGCCGAACTCCTGAGGCAGGAAACCAATCAGACTCTGCAACTCCTCCCTGTACTTGAGGGTATCCATACCGTTGATGAACACGGTTCCGTAACTCTGACGCAGGATACCGGTCACAATACGCATGAACGT
>DBYT01000080.1:18444-18596 GCA_002309915.1 Bacteroidales bacterium UBA1179 | reverse complement strand
TTGTTCTCGTACAGATAGTCGGCAGTCTTGCTGATGCAGAGTCCCAATATCCATACTACCACAATGAATACCATGAATCCCTTGCTCTCAATGCGTGAACTTAGGAATATCATGGCGCATACCGGAAGTGCCCAATAAAGGATCTTACGGAT
>DBYT01000080.1:17427-18392 GCA_002309915.1 Bacteroidales bacterium UBA1179 | reverse complement strand
ACAGCCTTGAGGATATTGTTGACACCGGCCAGGGTAATGATGGTCATAAGCAGAATCCAGCCCTGCTTTTCAAAATACCATCCGGCCAGATAACATGTATATCCGAACACAACCACCTGCCACAGAAGGCTTACAAAGTCTTTTGCATGATGGAATGTGCGGGCCAGTCCAAGACGGCGGCGAATATTCAGGCCGCTGCGCCACTGACGCAGGAACAGGCTGTACCAGTCATAGACCTTAACCAGGTTGCGCACCTCAATTACAATCGGCTCGTCGGGTTTGACGATATCCTTACGTGCAAACCTTACTGAACTCTTTATGAAGTACGTAATTCCCGGAACGGCAATTGCCAGCACGATAATGTAAATGAGTATGCGGAAAATGCCGTGTACGGTGGTAAAGATCACAATAAGGCCCACGCTGAACAGAACTGCGTGCAGGATATGGGTGTAACGGCCCAGTTTCCTGTACCATGCCCTCATGTTCTCAAACGATATGTAGAGCGTAGGTATGAGCAGCAGCGTAAGCACGGCCGAGAATGTCAGACCGCCTATCACAGTCAGCGCGAACGGAGCACCTATGGCACCTGCGTACTCATTGTCACCCATTGCCATCGGGATAAGCGTGACAATGGTGGTGATGGTAGTGATGCAGATAGGTCTCAGTCGCGAATAACCGCTGTTCATGATTGCCCTCATACGGTTGTAGCCACGGCGGCGCAACGTAGTTGAGTAGTCAATCAGAATGATTCCGTTGTTCACCACTATACCCAGCAGGATAAGGAATCCTGTCAGCGTATTGGCGTTCATCAGGCTGTTGCCCGACAGGAGCAGTGCCAGCAGCGATCCTATGGCAGCCAGCGGAATGGAGAACAGCAGTACTATAGGCGTGGTCAGTGACTCAAAGGCCGATGCCAATATCATGAATATGAGAATGATAGAGGCCAGAATCAGGAACTTGAACTC
>DBYT01000080.1:15770-17308 GCA_002309915.1 Bacteroidales bacterium UBA1179 | reverse complement strand
CGACGGTCACGGTTCACACGACGTACCTCCGACGGTCCGCGGCTCAGACGGATATTGGCCAGCTGCTGCAGTTCATGGGTGCCGCCGTTTGCATCGGTCACGATTACGCGGCGCAAATCATCCATGGTCTTCTCCCAGCGGCCCATCTCCTCCTCTTCCTCGGTCAGGTCATCCATTATGATAATGTCATACTCATCGGTACCCACCTTGAAACTGGCTCCGGTACTGGTCGCACGGTTCAGGGAGTTCAGGGCCTGTGTTATGGCCGATGTGGATATGTTGTACGATGCCAGCGTGACAGGATCAAAGGTAAGCTGAACCTCACGGCGGCCGCCAGGATTGTCAACCCTGACGTTACGTACAAACTCCAACTGCTCCAGATAGTATCTGAGGTTGTTTGAAACCACACGCATGGTCTCTGTATCGGAACCCTTTACAACTATTCTCTCGGTATTGTCACCCATACCCAGCACGCTCATGAAACGGGTCAGGGAACTCAGGCCCGATGCGCTCTGGTTGCCACGGGCATAACCGGGAGTGACACGGACGTCAATCTCATTCTCCAGGGCCAGGCTCTCAGAGAGTTCCTCAACAAGCTGGCTGATGGTAGGACCACCCTTCTTGTTGTATCCCTCCTGCAGAGTCACGGTGATTGATGCCTGATCCTCCTGGATACGGCTTATCACATCCTTCTTCTGAGGCAGACTGTCCAGACGCTCCTCCAGCTTTGCGGTAGCCTCATCGGTATTCTCAATAGTGCTGCCGCTGGGCATGGTTATGTTCACGTTGATACGGTCACTGTCAACCTGACGGTTCTGACCGGTATCGCGCGACAGGGCGAATATAAAGGCTATGACCAGAACGGCCACGGCTATGCCGATAGTCGGTCCGGGCTTTCTGAGACAGGTCTTGAGCAGAGTTGAATACATCTGCAGAGGACGGTCATGTATGGACATCTTCTTGAAGAAGACGCTGTTGCTGCCGCCTCCACGCTCCATCATTGCTGCCGTAGCCATAGGAATGAATGTTACGGCTACCAGGAGCGAGAATATCAGAGTCGATATGATGGAGAAACCTATGTTCTTTCCCAGCAGCTTGATCATGGGCTCATCCGAGAATACAAACGGCAGGAACACCGTTATCGTGGTGAGCGTAGATGATATAAGGGCTTTACGCACCTCCTTGACGCCCTGAAGCGCAGCCAGACGGGGCGGCATTCCCATTGATGCCAGTCGGTAGATATTCTCCAGCACAACGATACTGCTGTCCAGCAACATACCCACAGCCAGCGCCATACCTATAAGGGTAAGGGTGTTTATGGATATACCGGCTGCGTAGAACACGTTGAAGGCCGATAATATGGACACAGGTATTGACAGCGCGATAAAGAACACCAGGCTCAGGTTGCGCAGGAAGAACCACAGCACCAGAACAGCCAGCAGACCGCCTATCAGAGCCAGTCTGACTATCTGTGATATGTTGTTGCTTATCTGGTCGGCCGAATTTGACTGAACCACAAGCTGCAGGTCCTGTGCGGC
>DBYT01000080.1:13988-15715 GCA_002309915.1 Bacteroidales bacterium UBA1179 | reverse complement strand
TCACCTGCTCCGTTCACCAGAGACACCGAGATGGCGTCCATTCCGTTCACACGGCTGATGGTTGTCTCCTCCCTGTAGTCAAAGAACACAGTGGCTACATTCTTCAGATATACGGGGCCCGGTGCCACCACCAGATTCTCCACCTGCGACACGTCATCATAGTTGGCGTCAAGCTGAACATAATACTTGCGGTCAGGCTCGCTTATGAATCCCAGGAACGTACGCTCCTGGTTATACTGGTTCAGCGCCTGGCTTATCTGCGCATTGGATATTTTCAGTGCCTGCATTGCCTCCGGATTGGAACGTATCTCGATTGACTTGACACGTCCGCCGTACACCGTCACGCCGGCTATTCCGTCTATACTCTCCAGGCGCGGCACCACATCCTTGTCCACGATGGCTCTCAGACGGTCTACACCACCTGATCCGCGCACCTGAAGTGACATGAACTGGTTGCTTATACCTGTCAGATTGGCCTGTTGGACATTGACTGTGACATCGCTCGGAAAATCACCCCTTATGGAACTTATCTTCTCCTGCAGCTTCACGGTGGTCATCTTGAGGTTGGTTCCNNGCCGTCGATTCCATGTTCTCCACACCGCCAACAGCGCTTATTGCTCCCTCGAGCGGAATCACCACCTGCTGCTCCATGTAAGCCGGAGTAAGGTCGCTTCTGGACGAGCAGGTTACGTACAACTGGGGCAGTTCCGTATTAGGCAGCAACTCAACAGGCAGCTGCTTATACGAGAAATAGCCCAGCAGCGTCATCGCCACCAGAAGCATGCAGATAGTTACTCTACGGTCAATAAATGACTTCATTACTTTCCAGTGATTCTTATTTTGGCGCTTTCAAATACATAATAAACACAGGGTATCACCACCAGACTCAGAAGAGTCGAGGTAACCAGACCGCCTATCACGGCTATGGCCATGGGCGAACTCAGGGATGCCCCCTCGCCTATTCCCAAAGCCATAGGCACAAGAGCCAGGATTGTGGTAAGACTGGTCATAAGGATAGGACGGATACGCTGCTGACCTGCCTCGGCTATGGCGTCGGTAAGGCTCAGACCGGAATCCTTGAGCTGTCCTATGCGGTCCACAAGGATGATGGAGTTGTTGACCGCGATACCGGCCAGCATAACCATACCTATGATACCCATTATATTCACGGTTATACCTGTAATCAGGAACATCAGTACCGCACCAACCAGAGCCAGAGGAATGGTGAGCAGGATGGTGAACGGATGCAACAGTGATTCAAACTGCGACGCCATCACCATATAAACCAGTACGATTGACAGTACAAGTGCCAGAAGCAGGCTGTTCATTGACTCGGCACGACGCTCCTCCTCACCGGTCACGGTTATGGAGTAGTTCTGCGGCAGTTCAATGCCCGATACTGCATCTCTGACACGCTGTGCGGCCTTGTCCAGTGAAACCGACTCGTCGATTTCGGCGGTGACGCGGGTCACACGGTTCTGGTTCAGACGCGATATCTCCTTAGGTGCGGTGCTCTCGCTGATACGTGCAATCTCCACAAGGCGGAAATCCTTCTGGCCCGATGTGATAACCATATTGTTCAGATCGGCCAGAGAAACGCCGGGAACCTTGATACTGATATCTCTCATGTCACCCTTGTAGTCCATCTGACCGGCTTCACGTCCGGCAAGATGCTGCTGAATCTGGGTGATTATGGTAGACACGTTGATGTTGTTCATACCGGCCAG
>DBYT01000080.1:10325-13972 GCA_002309915.1 Bacteroidales bacterium UBA1179 | reverse complement strand
GCGCCGCCTGCCAGTGAACTCTCAACGTTATAGAGGCAGTCAATCGAGTCAACCGCAGCCTTTACCTGCTCGGTAAGTGCGGCCAGCAGATCCAGTTCCTCACCCTTAATCTCCACTACCAGCGGAGCATCCTCGGTACCCATCATGGAACCCAGCGAGTTGTCATCCTGAGTGAACGATATTTCCATTCCCTCTACGCCCTCAATATAAGCGGAGAGTACCTCAGTAAGGTAATCAGGAGTAACGGCCGATGCCTTTGAAAGCTGTATCTTCATCGAAGCGGTATTCTCACCCTCAAAGTCCATATTCTGAGCCGATGCACCCGGTCCCACATGTGTGTAGATTACAATATCGGGATCTTCAGTCAGGTCAAAGACCAGATTCTCAAGACTCTCAAGTGTGGACGATGTACGGTCCAGGCTGGTACCCTCGGCCAAACGCACCTTCACGTTGATGGTGCCCTCATCGGTCTTGGGCATGAACTCGGTACCTACATACGGCAGCAGGAACACTGTTCCGGCCACCAGGATAACCGATGCGCAGATAACCCACCAGCGTTTCCCGACAAGACGTTTCAGGAATGAGCTGTAACCCTTGATATTCACTGAACTGAAATTCTTAAGGGGAACGGCTTTCTTACGTCCGAATATCTTGTCATAAAGTGTAGGTATCACAAGGATAGCCACCAGAAGTGAAGAAACCAGCGAGAACGTTACCGTCCATGCCTCATCCTTGAACAGCTCACCGGTAGCTCCGTGCAGATATACGATAGGCAGGAACACTACGATGGTGGTAAGGGTTGATGCCGATACCGCGCCAGCCACCTCGGATGTACCGGTCACAGCGGCGTCACGCACCGAAAGGCCGCGTTCCTGGTTTCGGAATATGCTCTCAATGACCACGATGGCGTTATCCACCAGCATACCGGCACCCAGCGCAAGACCTCCCAACGTAAGGATGTTTATGGTCAGTCCGCTGAAGAACATCAGGTTGAATGTAGCTATGATGGAAACCGGTATTGAAACGGCTACGATCAGAGTGGTACCCACCCTGCGCAGGAACACGAACAATACTATGACAGCCAGCAGAACACCCAGCAGCGCGCTGTTCTTGACCTCACCGATCGAGTTGTTGATGAAGGTAGCCTGGTCGCTGATGATCTTGACCTCATAACCGGGCAGTGACTTCTGTATCTTGGCAAGGCTTGTCTTGACTCCCTCAACCGCCTTGACGGTATTGTAGTCCATCTCCTTGAATACGGAGATGCCGATGCTTCGCTTGCCGTTCACCCTTACTATATTCTCGGGCTCACGGTTCTCAAAGTGAATGTCGGCCACATCACGAAGGTAGATGGGTGCCATGCTGGCCGATGCGAACTCGCCTATCTGACCGGGGCTGGTCTCGGTATTGCGGTAACCCACGATGATATTACCGAACGCAGACTCATCGGTCAGGGTATTGGAACCTGTCACCAGATACTGGAATCCCTGTTCCGATATTCTGCCGCCCGATACCCTCTGGTTGCTCTCCTGTATACGTGACGATATGTTGTCAACCGTGATATTGAATGCCTCGAGCTTGTAGGGATCGGCCTCGATGACCAGGTTGGTGAACTCGTCACCCGCCAGGGATACATCAGCCACGCCCTCAACACGCATAAGTTCGTTGCTCACATATGAGTCGGCCACCTTACGGAGTTCGGCCATATCGGTTATGTCCGGGTTGGAGAAACCTATTATCATAATAGGTGCGGTGGTGGGGTCCTTCTGTGATATACGCAGGTCGGTCACACGGCTGTCCTGGCTGAAGCTGCTCATGGCCTTTTCCAGATCCAGGAACGCCTCGTCCATATTCTTACGCCATGCATACTCCACCGTGATGCGGGCAGTACCCACCTTTACGACCGATGAAACCGAGCGAACGTCACTCTGACGCGCAATCTGGGACTCCATGCTGCGCACGAACTGCTTCTCAATCTCTTCGGGCGGACGCTCGCCGGCATCGATTTCGACAAACAGGCGGGGGCTGTTCATGCTTGGAAGCAGTTCCACGCTCAGCCTGTCATATGCTATTTTTCCGAGCAGCAGGATAGCCAGCACTCCCATGGTGATGGTGACCGGATTCCTGACCGCCCAACTTACAAGTTTTTTCATGCCTTTCGCTCTGTTTATCTTTGGATCTTCACCTTTGAACCGTCTCTCAGGGTCTCAAAACCGCGGACAATCAGCTGATCGTCTCTTTCAAGACCGCCCAGTACCTCGACCATGTTCTTCTCTTCCAGACCAAGCCTTACCTGCTTTGCCCTGGCTATACCCTGGTCAACTACGAATACAATGCGTCTGTTACGCTCGGGGCGGACAATGTTCTTGGGAATGATGATGGTTGAACTGTGGCTCTCGGTAACGATATCGGCCTTTACGAACATACCCGGTCTGATGAGCAGGTCCTTATTGTTTATCATAAGTTTGCCCTTGAATGTACGGGTCTCGGCACTGATGGCCGGCGAAAGTTCTGTGATCTCACCCATGATGGTGTCCTTGGGGAGAGTATAATGGGTAATGTATGCCTTCTGGCCTACCTTGACCTCAGTGATGGCGCTCTCCGGGAGGTTGATCTCAAGCAGCATCTGGCTGTAGTCCATTATGGTTACAACCGATGTTCCGCTGGTAACTCTGGCCTCCTCCGAGAAGTGAGGAAGGTTTACAATCACACCGTCAAACGGAGCGCGGATGTTCATCTTCTCCAGATTCATCTCGGCGTTCTCATAATCCAGACGTGAGTTCATGATCTTGACCTCCGAGTTCTTGACCTCGGTCAGAGTGGCGCCACCCTTTTCATAAAGAGACTTGGTCTTGACCTGCTCCTGCTCGGCAAGTTCCAGATTCAGACGCTTGGTTTCGATGGATATACCGTTCTCGTATGACTTATCCTCGATACGTACTATCAGGGCGCCTTTCTTTACCTTGTCACCAAGTTTGTAAGGCTTGCCTGTTGCCGGGTTCTTCTGCAGATGGTACTTGCCGGCCATCTCGGTCGACAGTTCAGCCTCGGCACTTGATATGGCCGTGCTGTTGGTTGTGAATACCCTGCTGATAGAACCGTAGGTTATGTCCGATACGGATACCGGTGTGGGTATCTCGGCACGGTTCATTGTGTTCTCTTGTCTGCACCCTGCCATAAGAACTGTCAGGGCAGCCAGTGTAAGTACGCTGATTCCTTTTTTCATATGCTGTCTTTTTTTATTATTTCTTCTTTTTGTTTTTAGTCTCTTCATACGTGATGGGAACCACAGGCTCATCCTTCTCAAAATCGTATAGGGTCAGGATCTTGATGTTCAGAAGCTGAACCTTGTAGTTGATGATGGCCTGAGTATAAGACATCTTGCTGTTTGACAGCTGTGTCTGGAACTGGTTCATCTGCATACCTGTCAGTTCACCGTTACGGTAACGCTCCTCGTTGAGGTCATAGGTCATCTGAGCGTTCTGCTGGCTCTGCTCTGCAATGGATATCTGCTGGAGCAGGTTGTCAAGACTGCGGCAAGTGCTGCGCAGGTTCATCTCTATACTCTTGAGTTCCTCCTCGGCACTGAGTTCAAACATCTGACGCTCTATCTCGGCGGCGCGGATACGTGCCTTACGGGCACCCCA
>DBYT01000080.1:3410-10275 GCA_002309915.1 Bacteroidales bacterium UBA1179 | reverse complement strand
TTGGGGAACTTGGGATCATCGCCCATGATACCTACTGACAGAGATACGTTACCGTTGAAACTGTCATTGTCCTTTACCTGGATCATCGACATCTCCTGCTGCTCACGTGATATCTCACGCTGACGGAGTTCCAGTCTGGATGACATGGCGCTTTCCAGAGCCTTGTCAAAGTCCACCAGTACCGGCTCGGCCTCAATGTCACATACCACCCTGATATCCTCCTCAAGAGGTATGCCCAGAGCCTGTTTGAAATTGTCCTTGGAGTTCTCCAGGCTTACCCTCTGGTTCTCCAGGCTTGAACGTGACTGTGACAGGTTCAACTGGGCCTGATAGAACTCGTCCTTGGTAACCAGGTCGGCCTCAACCTTATCCTTGATGATATTGAAGTTCTTCTCGGCATTCTCCAGTTCCTTCTCACTGATCTCAAGGTTCTGCTGGGCAGTGAACAGACTGTAGAACTGGCTTGTGATGTTACGCTCCACGTTAAGCATCTGCAGGGCATAGCTTATACGGGCGTTCTCATAGTTCATCTCTATCTGACGCATGTTCATCTTGGTTCTGTTGTAAGTGAACAGAGGCTGTGTCAGACTAAGATAAAGACTGTTACTGAATGCGCGGTTACTGTTGGTTTTACCGCCTACAGTTGACTGGTTGTTCTGCCATGACAGACTGTTGTTCAAAGACAGCGTGGCATCGGTCCAGATGATGGGCTGCGATATGCTGAACGTTCCCGACGATGAGAGCGAACGGTTGGTGTACCAATCAGAGAAACGGCTGTCAAACTGACGTGACTGCGAGTATGAAACGGGAGTCAGATTAAGTGAGAACCTTGATTTCAATGAAGCCTTCTGGGCTATCAGGTTCTGTTCGTAACGTTCCATACTCAGACGGGAGTTGATCAGATCAGGATTATGCTCCGCACTGTACTGCAGAGCATCTTCCATGGTCATGACAATCTGCGCCTGTGCCCCGCTCTCAAAGACAGGTACAGCCGCTAACATCAGGACTGCCGTAAATAATGCTTTTTTCTTCTTCATATTTTATTGTTTTATCTCTTATCTCTCTCTTTTTACCAGTCTCACTGCATCGGCCACAACCACGTTCACGCCTGACTTGTTGTTGAGACGTATGTTGACGGTGTCAGCCTCGAACCTGAACGTTCCAAGCATGTTCCAGCCCTCATCGGCACGGCGCATGTTCAGTGAAACGGGATCCCACATGTCGAACTGGCCTATCTCGAAGTTGTAGTCATTGGGGGTCCATCGGCCGTTATTGTTATTGTTGTAATTGTTGTTGTTCCACCTGAGGTTACGGTTATTGTTGTTGTAAAGCGACGGTGAAGCATAGAAATAGACGTCATAGACGCCGGCCTCGGCCAAAGGCACCTTCCAGCGGGCAAACTGTGAACCGTCACCCGGGCTGATGATATATGCCGAGCGTATGTAGTCACCGTACAGGGACTGCTCAGTAACCAATGTCCACAGAGCGTATAGTCTCCAGTCAGAGAAGCCCTCGTAAGCGAACTCATTCTTGTTCTCACGTGACTTGTCTATCCATTTGGAGAGATATCCTGTACGGACAGGCTTGGAGAGAGTGAACAGTTCCTTATCCTCGTTATCCACTATTATCTCACCCGGAAGCGTGTTGTCCACACCCGAGCGCAGCGAATAAACACCCTCGGGAGTCAGGTCTGTGCCTGTATATGTGCTCCAGTTGGAGTTGTCCAGTCTTACTACATGAGGCAGGTTTGATGAAAGCATGGTATTTACGTCTATGCGGCTCGGGGTATTGAACCAGTGGGTCACTATCCTGCGGGTCTCATGCGGTGCCACACTTATGAGCATCGTCTTGGGCTTATCCTCGTCGCCGGCATTCTCGGTCTCGAAGAACACATACTCAACTGTCACGTAACCCGGATAGTCCGATATGTTCTCTATCGCAATCTCTGCCTGGTAAATATCGGCCGTATCGGTTGTGACAGTTGTCATCTGGGGATTGCCTATCTTGTAGCAGGCCAGACGCACCGGCTCGTCCCAGGCATCGATCTTAGCCTGCAGGCTAACTCCCGAGAATGTCTGCAGCCAGTCCAGAATGGAATCAAACGACACGTTTGAGAACTCCTTCTCACGGGTTTTGGCTGTAATGGAGTCAACCATAGCCTCATAACCCATAGCGGCCGATACGGGAGCAAAGAAATCCTGAGTCTTGAGTGCCAGGGCATTGTCGGCCAGGTCCTCCCACTCCGGATCTGACATGATACGGTTAAAGTCGTATTTGCCCATCAGGATAAGAGCCTTCTCATCCTCTGAAAGACCGTTCATTCTCCTGAGCCACTCGCCACCGTTATTGTTGTTATTGGAATAGGTTACGGACTCGACCATACGTTTGGCCATCGGCCAGTCTGACGAGTAGATGTTGTATCTGAAGTTATAGAACAGAGGTCTGTAGTAATAGGGGTTGTCCGTCTGGGTCATGGTGAACTGTCCGCCCCGGTTATTGCCGGAGAAACTGCCCTGCTGCATCATGAAATTGATTGCCGTCTGGAAGACGCTTGAGAGTATCTCCTTTTCGGACATGTTGCTGTTAGCCATCCGGCGGTTACGGTTATTTCCGTACATGCGCATCTGGTTGTCAAACTGGAACATGCGCATGTCACAGCCTTTCTCATGTATCAGCGCCATCTCGGGCTGAAGTTGCTCGTAGGCCGATGTCCACACACGCTTGTATGATGTGAAGTTGACGGGAACCTCAACTATCGAGAAACGCTTGAACGGATATACCATGTCAGCCTGATATTCCATGGTCCTGCGTGTGCTGCGGACAAAGTTGGGAAGGGTATCGGCTATGGAATCAAACACAGAGAACCTGTCATCCCACTCGCCCAGTTCCCAAACCGTATAGAGCGTGGAATCCACCATCATGGACTTGGGTCTGTAATCACCTATCAGAAGTGATACCGAAGGCAGTGATGACTCAGGTGTGAAAGTATACTGTGTTGAATCGGAGTTTACGGTACAGAGGCCCTGTGATATAGGTGTCAGTCCGGGATTGGGAGTGACACTGACATTGAAACCGGTAAAGTATGACCTCTCCCACTCCGGGCTTTCGTTGCTGAAAGCCACACCGGGACGCGGGTACCAGTAACTCTCGGGCGTGAGCATCGTGTAATCCCTGCTCTGGAACAGGTAACGCTTGGGAACGTTCAGCATGGAGAGCATTTTGATATTCTCAACCAACTTCTCATCCGTTATATCCAGATAGCAGATGCGTTCATCGGCCATACCTCCGTACTCAATCGTCAGCCTTACAGGCTCGTCGGCAGTAAGGGTCTTGGCGAATGTGAGCACCAGCAGATGCATCAGACGTTCGCTCTTCACTTCATGACCGGGAACTGTGACATTGCTGATACGGAATCCGGGATTGAGGGTGAATACCAGTGTCTGCTGCTCCTCCCTGGGTCTTACGGTCATATCGGCCGAAACCCGGATGGAGTCACCGTCCTGGGTCACTGTCAGATTGCACAGATCAGCCACGGCACCTCCCTGATTGACATACCTGTTGTCAAGTTCAACCATATCGGCCCTGAACTTCTCATCTATCCTGTACACATTTACGTGCCGGTATCCGGAATACAGACCGGCAGCCAGGAACAATCCTGCGGCAATACGCCAGGGCAGCAGGCTGTATCTGGAGTTGGCCAGACGATGGAACAGCGAGATATCGGTAAGTATCAGGCCTATACCCAGCAGCAGATAGCACAGGCGGTGGTTGATCAGTCGGGACAGTCCGCTGAAACCGGTCACCGTCGATTTGAGCATGGGCAGGTTGAAACCTATATAGTCAAACAGATAATAGTACAGGTCATCAATGTAAAAAAGCGTAACGCCGATATACGCCAGCAGGATCACCATAGTGATAGCCTGGTTGTTGAGTATCAGCATCAGTGTGGTTGACAGACCTACTATGAACACCAGTGTAGGAACCGACAGCAGCAGGAAATACCAGATATAACTAAGGTAATCCAGGTCGACACCGTATTTTATAAGGCTCATGATGAGCGCTATGGCAGCAACCACCAGGTCAAGCATGAAGAACACCTTGAGAGTGGCCCACATCTTGCCCAGCAGGTACTCGGCATTACTCAGCGGACGGGTATAGAACACCTCCGACGTATCGAGCTGCTTGTCACGTTTCAGGTACTCCGATGCAAGGAATACCGATACTACGGCCTGTCCCACATTCATTACCAGCATGAAAAGATACGGGATGACAGACCTGTTCACCATCAGGGGCTGCTGAAAGGGCTGGAGGATATATATGGATCCCAGAATCACTGCGGCCAATATTGACAGAACCGCAAAAACCTTGAAGAACCAGCCTCGTACAAGCAGTTTAGTCTCGTACTTTGAAACTATGCGTATGTTAGTTATTCCCAGCATCAATCCTTATCCTTAATCTCAGTAAAATAAACATATGCATGCTCCAGGTTTGGAGGATAGTTCACTGCACCGTATCCGGGGTCCTCCTTTGACACAACCTGCAGATCCCATCCCAGGCCATGCGGAATTGTCGAAATCACAGCATACTTCTGATTGATCTCAGCATACTGCTCATTGGTAACCTGAAGACGCCATACCTTGCCCTCTGTCTCGCTGAGCATACCTGCGGGCGAACCACGGAACATGACCTGGCCCTGGTTGAGCATGGCCATCTCGGTACATGAACTTGATATATCACCTACGATATGGGTTGACAGGATGATAGTGGTATCCTTTGAACTGGCTTCGCTCAACAGGTTACGGAACCTGATACGCTCCTCCGGGTCAAGACCGGTGGTAGGCTCATCCACCACCAGGACCTTGGGCTTGTGAATAAGAGCCTGGGCAATACCCAGACGTCTCTTCATACCACCCGACAGATTCTGTGCGTAGCGGTCACGGGCCTCATAAAGACCCACCTGCTCCAGCATCTCGTCAACAGCCTTGCCTCGCTGAGTGGAATTTGTCATACCCGTAAGCGCAGCGGCATACTCCAGAAACTCACGAACCTTATACTTGGCAAAAAACCTGAAATCCTGAGGCAGATAGCCCAGTATGCGGCGTACCTCCTTACGCTGTGTGCGTATATCGTAACCGCAAACGTCAATCTGGCCTTCTGTAGGTTCCATCAGGGTTACCAGGATACGCATCAGCGTGGACTTTCCGGCGCCGTTAGGCCCCAGAAGTCCAAACATCCCTGATGGTATCTCAAGGTTGATATCGGTCAGCGCTCTCTTCCCGTTGGGATAGTAGTGGCTTAACCCTTTAATACTTATCGACATTTCTTGTCAAACAGGACTCTATTTACAAACAATCAATCATTTATTAATCGCAGCGGCAATCTCCTCGGCTCCGATTGAAAGCGTCACGTATGACGGTACGGTACGGGTGCAGCACTCATTCTCACCCCACAGGAACGGGTAGTCGTCCTTGTGCTCAAGCAGGTCAGGCTGCAGGAGTACCAGTCCGGGTGCTATTCCGCCGGGTATGAATGTGTAATCCGCACGGTTGTTTCCGTAAGCGACCTTCTTGGTATTGACACCTACTGCGGTCACGAACGATACATTTGAGTACGGATGGTTGCCGTATATGAAGTTAAGGCCTGACAATACCAGCTCGGGATCGATCAGATCCGGGTAGTAGCGCCATACCATATAATTATTCTGAGCCCAACTGATTACACGCTCGCTTCCGCCCCATGTACCACCGGCTACGGGAACGCCGTAAGGAGTGGATTCGGCCGTACGCTTGGCATCCTCGACGAATACGGGGATAACCTCACGGAGGCTGGCCTTGAAATCATCATCCATATAAGGAAGAAGTGAAAGTGCAGTGGTGATGTTCACACGCGGAGCACGCATTGCGCTGCCACCGCCCGTGCGGTTGTCCTCAACGCCCTGGGGAGCGGCTTTGGCCATCTCAATCTGTCTCATGACCATAGGCAGGAACATCTCCTTGTACTTGTCATCACCGGTAAGGAGCCACAGTTGGATGGCTGCGGCCGAGCGGTCTCCTCCAAAGCCACGGTAGTTTCTCATGGCGTTGGCGTTGGCATTGGCGTTGGCCTGCGGGTTACGTGCCTGACGTGCCTGGAACTCATCCATCTCCTTCCAGAGTTTCAGGGCGTTCTTTTTGCAACGCTCTGCAGTCTCAGGGATATATGGAGCAAGTACGCGTGCAGCATGTGCCAGAGCGGCGCATACGTTCGAGTTACCCATGGGGTTTCCGCCGTTATTGGTGAATGCGAAACGGTCATCAAGTGTACCTGAACGGTTTCCGCGAACCTCATAAGGCTTGAGGCTGGGATCATAGATATATCCGTCAGTGATTGTAACGGCATCACCCAGATGGTGATACTGGTGCATTGTTCCCTGTACGATACCGCCTGCTATGAAGCCTATGTTCTCAATCTGGGCGCAAAGGTTCAGAGCACCGTGCTCAACCTGCTGTATGATATCGGGCAGACCGTCCGGACGGTGAATGTCCACGAACTGGGTCTTCTGGTCGATGAAAGTCTGGTCACGCTCGGGTTTGAGGACATCCCAAACCTCGGCCAGCTGGTTTGTAAGGCCGATTACCGTACCTGACTGGATATCAAAGTCACCGGCATCATACCATGCGCCTACTGCCAGGCCGGGTATATGCTCGTAAGGCTTGTATTTTGTATTTGTGGAATTACCCATGCGGTATCCGTCCTGCTGCTGGTAGTTGGTAGGTGCCTGAACGGCATCATCCATATGAGAGCGTCCGTGCCATACACGGTATGCCTCATTCACCATCATGTGATCCATCTGAACGGGTAGCCACACATCCATTGTGTTGTACCA
>DBYT01000080.1:0-3203 GCA_002309915.1 Bacteroidales bacterium UBA1179 | reverse complement strand
CCTATCTGTGAGAATCCTACGTTGGGTTCACGTATCCACTCTGCATTGGGAGTAGGCTCAACCAGCCATTCCAGAACCTTTCCGGTCTTACCTCCGGGCAGATATGAACGTACCACGAACGTACCGTTCTGTGAAAGGTCACGTCCGTCAAACAGGTTGATTTCCGTCTCGGAACTGAATGCCACGCGCAGAGCCTCATCCTCGGGAGCCAGAACCAGATTATGGCCCGTTGAAATGGGTTTGGGAACGATGAACTCGTTACGTCCGCGGTCATCGAAAGTGGAAAGTCCGTAGAACTGGGTGATCTTCTCAGAGTTGGGACGCATCTCGGTGTCACTAGACGGATAGCGCGGGAATATCTCCGACTGACCGTCCACAAGATAGGTCTTTCCGAAATAGGTTGCGGGGAAAAACTCCATGTTCAGACCTGCCTTGCCCACAAGATTCTGGGGAACAGGATTGTCCAGTTCAACCCACATACGGAATCCGGTACCCTCCTCCTTGACTTTGAGGTCATACTCGAATTCATAGTCCTGATACTTGAAATGGCAGCTGATCACGCCACCCAGGGTATCGATGGTACGCTCCGTGAGTGTGGAGTAGATATCCCACTGCTCAGGGGTGTTCATCAGGCGCACGCCACCGCCGGTGGCAATACGGACGCCGCGCTGGATAAGCTCCACACCTGCTGTCTTCTCATCACAGAAAACACCCTGATAACGGTTTGAGTAAACCAGAACGTTGACACCTTGGGTTTCGAAATAGCCCCTTTCATTGATCTCGAGCTTCCCTGCACTGTTTTTTGAGCAGGAAGCAAATGCACATAGAATGGCAATAATTGGCAGTAATCGTCTCATACTGTAAGTTAGGGTTGGTTAGTATGCAAATATAAACTAAACCTGCATAGAAACGACCCATTGCGGTGCAATCTTAAGTATCTTTAAGCTTTGCTTTAAGATAACCGGACCGGTGGATAAAAAATAAGTTAACAATTTTATTCTCCGCTCCGCAAGCAGTATCTTTGCGCGATAACCCAAACAGGTATGAAAAAACGCGTTTTAGTGACATACAATATGTTCCGCACGGGATATGCGGAACTCATGGAGAAGTACGACGTAACATTCCCTCCCGAAGGCCGTGAGACCTTCACCTACGACGAGGTTTATGAGATGCTCCCCGAGTATGACGTACTCCAGTCCATGTTCAATTTCCCCGTTGACCGCAAACTCATGGAGCGCGGTCTGCCCCGTCTGGAACTGGTAAGCAACTACGCCGTAGGATTCGACAACATCGATATTCCTACCGCCACAGAACTTGGTATTGCCGTAACCAACACCCCCGGTCCCGTAACCGAACCCACTGCTGACCTGGCTTTCGGCCTTATGCTGGCCGTAGCACGCCGCATCACCGATGTAGACCGCCGTCTGCGCATTCCCGGAGCACTTGAATGGACCCTTCTGGCCAATCTGGGCTACTCCCTGGGAGGCAAGACACTGGGTATTCTGGGTATGGGACGCATAGGTCAGGCACTTGCACGCCGCGCCAAGGCCAGCTGCATGAACGTGATCTATCACAACCGTCACCGCGTTAGCCCTGAGATTGAGCAACTGTACGATGCCAAGTACGTAGAGTTTGAGGAACTGCTCAAGACATCGGACTTTATATCAGTCAACGTCCCCTACTCCAAAGATACATGGCACCTGATAGGCAAGGAGCAGATTGAGCTTATGAAGCCCACCGCCATCCTGGTAAATACCGCCCGCGGACCCATTGTCGACGAACTTGCGTTGGCCGATGCCCTCAAGAACAAACGTATCTGGGGCGCAGGTCTGGACGTATTCGAGTTCGGCGACAAGGTAAGCCCCGAGATCCTGGAGCTTGAAAACGCCGTCATCACCCCGCATGTAGGCACACAGACCTACGATGTGCGCAACGAGATGGCCGAATACGTATCACGCAACATCATCAACTTCTATGAGGGCGGTCCTGTTGCTTTCGTCAACAAAGTAGAGAAAAGAAAGTAATGGCTGCCGAGAGTCTGCTACAGAAACTGGATGACCTTGAGGCCCGTTTCCACGAGGTCAGTCTGCTCATAACAGACCCTTCCGTCATTGCCGATATGAAACGGTTCGTCAAGCTGAACCGTGAATACCGCGACCTGGAGCGCATATCACAGGCCCGCGCCGAATATGTAAGCCTTCAGTCAAACATCAGCCAGGCCAGGGAACTTCTGGGTGAAAGCGACCCCGAGATGCGCCAGATGGCCCGCGAGGAACTGGACAGCGCCACAGCACGCCTTGAGGCCCTTGAGGAGGAGATCAAGCAACTGCTCATCCCGGCCGATCCGCAGGATGAGAAGGATGTGGTAATGGAGATACGCGGAGGCACAGGCGGTGACGAGGCTGCCCTCTTTGCCGGTGATTTGTTCCGCATGTACTGCAAATATTTCGAGACCAAAGGATGGAAGTACGCAGTTTCCTCATGCACCGAGGGTACTGCAGGCGGATTCAAGGAGATCATATTCACCGTCAGCGGCGATAAAGTATACGGTACGCTCAAGTATGAATCAGGCGTACACCGTGTACAGCGAGTGCCTGTAACGGAGACACAGGGCCGCATACACACATCGGCCGCCACTGTTGCCGTCCTGCCCGAGGCCGATGCCTTTGAGGTTGAGATAAACGAGGGCGAAATCAAATGGGATACATTCCGCAGCGGCGGTGCCGGCGGCCAGAACGTGAACAAGGTTGAGTCAGGCGTAAGACTCCGATATAATTGGAAAAATCCCAACACCGGAGTTGTCGAGGAGATACTCATTGAGTGCACCGAAACCCGTGACCAGCCCAAGAACAAGGAGCGCGCGCTGTCACGCCTGCGTACCATGATATATGACCGCGAGCATCAGAAATACATGGATGACATAGCAGCCCGCCGCAAGACCATGGTATCCACCGGTGACCGATCAGCCAAGATACGTACCTACAATTTCCCGCAGGGACGAATCACCGACCACCGCATAAACTGGACCTCTTACAATCTGCCGGCATTCATGGACGGCGACATTCAGGAGTGCATAGACCAGCTCACCATAGCTGAGAACGCAGAGCGTATGAAAGAGGCCGAAATGTAAAGAAATTTCAAAACGATTCAAGATATGACAAGAGAAGAGTTGTACCAGAACATAAAGCGCAAGAAGTCGTTTT
>DBYT01000089.1:161-4321 GCA_002309915.1 Bacteroidales bacterium UBA1179 | reverse complement strand
TGATGATTGCCGCAATGGCAATGGTTTCTTACAGTGCTTCAGCAGAACTGGAGCCTCAGTGGTCCAAGGGTACCGTAATTGCAAATGCCGGTGTTGGCGTTTCTCCTTTTGGCGTAACAGCTTCTGTTGACTATGTCCTTGTTGACGAATGGTGGAAGGGTCACTTCACCGTTGGAGGTGAGTTTGATTTCAGCATTCCTTTAAAGCACGAAACAGCTATCGGTATTACTCCCCGTGCCACATACGGCCTTAATATTACTTCTGAATTCGAGGTTCACGCAACGGTTGCTACAGGCCTTCGTGTCCATTCATGGAAATATTGGAATGGCGAAAGAGATGTAAAAGACTCTGATATGAACCTTTTATGGGAGGATTTCGTAGGTTGCCGTTATTTCTTTATGGATAATCTGGCAGTTTACGCAGAGGCTGGTTACGCTGGATTGTTCCCCGCACTGCGTGCCGGTATCTCATTCAAGTTCTGATAATCAATTTAAATCAGATAGAAGGGGCGGAATTTCCGCCTCTTTTTTTATATTCGCGGTGTTATGAGAAGAATCGCCTTTGTACTGTTGCTGGCTGCCTCTATGGTATGTCAGGCTGAGACCGTCATTAAAGTGTCAATGGATAATGCCATCCAGACCAATGGAGGATATTGGGAGGGATGGGGCACCAGTCTGTGCTGGTGGGCTAACCGTCTGGGCTACAACGAGACGCTTACGCAGAAATCGGCCGATCTGTTCTTTGACGCCCAGAAGGGTCTGGGCCTGAACATAATGCGCTACAACGTGGGCGGAGGTGATGACCCCACACACCATCATATAACCCGTACCGACAGTGATGTACCCGGGTGGATGTACATAGACGCCAACGGCGAGCGCAAGTATGACTATACGGCCGATGCCCGCCAGCTCAATGTGGTCAAGGCAGCAATGAAAGCAGCCGGACAGGACGCCTATCTGGAGATTTTCAGCAACTCGCCTCCATACTTCATGACCAACAGCGGTTGCTCAACCGGAAACTTCAAGGCCGAGGAGAACAACATAAAGGACGATGAATACGATGACTTTGCCGAGTATATGGCGCATGTAGCCAACTACATGACCCGTGAGATGAAACTCAAGGTCCGTAGCGTATCGCCCATGAACGAGCCCAACACCAACTACTGGCCCGCCATGAACTACAAGCAGGAGGGTTGCCACATCGATGCAGGTGAGTCCCAGTCCAAACTGCTGGTGCTGACCAAGGAGGCACTGGGCCGATACGGTCTTAATGACATTATACTGACCACCAGCGATGAGACCAACCCCGGCAAGCAGATTGAGGAGATAAAGACACTGACCCCTGATGCCCGCGCTGCCATAAACCGCATCAGCGTCCACACCTACGGCACCAACAGCATCCGCGAGATGGGACAGCTTGCCAAAGACGAGAAGATAAACCTCTGGATGAGTGAGGTGGACGGCAACGGCACCGCCGGTCAGAATGCCGGAGAGATGGCTGCCGGACTCTGGCTCGCCGAAAAGATAATTACTGATATCGAAGCATTGGAGCCGTCAGCCTGGGTGCTCTGGCAGGTTATAGACACCCACATAAGCAAGGAGGGCTACAAAGGACGCCGTGACGGAGGCCCGCTGCGTACCGCCGGAGGCTACTGGGGTACCGCCTGCGCCAACCACGACACCGGTGAGATCCTGCTTACCCAGAAATATTACGCCTTCGGCCAGTTCAGCCGCTACATCCGTCCCGGCTCCCAACTGATATTATGCCCAACCGACCGCCGCTCCGGAATCAAAGCTCTTGCCGCCAAAGCCAAGAAGCAGCTGACAATAGTCTGCACCAACACTACCGCTCAGGAAAAGTCCATGACCTTCGATCTGTCTGATTTCAAGGTGAAAGGCAAGGCGCGTCAAATAAGAACCGCCGGACAGTTTGCCGACGGTGAACATTGGGCCGAGACCGATCTGGGAAAAATCAAAGAAAAAAAGTTGGAAGCAGTTCTTGCTCCCAACTCAGTCACGACTTTCGTTATAAGCCTTTAGCTTTAGCTTCATTCCATAGCGCATCCATCTCCTCAAGTGACATATCCTTGAGTTGACGGCCCTTGCTGATGGCGGTCTCCTCAACGTAGTTGAAGCGGCGTATGAACTTCTTGTTGGTACGCTCCAGAGCGTCATCGGGATGTATCTTGTAGAGGCGTGCTACGTTGATGATTGAGAAGAGCAGGTCGCCAAGTTCGCTCTCAGCCTTCTCCTTATCGGCTGCGGCAATTTCCTGCTTGAGTTCGGCGTACTCCTCTTTTACCTTGTCCAGTGCTCCGTCGGGCGTATCCCAGTCAAATCCTACATGAGCGGCCTTCTCCTGGATGCGGAAAGCCTTGATGGTTGAGGGCAGGGCATCGGGCACACCGGCAAGCACGCGTTTGTTGCCGCCTTTCTCCTTGAGCTTGAGCTGCTCCCAGTTCTGCAGGACCTGCTCCTCACCGTTTACATTGGTTGTGCCGTAAATATGGGGATGACGGTAAATAAGTTTGTCACAGAGCTTGTCGCAAACGTCCTTGATATCGTAATCGCCGGTCTCGCTGCCTATCTTGGCGTAGAACACCACGTGCAGCAGAACATCACCCAGCTCCTTGCAGATATCGGCCTTGCTGTCTTTCATTATGGCATCGCAGAGCTCGTAAACCTCCTCAATGGTATTCTGACGCAGTGAGTCATTTGTCTGTACACTGTCCCAAGGGCATTTCTCCCTTAACTCATCCATTATGTCAAGCAGGCGTCCGAATGCCTGCATCTTCTCCTCGCGTGTATGCATATTATTATATTTTAGCGCAAAATTACACATTAAATCAGTACCTTTGCAGGCAATTTTAGACACAGGTAATATTTCTTTATGGAATTAGCAAGCAAATACAACCCCGCCGATGTTGAGGGAAAGTGGTACAAGTACTGGGAGGATGGCAAGTTTTTTCACTCAGAGCCCGATGACCGTGAGCCTTATACAATAGTCATTCCGCCACCAAATGTGACCGGTGTGCTGCACATGGGTCATATGCTTAACAACACTATCCAGGATATCCTGGTGCGTCGTGCCCGTATGATGGGTAAGAACGCTCTGTGGGTACCCGGAACCGACCACGCATCTATCGCTACTGAGGCCAAGGTTGTTGCCAAGCTTGCCGCACAGGGAATCAAGAAGACTGACCTTACCCGTGAGGAGTTTCTTAAGCACGCCTGGGAGTGGAAAGAGGAGCACGGAGGCATTATCCTCAAGCAGTTGCGCCGTCTGGGTTGCAGCTGTGACTGGGACCGCACCGCTTTTACAATGGATGACCTGCGCTCAGAGAGCGTTATCAAGGTGTTCGTTGACCTCTACAACAAGGGTCTTATCTACCGCGGCGTACGTATGGTGAACTGGGATCCCAAGGCTCAGACCGCTCTCAGTGACGAGGAGGTTGTTTACAAGGAGGAGCACAGCAAGCTGTACTACCTTAAGTACTACGTTGCCGATGCAGCCGAGAATCCTGTAAAGACTACCGGCGCAGAGGGTGAAGTTGTACACAAGGATGCCAAGGGCTACTACGCCGTAGTTGCCACCACACGTCCCGAGACCATCATGGGTGATACCGCCATGTGCATCAACCCCGCCGATCCCAAGAACGGCTGGCTGAAGGGTCACAAGGTTATCGTTCCCCTGGTGAACCGCGTGATACCTGTAATCGAGGATGATTATGTTGACATCGAGTTCGGTACCGGTTGCTTGAAAGTAACCCCTGCTCATGATGTCAATGACTATATGCTGGGTGAGAAATACAACCTGGAGACCATCGACATATTCAACGACAACGGTACTTTGAGCGAGAAGGCCGGCCTGTACATAGGCATGGACCGCTTTGCCGTAAAGAAGCAGATTGCCATTGACCTGGAGGCCGCAGGCCTGCTGGAGAAGATGGAGGATTACACCAACAAGGTAGGTTACAGCGAGCGCAATCCGGATACCGTGATTGAGCCCAAGCTCTCAATGCAGTGGTTCCTCAAGATGCAGCACTTTGCCGATATGGCTCTGCCTCCCGTTATGAACGATGAGCTCAAGTTCTATCCGCCCAAGTACAAGAACACATACCGCAACTGGCTGGAGAACATCAAGGACTGGTGCATCAGCCG
>DBYT01000089.1:0-125 GCA_002309915.1 Bacteroidales bacterium UBA1179 | reverse complement strand
GGCGGTTTTGTAGTTGCCGAGACAATCGATAAGGCAGTTGAGTTGGCACGTGCCAAGAGCGGTGACAACTCTCTGACTGCCGCAGATCTGCGTCAGGATGAGGATGTGCTTGATACATGGTTCAG
>DBYT01000074.1:19921-24264 GCA_002309915.1 Bacteroidales bacterium UBA1179 | reverse complement strand
ACCATAAGTGTAAAGAAGGAAGAGATAAAGTTCCGTGCATTGATCAAAGACTGGGTGGCCAACATCGGAAACGGCAATGCAACGCTTGATTGGGATTGAGATGAGAAAAGGTCTGTTATATATTGCCATAGCAGCGGTTCTGGGCGGATGCACAGGACAGGATGTTGAGATAGCCCCTGAGCAGTCGGGCCGTATGCCCGTGCTCTTCTCGGTGGGCAATACCCAGACTATAGTGACCCGTGCATCGGCCTCGTATATGCCGCGTGACGGCCGATTTGTCTGCTCCATGTTCTTCCATGCAGGCGCCACCGATACCAACGACTCTCCGTTCTATACCGGCGCGCCCTCATCGGACATAACCATGACCACCACATGGCTCAAGATAAACAACGCCACAGGAAACGCCGTTTACTGGAACCGTCTTTATGACAATTCGGTGTCTACCGATATGTTCGGTTTTGACGAGACCGCCAAATGTCTCTACTGGCAGAACCGTAAGAACCATGTATTCCTGGCTCTGGCCGATTACAACAAGCTGGATACCGATGACGGCTCCGACAGCGGAACCCTGAGGATCTATCCCGATGTGACCGAGAAGAACCGCAACAAGTACATGCTCGCTTATGACCTTACCAGAGGCGACAAGATAAGCATGACCCAGCAGCCCGATCCCATACAGGCCCTGGAGACCGCGCATCCTACGGGTTACACCCCCGAGGCCAACCGCGTAAGACTGTTCTTCAAGCACCAGTTCTCACAGATACAGGTGAACCTGAAGAACGCCAAGGACGCATCGGTCGAGATAGACGAGAGCCTTATCGAGAAGGTGGAACTTCTGGGTGTGAGCGAGACCGGTTATGTGGCCTACTGCATCGAACCCGACGGAACCGTTCCCGCAACGATAGCCGAGACGGTCAATGTGGACGACCCCAAGTATGCCGCCACCAAGAGGGACAACCCCTTCGGCTCATCCTTCAACATGTTCGTACGCAGCACACCTGCCACCGGATACCTGAAGTCATTCGAGGCCATCGCGTTCGGCACACTGCAGGCTATACGAATCACATGGAAGGAGTCCGATGCCCAGGACGCCGTAAAGCATGTGGCCACGTTCAAGGGCCTTGACGCTACGCACAAGTCCCTTACCAGCGGCCGCAAATATATCTACAACATAGAACTGCGCCGTAGTCTGATAGCACAGGTTACGGTACAGATAGCCCCGTGGGAGACTGATGACACCGATTATCAGGCCGACGGCACTATACAGGATTGATAAAAGATGAACAAAAGTTGCATTAAATATCTGCTGACTGCCCTCATGATGCTGCCGCTTACCGGCTGCAATGACAAGTTGGGCGGCAACGAAGATAATGCCGAGAGCGTGCTGTTCACCACCGCCTTACCCGGTGGGCTGACCACCCGTTCCGCCAGGACCGACTGGCAGGAGCAGATGGGAGCCTACAAGGCTGTGAATGAGGCATACGAATTCACCATAGGCATGTATGAGTCAGGCAATCCGGTTGCCCAGGGCGTTTACAAACCCAAGGCAGGTGCGACTGACGGAACGCTGGCCTGCAAGAGCGGAACCACACCTCTGTACTGGCCTAATACTACCACAGCCTACGGCTTCAAGGCAGTCGCCGGTACTACCGTGCTGGCCCAGGACCAGACCACGAAAGCCAAGTGGCTGCTTCAGGACCGTCTGGAAGGTTACGGCTACATAAGCAAGTGGGAGGGTGACGATGATACCGGCAATCCGGTCGATGACCTTGACGCACTCAACTACCGTACCGCCAAGCAGTGGAGACAGATGAATATGGCTGCCGGTCTGGTAAGCAATGAGGACGATTACCGCAAGATACCCCTGTATCTGCAGCACAAACGCTCACTCATAACAGTGATCCTGAAGGCAGGCGAGGGTGTAAGCCGCGAGGCCATCGGCTATGATGTGGCACATCTGGACCTGAGCACAAAGATATGCTCGTATACCATTGACGCAGGTTCCAACAAGGTAGTCAAGGAGATAACTCCTCTGGCCAGCGAGGCCTTCATAGACTATGATGCCGATCGTAACGGCCCGGCCCAGAGTCATGTAAGCACCACCCGCTACGACGCCATCGTCGACCCCTATGACTACTCGACCGATGCACACGAGGATGTGATTGCCAAGATCACCCTTTCCGGTCAGCACTACTCGTTCTACGCATCGAGCGATTTCAAGTTTGACGATCCCGTCCAGGACAACAACGCCAGTTACAACCTGGAACCCGGCAAGCATCTTACCATCACGGTCACACTGAGCCGTGACAGCCGTAAGATACTTATGACCGCATATATTGACGATTGGACCGAAGATGTTACCACAACCATCTGTGACGACTACGGCAATGCCGGCGAGCCCATCCGTATCAAGACCCGTCAGGAGATGATTGATTTCCTGAGCAGCGACAGCAAGAATAAGGCCGGAAACGTAGCTCTTGTAACCAACGATATCAACCTGGGTGACTGGGATTCAAGTTATGACCTGTTCTGCACCCTGAACCTGGGCGGTTGCACGCTCTTGAGCAATGACCGCTTCCTCAACAGGATGGAGGATGTGGCCAGCCTTATCAACGGAACCATCCAGATAGGCAGTACGGTCGATGCCGCCATAGCCAGTGAGAACTACGGCCTGATTGAAGGCGTAAATGTAGAGCCTACCGACAACTCTTCGGCTCTGGCCACCGTTGCCGGAGCGGTCATTGACAACCACGGAACAATAACCCGTTGCAACGCATCGCTCAAGGTATCCGGAACGACAGCCCTGTATGTGGGAGGTATAGCCGCCACATCACTGTCCACCGCCAGCCATTCGGCCATAATTGACGACTGCACCGTTACCAACCGCGTAAGCGGTGGAACATACGGCGGCGGTATAGTAGGACAGGCCAACGGCTATGTAACCGGCAACACCTTCGAGTACGGTATCACCCTGCTGCAGGACAAGACCACCCACAAGAATATAGTAGGTGCAAAGGAGACCAGTCATGAACTCCATGCCGAGAACAACGCATGGCCTACAGTCGATGAAGACCTTGACCTGACCAACCTGACAGAGGTTGAGAACCGTTACTCGGGTATCATCGACAGCGAATCGGAACTTCTGGCATCCACCGGTGTAAGCTATAACCTTAGCAGCAAACGTTACCGTCTGGCCCAGGACATCACCGTAAGCAGTCAGGTGGGTGACGTCGCATATGAACTGGACGGCTATGACAAGCAGATAACTACCACAGTCATGCTGTTCAACGCCGTATCGGGCCGCATCCACGATGTGACGGTATTCGTATCGGACAACCTTATAGCAACCCCGATGCCTTCGGCTACCGATGCCATCGCACCTGTGGCCTTCGAGGTTCACGGCGAGCAGGCCGAACTGCGCAACATACGCGTCAAGATGGCCGACGGCAAGTATATCCAGGCCGCCAACCCCGCAGGCGTAGTTGTTTGGGCCTGGGACGGCGCCACCATAGCCGGTTGTGAGGTCAAGGCCGATATCCGTGCATACATTGAGGATAACATCACTCAGGGACGTAAGTTCGCAGGCGGTATAGTATCGACCGTCTCAAAGGCAACCGTCACCCAGTGCATATTCCACTCCATTAGCAGCACCCTTACCGGAACCCCCTCGACCATCATCTATTACGGTGGTATTGTGGGCGGTATTGAGAAGAAGAATGAGTCAAGTGACGTGCCGGAACTTATAGTAACCGACTGCACCTGCTTTGAGAACATAGCCAATGACGTTTATCACGGCGGTATCCTGGGTAACGCCCTGCTGGGTAACGGACTCAGTGCCACAAACGAGTGCCAGGGTAACTGGTGGCCGATAGACTGCAGCGGCGTGGGCAAGTATACAGGTGATGTGGAGAGTACCATTGGTAAGCGTAACGGAGTCACCCCGACCGAAAAAGCATTCTGACAATGAAAACTATAAACAGATATCTTATTCCCGTTTGTCTGGCAGCCCTCCTCGCGGCGTGCACCAAGGACGATGCCCCCGTGCCGGCCGATGATGCCGATATCATCCGCGTAGGAATGGTCAGCACCGGGAGACTGATGACCAAGGCTGCTACAGAGCCTACAGGTCAGGCTGCCGAGACCATACCCTGGCTCAAGGATGTACTGGCCGGCGGTATGGATATGACCTATCTGTACAACGATGTCAGCCGCAAGGCCCGCCTCACGCTGGAGGTTGACGGCGGCGGCAATATCCGCACATCGGAGGGCGGAATCACGCTGTACAGTTTCAAGGCATATGATGCAGGCGACAATCTGACCAACGTACCCGCCAAATGGATGGG
>DBYT01000074.1:18746-19849 GCA_002309915.1 Bacteroidales bacterium UBA1179 | reverse complement strand
GTTCCTCCCAAGGCCGAGATACAGGCAACCGTAGGTCTTATCAGCATACCTCTGCAGCACCGTCTGGCCCGTGTAAAGGCATACGTGCTGATTGAGGAGAGCATGAACGCCCAGCTGAAAGGCTATGATCCCCAGAACTATGACGGCGAGGCAACCATGCTGCGTTTCTGTAACGTAAAGACACTTGATTACGTATCGGCCCAGGGACATCCCGTTTGGAAGGAGGAGCGTAAGGTCATTCCCCATTATCTGGGTGAGGAGACCATTCGTGTCTATGAGAACAAGTCCAACGGCAGACTGGTGTATCCCACCGACGATGCGTGGGAATCGGCCAATAACGACTTCAATACCAATGGTGACAACAGCAACTATCTGTGCACCGAGTATCTTAACGCTCCCTTCTATGATATCATAGTAAGACCTACGTATACAGTAGCCGACAAGGCCATGTATGACGAGTCGGTCATAACCGAGACCGAGGAGAACCGCATCGTGTTCGAACTCACGCTTGACAATGACCTGGTATACGAGAAACGTTTCGCCTTTGACCTGGACGCCAATGACGAGACAGTGGTTTACCTGCGTGTGGCTCCCGAGAAAATCGATTACAACAGCACCGGAGCACGCCTGTGGGTTGAGAGCGCCTTTGATGATGACTATTACGGCGTGAACAACCGCAACGGCAACACCCTTTCAAAAGCCGGAAGCGGATGGCAGCGCGCCTTTACCAACAGCACCCTCGATGTGGACGTTACCGACGGCCACTATTACGATACTGACGCCGAGGATTCACGCGCCCAGTACGTGAGCGACGCCCGTTTCATCGAGATGCTCCGTGAGGCAACTCCGGGAGGTGCCCATCACGGTGACTACTTCATCCTTAAGAACGACATCACCATAGATGTATCGGACTTTGCCGATGACTTTGTCTTCAGCGGACATCTGGACGCTCTTGACCATACCATCACCCTTACCGGAGTGACAGCACAGCACAACTGGCTCTTTGCCGGCATGAACGGAACGTACACTACGGCTCAGGAGAGTGACGCAAGCGCCACTTGGGAGGCCAACGTACATCAGGAGAACGGCAAGTGGGTACCCGC
>DBYT01000074.1:12768-18699 GCA_002309915.1 Bacteroidales bacterium UBA1179 | reverse complement strand
GGAGTGATAACAGGATATGTCAATAATTGCTGGAACGGATCGGTGCGCGTTTCAAACAGCACCCCGTCCATTCCCGAATATTAAAGACCGGAAATGAAATTCAGAAACGTTATATATCTGTTTGGTGCCTTGGCGCTTCTGTCCTGTACAAACGATGACTTCAGGATTCAGAATGAAGAGCAGACCTCTTTGACCGGCCGCAGGGTCAGGTTCAGTGCATCGGTGGCCGATCCGTTCATGACCCGTGCCACACAGCATCATGACGGCTCGTTCAACGAGGGCGACCAGATGCGCATATTCCGCCAGTATGCCATAGGCAGCGGCGGTTCGGTATTTGACGGGGAGAGTGAGTCTTTCCGCACCTATTACTTCAAGATGGATTACGCTACGGGAACCACCGTATCGCTCCATTCCGACTGGTTCCCCATGGACGGCAAACTCAAGTCCGATGACCCCTTATCGGCCCCGACCACCCAGACCGAGGCAGACTCGCTGGTATGGGAGAACGGACGTACCGTACGTTTCCGCGCATGGGGACGCAGCAACCTGGACGACGCCATCAATATAGGCACCAGGGAGAGTTACTATCCCGACTACACGGTATCTGACTGGGTAACCGTATCCGGTCCTACATATGACATACCGCTCTCCATGCATCACATTGCCTGCCGTATAGGTCTGACCTGCAAGCCGGGCAACGAGTTCGCTGGAGCTGTGATTTGTACCGACTGGCACGACTACAAGCGTGATGACAATGCCGATACCCAGGCACATGATGACCTTGAGACCGCCAAGACCGATGAGCAGGCCCAGGAGGAGTGCAACCAGGTGCTGGCAGCCTACAACCGCATGTGTATGCCTGGCGGAATCGATGACCGCACATTCCTGCCCGTCGCAATGACCCAGGCTCTCTACAACGATGACAACACCGATTTTAGGAATCTGGAGCAGTATGGCACAGCCGACGGAATCGTAAAGATAGGAACCCTGAGTGCCGCCGAGATAGAGAGTCAGGTTCAGCATCCCGTATTCAACAGCAATGACGGACGCCTGTACATGATGGCCATCCCGTATGACATGAGCAGCGGTGCACTCGGTCAGGAACTGACTCTGCCCGCATGCACCCGATTCAAGGTATGGCTCTACGATGTCAATAACGGCGACAAGGCCGCAACCGAGGGAACCGAGGGCTCCTGGCATATCTTTGCCCTGAGTGACATCAAGAACCAGCAGGGTGGGGTTGCCTTCCCTGACGGACTGCCCATGAAAGCCGGTTACAGCTACCTGTTCAGCGTAGGTTACCATTACGACCATATCACCATAACCGCCACCGACAGCTTCTCATGGACCGAGCAGGATCTGGGGACAGATAACGCCGATGACGAGGCACAATCTATGGTGGACCTTGACTTCAGATGGTGGACGCAGGCCTACAGGGCTGCAGCCAAGATTGCCGTTGCAGGCGGTGATTTCAACCCCGCATTCAGCGTAAGCAACCAGAGGGAGTTCATCACCTTCATCCGACTGGTCAACGGAACCGCCGCCTCCAAGATGAGCGGACTTACCCGCGGTGAGGTACGCAAGGACAACGAGGGGCACGAGATCAAGGATGAGGACGGATTCGAGACCTACTGGTGGATATACGATGACGGCAGCGGCAACACCACCGAGATAACAAGAGAGGATGCCGAGGCCCTGGGATATGTCTTCTATCCCCATTTCTATCCTACGGTATCAACACAGGCAGCCCATGTAAAGGAGGACTACATAACGGGTCCCATCGATTTCTTTGACCCCGATTACGGAAGCCACTTTGATGTCAGCCTGACACAGGACCTTGACCTCTATGACTGGGAGCTGCCCAGCGTAGGTCACGGAAACACCGTATTCAGCGGCAACTTCAAGGGCAACGGACATAAACTCACCAACGTCAACATGCAGAACGGATACCTGTTCGAGCATGTGATGGACTGCGCCATAAGCAACCTACGCATAGAGAGCGTGCACAACCTGTCACTCGTAAGGAAAGCCGTTCCGGACGGACCCACAGGGTGGGGCTGCTACATCTCCGGAATATCCCTGATGTGCAACAGCACCGCATGCTCCATAGCCGATACCCTGCAGGGTACCAGTTACGTAGTAGGTTGCATCCATGTGGGAAATTCAACCAAGCCTCTTGTAGGTGTGGCCGATGACCTCACAATGCTGGGATGCATGCAGGCTGCCTCAGGCATACCGTCAGGCACCGGAGCGCTTCTGGGCGCATACGGTGAGGATGCCGAATCGGCCTTCTTTGCACCTCTGAGAGGTCACGACATAGAGTGGGGCGTATTCATGTGCAACTACTACGACACCGAGAAGTCACCCGGCACGAATGCAGTAGGCGCGGTACAGGATGCCTACGGACCCCGTCAGTATATCCGCGGAGCCGCTTCACATGTGCTCAAGGCCAAGAACGACTACCTTATCGGCCCCGATGTGGATTACTACGAGATGAGTGCCAATATGCGCCGTGAGATTTACGGACTGGCCCCCTGGAAGGCAATGAACTATGCCATCTCACAGTATAACCAGACCGAGGTTGGTACCAAATATCCCTGCCAGATGCATTACACAGCCTCGACAGTGGGTTACGTACACCTCTATCCCGAACTGGTTACCGGAGCCCTGGATGCCGATGAGAGCTGGAACCCGCTGATACAGAACAATTAAGACCGATGGATATGAAGACATACAGATTTTTACCTCTTTGCGTCCTCCTGCTTCTGGCAGGCTGTTCAAAGCAAGAGCAGACCGTAGAGCCGGGAAGACTCTCGTTCTTTACGTCGGTCAGTAATTTTGAGGGTGAGATTGAGACCCGCGCCAACTTTGACGGCAACGCCTTTGAGAACGGCGACAAGATAAAACTCAAGGTCATCTGCCCCTTCTCGTCACATACCGAGTTCGGCGAATCCACCTACGGAGCCAGCTTTGACGCCTTCTGGCTGCTCAAATGGCATACCGACGAGTGGGCTACGCTGCAGGCATCGGACGGCTTTGACATAGACGGTGACTACAGCCCCTCGGCATCCCCCGACATCTACGAGCGTTACGAGGCTCAGCAGACTCCCTACGTCTACACGGCGCAGACCTGGAGCGAGGAGCAGATATTCATAGCCGGCAGTGACACCCGCGTGGAGCAGTACAGTTACGTTTTCCATGCCGACCAGACCAAGGAGGCCGATTACAAGGCATCGGACCTGTTGTGGGCACAGACCATTCAGCAGACCGGCTCCTATAACGTACATCTGAGTTTCAAGCATATGATGGCAGCCCTGCTGATAACCGTCGATGAAAACATCGGCCTGTCCGATGACGCCGTGCTGACCCTTGAGGGAATGCCCGACATTGACCAGGCCGAGGTGATTGTGGGCGATTATTACGCCGCCGCCAGTAAGGTCAATTCCAACGATTACGGCTACAAGAGCAAGCACTCCTGCACCAGGGAGCAGAACGGCACCATCCTGGGAATAGCCGTAGTCAATGACTCACAGCACAAGACAGTGGTAAAGTCCTTCAACGAGATTAGCCAGGGTACCACCTATACCGCCTACAACGCAGGCTCCAAGACCTATCGTCTCATCATACCGCCCTGTACGCTCTCACAGAACGCTACCTTCTGGGTACGTGACGGCGAGACCCGTTACAGCATGGAGATGGACCAGACCGTCTTTGAGCCGGGTAAACTCTACAGGATTACCATGCAGATAAACTAAATCATGATGAAAGTGTTCAAGAACAACAGCATATGGCTCCTTCTGAGCGTTATGGCCTTGCTGACAGCGTGCAGCAAGGATGACAGGATGTCTTACAGTGAGGATCTTGAGATAAGGCGAATCGAGCCCTACATAAGCGCAGGCATCTCTACCCGCGCCGCAGCACCCGCTGCCGTCGAGGTGGGCCGCACTGAGTTTGAGGCCGATGACAGGATAGTGTTCACCACCATCAAGCGTACCGCCGCCCCTCTGACCGAGTTCACCTACAGCAATATCCGCTACTACTTCTACGAAGCCCTGAGTTGGGAGAGGGTAGACGGCGACCTGCCGGAAAAGATATACTGGACCGATGGTGCATCACCCCACACATTCATCGGTTACAGCCTGCCTACGGCCGCTTATCACTGGACCGATAACGGTGACGGCACCTTTGCCGGTGAGTTGGGCTACGGCCAGACCGAAATAGACTACACACCGGGCAACAGCGCCATGAAACAGGAGGACCTGCTGCTCAACTACGATACAGAGACGGTTGCCGAGACCGGAGGATTGTCCACCAAGGTCACCATGTATCACGCCATGAGCAACGTCTGCGTGATCGTCAACATCAAGGACTTTGCCGCCAGCACCAGTGCAGTCGATACCCGCGTCAGGGTAAGCAATCTGATACTGCACGACCAGCCCGCCAAATACACCTGGGGCGGCGACAGCCGTACCCTTAAGGTACTCAACCTGAACAACACCCAGCAGGTAACCAAGGATGTCTGCCTGTGGTGCAAGAATGAGGCAGGCGAGGGTAACGCCCAGAGCAAGACCTTCACCTTCTACGGTATTACCACACCCCAGGATGAGTTGTTCCACGCCATCAACGGCAATGACGCACCTCTGGCATTCTCATTCACAGTAACCTATCCCGATCCCCTGAATCCCGACGGCGACCCGCTTGTAAAGACCTACAGAGGTGCCTTCAGCCAGACGGTCAACCTGCACTCGGGAATGGCCACCACTCTGAACATATCACTCAACCACAAGGACGAGCAGATGTTCATGGGAGTGGAGTACAACGACTGGAACTATGTCAGCACACCTAACCTGGGTGAACTGCGCAAGAAATCCACTTTCATGGACATAAGCAGCCCCGTTACCACACAGGATATGCCTACAGCAACGGCCGATGACGCCACCTGGCTCTACCGCGACGGCGATGTCATCAAGGATATCTACGGCAATGACGGATCGGAGCTCTATCCCTACCGCATATCATCGGCCCTGCAGCTGCTGTCGTTCGCAAAGGAGGTAACCGGCGGAATGACCTTCCAGGGCAAGTACATAAGACAGGATGCCGATATCACCATGCAGTCAGCTTCGACTAAGACCATACTCGAGGACAGTGAATCAGGTGTAAGTCCCGTAAGCTGGATTGGAATAGGTGATGCCACACATCCCTTTGAAGGCACCTATCTGGCCGATAACCGATATGTGAACCGTCTGTACGGCAAACCTCTGTTTGCCAAACTGGGCGAGCGTGCTGTAGTAAGACAACTGCAGATAACCACCATAGGAACCATAAGCGGCGGCGGTGCGCTTACCGATGTCAACGAAGGCATAATTGGAGGCTGCCGTATAGCCGATGACGTAACCACCAGCGCAGGGGCCATTGCAGGAACCAACAGCGGCGTCATCTACGCCTGCTGCCATACCGGAATCACCCACGGAACCGGAGGCCTTGTAGGAACCAACACAGGCACTGTCGTAGGCTGCTATCAGGCCGGCGAGGTTGACGGCGGAACAGACTACAGCATAGCTGCAACCAACAGCGGAGTGATAGAATGCCCCGAGGCTACGTCCCAGTTTGCGATGCAGCAGGAGTCCTTCTGCCAGTCGCTCAACGAGACCCTTCAGAGCTGGTATGACGCCCACAGTGACTACGCGCAGTTTACGTACGTACATTACACTGCAAGCTATCCTTCTGTCCATTAACCGTTTCCGCGTGAAATATTTATGGACCTTATGATGATTGCATGATAATTTTTACTACCTTTGCGCCGCCGTTACGGGATAACGGCTATTCAAATCATTTATAAATTCAATAAAAACAACAACTTATGGCAGCAAAAATCAGATTGCAGAGAAGAGGCCACAAAGGTTACGCCTTCTATTCAATCGTAATTGCAGA
>DBYT01000074.1:11470-12696 GCA_002309915.1 Bacteroidales bacterium UBA1179 | reverse complement strand
AACGTAGGCGCACAGCCCACCGATACCGCACGTAACATCCTTTCACGCGAGGGTGTGTATCTCATGAAGCACCTCCAGGGTGGCGTTAAGAAGGGCGCATTCGATGAGGCCGCAGCTCAGGCCAAGTTCGATGCTTGGAAGCAGGCAAAGGAGAGCGCACTGAAGGCTATCACCGTTAAGGATGAGCAGGCTAAGCGCGAGGCTAGCAAGGCTAAACTGGAAGCAGAGAAGAAGGTTAACGAGGCTATCGCCGAGAAGGTAGCTACCAAGAAGGCTGAGGCTAAGGCAGCAGCTGAGGCAGCCGCCGCAGAGGCAGCAGCCGAGGAGACAGCCGCTGAGGCTACCGAGGCTCCCGCAGCTGAGGAGGCTCCCGCAGAGGAGGCACCCGCTGAGGCATAACCCCAATAAACTGCAGATTAAGACTCCGACCATACGGCCGGAGTCTTTTTTTTGCCCGATAACAAATAAAAATGCCAAGAAAATACGTTTTACATCGGGAAATATCATACATTTGTATGATAAATCAGGCCAGGCTCCATATGGGTATTGACATCAGACATGAGGGGGTGATTGACTCCATTGAAGGTCAAAAGGTTGTGGTACGCATTACGCAGTCATCGGCCTGTTCGGGTTGTCAGGCAAAAAGCATTTGCCGTGCAGCCGAGTCAAAGGACAAACTGGTTGATGTATATTGTGCCGATGCCTCCGGTCTCAAGGCCGGGCAGACCGTAACGGTGGCCGGTGCTCAGAGTCTCGGTATGAAAGCCGTGGCTTTTGCTTTCGGACTGCCGTTGCTGCTTTTGATTGTTGCGCTCATAGTTGCAATGGCTGTCTGGGATAGCGAGAAGCTGGCTGCCGTTGCAGCGCTGGGAATACTGGTTCCCTATTATGTGGTTCTGTTCCTGTTACGGGACAGGATCGGGAAGGACTTCCAATTCAGGATAATACTATAAACAGGATATGACGTTTATTTTGACTGCTGTTCTTGTACTCGGTGTTACCGGACTCGTGTTGGGTCTGGTGCTTTATGCCGTATCAAGAAAATTCAAGGTTGAAGAGGACCCCAGAGTGGGTCAGATTACCGAACTCCTGCCCGGCGCCAACTGCGGCGGATGCGGATTCCCCGGATGTGCAGCCTTTGCTGCCGCTTGCGTCAAGGCGGAATCCATGGATGACCTTAAGTGTTCGGTATGCAAGAGTGAGGTTATGCAACAGATCGCAGCCAT
>DBYT01000074.1:0-11423 GCA_002309915.1 Bacteroidales bacterium UBA1179 | reverse complement strand
TCATGCCAGAACCGTCCCAGACCCCGTACTTATGACGGAGCCAAGAGCTGTGCCGTTGCCGCCATGATGAACGGAGGCGAGACTGGCTGTTTCTACGGCTGCCTGGGCTGCGGCGACTGCGTGAAGGCATGTAAGTTCGACGCCATAAAGATGGATCCCCAGACCGGACTCCCGGTGGTTGACCAGGACAAGTGCACCGCCTGCGGAGCTTGCGCCAAGGCCTGCCCGCGCGGTATCATCGAACTCCGCAACAAGAACAAAATGGACCGCAGGGTTTACGTAAGCTGCATCAACAAGGACAAGGGTCCTGTAGCCAAGAAGGCGTGCGACGTTGCCTGCATAGGATGCGGCAAGTGCGTCAAGGCCTGCCCGTTCGAGGCCATCACTCTTGAGAATAACCTGGCATATATAGACTTTGAGAAGTGCCGTCTGTGCCGCAAGTGCGTGGACGAATGCCCGCAGCACTCAATCATTGCAGTCAACTTCCCTCCCAAGAGGGTGGTAGAGGAGGCACCCGCTGCCCCTGAGACCGCTCCTGTGGAGACAGAATCAACCGAAAACAATTAAGGTATTATGAATACTTTCAAAATAGGTGGTGTACACCCCGAGCCAAACAAACTGACGGCCGGCAAGAAGATAGAGACCCTGGGATTGCCCCAGCAGGCTGTCTTCCCCCTGTCACAGCACATAGGCGCTCCTGCAGTACCTTGTGTGGAAAAGGGTGATGTGGTCCGCGTAGGAACCAGGATCGCCGAGCCGGGCGGTTTCATGTCGGCTTCAATCCATTCGTCAGTATCGGGCAAGGTTGCCAAGATAGACTCCATAGTCGATGCCAGCGGCCTGCGCAAGCCTGCCATATTCATCGATGTTGAAGGCGATGAGTGGGAGCCCTCGATTGACCGTTCCGAGAAGCTGGTGCTCCAGAGCACAAAGACACGTGAAGAGATAATAGAGTGCATCAAGAATGCAGGTATAGTGGGAATGGGCGGTGCCTGTTTCCCCACTCACGTAAAACTGTGCCCTCCCAAGGAGTGCACCATCGACACACTCATAATCAATGCCGTCGAGTGCGAGCCGTATCTTACGGCCGATCACCGTCTGATGCTGGAACATCCTGACGAGATAATAATCGGTATCAAGGTAATCCTCAAGGTTCTTGGAATTGACCGCGCCGTGATAGGTATCGAGTCAAACAAGCCCGATGCCATTGACCTGCTCAAATCCAAGACATCGATGGTAAGCGGCATAGAGGTGATGCCTCTGCAGATGAAATATCCGCAGGGCGGTGAGAAACAGCTCATCGAGGCTGTCACCGGCCGTCAGGTTCCGCCTCCTCCCGCACTGCCTGCAAATGTAGGCTGCGTGGTTCAGAACGTGGGTACCGTATTCGCCATCTATGAGGCTGTGATGAAGAACAAGCCTCTCATTGAGCGTATAGTTACCGTTACCGGCCAGAATGTAAAGAAGCCCTGCAACCTGAAGGTGCGTATGGGTACACCCGTCAGCCAGCTGCTTGAATATGCAGGCGGAATGCCTCAGGATACCGGTAAGCTGATATCAGGCGGCCCCATGATGGGACGTCCGCTGCTGGATGAGACTGCACCGGTAGTCAAGGGCACATCGGGCATACTTATGATCCCTGAGAAGGATGCGGCACGCCGTCAGGAACGCAACTGTATCCGTTGCGCCAAGTGCGTACAGGCCTGCCCCATGGGTCTGGAGCCCTATCTGCTGGCCACGGCATCCGAGTCTCAGGACTGGGAATGCGCCGAGGAGAACTGGATCATGAGCTGCATAGAGTGCGGTTGCTGCCAGAGCACCTGCCCCTCACGCAGACCTCTGCTTGACTGGGTACGTCTGGCAAAGAACAGGGTAGGCGGAATAATCCGCGCCCGTAACGCTAAGAAATAAGGAATTATGGCTCAGAAACTGTATATAACAACATCGCCGCACGTACACTGCGGTGACACCATAGAGAGAAACATGCGCTGGGTGATTGTGGCGCTCATGCCTGCACTCTTTGCATCATTCTATGAGTTCGGGCTGGGTGCGCTGATCGTTACTGCCACATCAGTGCTCTCATGTCTCTTCTTTGAGTGGTTCATAACAAAGTTCATACTTAAGAGACCGTCAACGATCGGTGACCTGTCGGCTGTCATAACCGGTATCCTGCTGGCATTCAACATGCCGTCCAACCTGCCTATCTACATGATTGTAATAGGTGCGCTGGTTGCCATAGGAATTGGTAAGATGGCATTCGGAGGACTGGGCAACAACCCGTTCAACCCCGCATTGGTGGGCCGCGTGTTCCTGCTCATTTCATTCCCGGCCAAGATGACCTCATGGCCCGTTCCGGCCGGTTTCGCCACATCTTACATCGATGCCCAGACAGGTGCCACACCTCTTAATCTCATCGGCCAGATTGCCGGTGGCAACACTGCCGCCGCTGACCAGCTGCCCGGTTTGGGTGACCTGTTCCTGGGTAATGTAGGCGGTTGTATAGGTGAGGTGAGCGCCCTCCTGCTGCTGGTAGGATTTGTCATCCTGCTCTGCTCCAAGACCATCACATGGCACATCCCTGTTTCAATCCTGGGTACAGTTGCCGTACTCACAGGTATCATGTGGCTCATCAACCCCGTGCTTTATGTAAATCCTCTGTATCATCTCTGCTCCGGCGGCCTGATGCTGGGTGCCATTTTCATGGCTACCGATTATGTGACATCGCCCATGACCATCAAGGGTATGGTATGGTACGGTATTGGAATAGGATTCCTGACAGTGGTTATCCGTTACTTCGGATCATATCCCGAGGGTATGTCATTCGCAATCCTGATCATGAATGCGGTTACTCCGCTCATTAACAACTGGTGCAAACCTAAACGTTTCGGGGAGGCTGTAAAATGAAGAAACTGGAATCAAATATAATGAATATGGCCCTGGTGCTCACCCTGATAGCCGTAGTGGCTGCAGGTTTGCTGGCGTGGGTCAATAATGTGACTACCAGTCCCATTGAGGCAATCAACAACGCTGCAATCGAGAACGGAATAAAGAGTGTGATACTGGGTGACCGCGACATCAAGTTTACCGTCGAGAATCCCGTGGAGCGTGAAGGATTCATTTTCCACAATGTCAATGACATGAACGGAAACCTGATAGGTACTGCAGTCGAATCGACCGATAAGAACGGATTCGGCGGTGCCCTGAAGATTATGGTGGGCTTTGATCCCGAGGGCGTGATACTGGGTTATACCGTGCTGGAGCACAGCGAGACTCCGGGACTGGGTGCGCAGGCTGACGGCTGGTTCCGTCAGAAGAGTGCCGATGCCAAGGAACAGCCTCTGGTAGTGAACGTGCTGCTGGGTGCTCCCGAGAAACCGGGTAATCACAACATCATCGGCATGAACCCCGGTGATGACCTGATGACCGTAAGCAAGGACGGAGGTCAGGTGGATGCCATTACCGCATCCACAATCACATCAAAGGCTTTCCTGCGTGCAGTGAACGCCGCCTACAAGGCTGTGTTCGGCTATACCGCGGCCGATGGCGTGAGTGGAGCTTCATCACAGAACTAAAACCTATGCAACGATGAATTACTTCAAGACAATAATAAACGGAATAATAAAGGAGAATCCTACGTTTGTTCTCCTTTTGGGAATGTGCCCCACGCTGGCTACGACCACATCGGCCGTAAACGGACTTGGAATGGGCGTGGCAACCATGTTCGTGCTCATATGCTCAAACACATTCATATCTCTGCTTAAGAACCTTATCCCTGACGGTGTGCGCATACCTTGTTATATAGTGGTGATTGCATCATTCGTTACACTGCTGCAGATGCTCATGCAGGCTTATGTTCCGGATCTGTACAAGACTCTGGGCATATTCATCCCGCTGATTGTGGTAAACTGCATTATCCTGGGCCGTGCCGAGGCATTCGCAGCCAAGAACAACGTGCTGGCATCAATCTGTGACGGTATCGGTATAGGTATCGGCTTCACCCTGGCTCTTACAATCCTGGGATTTGTCCGTGAACTGCTGGGTAACGGAGCCGTATTCGGTCATCAGATACTGCCCGAGTCCATGAAGATGCTTGTATTCGTGCTGGCTCCCGGAGCATTCATAACACTTGGCCTGCTTATGGCCATAGTAAACTCAGTAAAGAACCGTAAAGCCTGAACACTATGGAATATTTTCTGATATTTATCGCGGCTATATTCGTCAATAATATAGTTCTGTCCCAGTTCCTGGGCATCTGCCCGTTCCTGGGTGTATCAAAGAAGATCAGTACCGCCGCCGGTATGGGCCTGGCCGTTACGTTCGTGCTCACGGTTGCGGTTATCGTTACTTATGCGTTACAGAACTGGGTACTCGATCCCTACGGACTGGGTTACCTTCAGACCATTCTGTTTATTCTGGTGATTGCAGGCTTGGTTCAGATGCTTGAGACCATACTCAAGAAGGTGTCTCCTTCGCTGTATCAGGCTCTGGGTATTTTCCTTCCTCTTATCACCACCAACTGCTGCATACTGGGTGTATCGATCCTGGTTGCAAACGCCACTTACAACGCACAGGGTCTGGAGCCCAACCTGCTTACAGGTGTGGTCTATGCAATTGCAACCTCAATAGGTTTTGCCCTTGCCCTGATCATATTTGCAGGTATTCGTGAGCAGTTGGCAAAGGTCCGTATCCCCAAGAGCATGGAGGGTATGGCAATTGCCCTTATCACCGCAGGTCTGCTGGCCTTGGCATTCATGGGATTCAGCGGCGTGGATCACGGCATTGCCGTTGCTGCAGGTATTTAATATTCTTCAAGATATGAGATTATCAAAAGTTTGTTTTCCAGTTGTTGCAATGGCGCTTTCTGCCTGTGGAGGCGGTGCGCCTACAGACGGTACTCAGTTGGCTAACGGCAAGTACAGTGCCGATGCCCTTAACGTGGAGAGTACCATTACCGCTACGGTGACCGTAAAGGGTCACAAGATTGCCGCTGTGTCTGTGAAGGATAACGGCAATACCTATGCACAGTACACATCGCCTTACACTGTCGTCGCACAGAGGATAGTCGAGGCCCAGAGTACAGACGTTGATGGCATAACAGGTGCCACATATTCATCGGACGCAGTCAAGAAGGCTGTTGATCTGGCTCTTGCACAGGCCCGCGGTGAGAAACCGGTTCCTGCCAAGAACGCAGCCCTGAGTTTCACTCCCGGCACATATACCGGCAGCGGCAAGGGTTACGGCGGCCAGGTTCAGGCCCGTGTAACATTCAGCGAGACCGGTATTACCGATATCCGAGTAGGCCAGCAGCGTGAGACCGCCCACGTAGGTGATGTCGCTCTGCAGACACTTCCGGCCAAGATCATTGCCGCAAACGGACTTAACGTGGATGCCGTATCAGGTGCCACAATGTCAAGTTTCGGACTTAAGGAGGCCGTCCTTGATGCCGCCGATCAGGCCGGCGTTACCAACCGTAAGGCATTCATTGATAACGGAGTCAAGGCTCAGGCCGGTGCTCCCATTGAGGATACATGGGATGTGGTTATCATAGGCGGTGGCGGTGCAGGTCTCTGCGCAGCAGCACAGGCTGCCCAGGACGGAAGCACAGTCCTTATCATTGAGAAGAACGCCGAACTTGGCGGTAACACTCTGGTATCGGGCGGTGTCTATCAGTCTATCGATCACAGTCTTGTATGGGATATCAAGAGACCCACAGCTACCACAGCAAAGGGCTTTGACGGCAAGATGCACAACAAGGTTCGTGCAACAGTGGGTTGTGTAAACGACCTCAAGGTTATCTATAACTGGAGCGAGGAGCCGTTTGACGCATCATACTACAAGGATCACGAGTTCGTAGCCGGTGATATAGTCGAACTTTCCAAGCACGGAGTTCATGCTGAGTATCTGCCTGTGCTCCAGGAACTTAAGAAAGAGATAAAGGCTTATCTGGATTACGCGGAGCCTCAGCTCAAGAAGGGTACCCCCGAGAATCAGCTCCTGCTGTTCTCAACCACCAACCTGCATATTTTCCAGACCTACTACGGCGGTCTGCGTCAGAACACCACCAAGGATGAGTGGATTTACGGTGACTATGAACTTGTAAAGCAGTTCATCGAGGAGGGTGAGCAGCTCAAGCCCTGGCTTATGAGCATGGGCGTAGGTTTCAGCGACAGCCAGTCAACTCTGGTGGGTGCTCTCTGGTACAGAGGCTCCACAATGAACGGTTGCACAACCGATGCAGACGGCGACGGCACTCCCGAGCGTTATCAGGGTAACTGGGGTTCATACGTGATGGCTCCTCTGGCTGTGGTTAACAATGCCGATAAGCACAACCGCGTAATGAGAGAGACCAGCGCCAACGATCTTATATTCGAGAACGGTCGCGTTACAGGCGTCAAGGCCAAGATGGCCGATGGCACCGAGGTAACCGCACACGCCAAGAAGGGTGTCATCATAGCAACCGGCGGATATGCCGCAAACATCCAGAAGGTACTCAAGACCAACAAGTACTGGTCACGCCAGTATCTGTCACCCAACATAGGCACAACCAACCGCTCATCACTGCGTGGTGACGGTATCGATATGGCCGAGAAGGTAGGTGCAACCACAGTAGGCGAGGGCTACACACAGCTCATGCCTCTGGCTTACATCGCTGACGGCGCTATCGCGTTTGGCGGTGTGGAGAACGTTGTATTCATCAGCACCAAGGACGGCAAGCGTTATGTCGACGAGTGCTCTGAGCGTGACGTTCTTTCACTGAACGGATTCAAGCACGGCGTTGAGCTGGAAGGCAGACGCGGTGTTTACCTTTACGTCATGGGAGGCGGCGGATTCGGCGGCTTCGGCGGCGGTTTCGGCGGCTTCGGCGGTGGCGGCGGTCACAGCTTCAACGGCAAGGACTGGAGTGGTAAGGCATCGGCCCTGCCCGAACTCTTTGATGAACTGGGTATAAAACTGGATGCCGAGGTTGTAAAGAACAGCATCCGTGAGTATGATATGGCTGTTATGGACGGCGTTGATCCTACTCCTATAGGCAAGCGTCACGCAACCGGTATCATCGGCTCGGCTCGTCGCGGCGCCGACGGCAAGTATGACAAGTCAACCTATAACATTGACGATGCCAACCTGACCATTCGCGTGCTTGCTCCTTCAACCCACCACACCATGGGCGGTCTTAAGATTGACCTGGACCGCCGAGTTCTGGACGAGAGCGGCAAGGCTATTCCCGGTCTCTATGCAGCAGGTGAGGTTACCGGCGGATTCTTTGGCGGTAACCGTCTGGGCGGTAACGCCTTGACCGAATGCATGGCATCGGGCCGCATCGCCGCAAAAGGCATAGAGAAGGATAACCAATAAAACGATACAGGGATGATTACATTCCCTAACGCAAAGATCAACATAGGACTCAATGTCGTGGCAAAACGCAATGACGGATACCACGACATTGAGACCGTGTTTTATCCGGTGCTGCTGCAGGATGCGCTGGAGATAAAACCCATGCGCCCGCTGGACCCCGCCCAACTGCGCAAACGCATAGAGGCTGGACTTCTGGTACAGCCCGATGATGCTTTCATACCGTACCGTCTGCTGCCGCGTAGGGAGGAGATACCCTGCTGCTCGCTTGAGATCACGGGCAATGATTTCCCCTTTAAGGCGGCCGATAACCTGGTGGTCAGAGCGTATCTTATGCTGCAGCAGGATTTTGACCTGCCGTCAATAGAGATAAAACTGCACAAGCACATACCTTCAGGCGCCGGTCTTGGCGGAGGCTCATCGGACTGCGCGTTCATGATAAGTCTGCTTAACCGCCGATTCAACCTGCGTATGCGTGAGAGCCTGATGGAGCGCTATGCCGCCCGCCTGGGTTCGGACTGCGCCTTCTTTATCAGCAACACTCCGTCGCTTGCAACGGGTAGGGGTGAGGTGCTCAATCCCATCGGCCTCTCACTTAAGGGCTACACCATTTTGCTCGTTAAGCCCGATATCGCTGTCAGCACGGCCGAGGCATACGCTTCACTTACTCCCAAACGTCCGGAGATTCCGCTCGAGGAGGCAATCAAACGACCGGTTTCAGAGTGGAAAGAGTGTGTTTTCAATGATTTTGAAACCACAGTATTTGCCAAGCATCCTCAGTTAGCGGATATAAAGCAAAAACTCTACTCAATGGGTGCAGTCTACGCCTCAATGTCAGGGTCCGGCTCCACAGTATACGGTCTGTTCCGTGAACCCATAGACCATCCCGCTGACCAGTTCCCCGACATGTTCACCTGCCAACGCGAAATGGCATAACTGTTGAAAACGCGGGGATAAGTATTGATGAAGGTTTGCCGATGCGAGTAGGCAAACCTTTATTTTTGTACTTGTAACGAAGAAAGAAAATGGCAGATTCCAAAACGAGACAGCGTTCCCGCAGCAACACCGACGGTATTGTGCTCAATCACCTCCAGCCCCAGGCCCTCGAACTCGAGGAGGCCGTAGTCGGCGCACTGATGATTGAGCAGGATGCATTCCCCAAAGTGAGCGACATACTCAAGAAGGAGTCATTCTACGATCACCGTCATCAGGTGATTTATGAGGCTGTGGCAAACCTGTCGCTGAATCAGCGCCCTATTGACATCCTGACTGTGACAGAGCAGTTAAAGAGCAACGGCACGCTCGATGAGGCAGGCGGCGCTCTCTACGTAACCCAGCTGGCAGGCAAGGTGACGTCATCGGCCCACATTGAGTATCACGCCCGTATTATCGCCCAGAAGGCTATGGCCCGAGAGCTGATAACATTCACAAGCGAGATCCAGACCGAGGCCTTTGATGATACGACCGATATCTCCGAGCTGCTGGGCGAGGCCGAGAACAAACTGTTCCAGATAGCGCACCGCAACGTAAAGAAGGATTTTGCATCGATTGATGTTGTCCTGCAGGAGTCGGTCAACCGTATCCGTACTGCGGCTCAGCGTGCCGAGGGCATGAGCGGACTGGCCAGCGGATTCAATGACCTGGACAATATCACTTCGGGCTGGCAGAAATCAGACCTTATCATCCTGGCTGCACGTCCTGCTATGGGTAAGACGGCATTCGCACTCTCCATGGCCAAGAACATTGCCGTGAACAACGAGCATCCGGTGGCTCTGTTCTCACTTGAGATGAGTAACGTTCAGTTGGTTAACCGTCTGATATCCAGCGTGTGCGAGATTCCGGGCAACAAGCTGCGTGACGGACGTCTGGCACCTTATGAGTGGCAGGTTCTGGACAGCAAGATCAATGCCTTGCAGAACGCACCCATCTATCTGGACGATACTCCGTCGCTCTCCATCACCGAGTTCCGCACCAAGGCCATCCGTCTTAAGCAGGAGCATCAGGTGGAGCTTATCATCATCGACTATCTGCAGTTGATGAACGCCAGCGGAATCAGGTTCGGCAACCGTCAGGAGGAGATCAGCACCATATCGCGTAACCTCAAGGGAATTGCCAAGGAGTTGGATATACCTATCATCGCCCTGTCACAGCTTAACCGTGGCGTTGAGGGTCGAGAGGGTTACGAGGGCAAGCGTCCGCAGCTGAGTGACCTGCGTGAATCAGGTGCCATTGAGCAGGATGCCGATATCGTATGTTTCATTCACCGTCCGGAGTACTACAAGATCTACGAGGACAACAACCACAATGACCTGCACGGTATTGCCGAGATCATCATCGCCAAGCACCGTAACGGAGGTGTGGGCGATGTGCGCCTGTCGTTCCGCAGTGACCTGGCCCTGTTTGACAACATCGGCTCAGGTGAGCCAGGTGGCGGTGGTCACAGAGGCAGTGTCAAACGCTCCAAGATGAATGACGAGCCCATTCCCGCCGATCCGTTGGATTCCGCTCCCGACATAGGTGACGCTCCGTTCTGATTAATAGGAAACGGCAACCAAATTGAGTCAGCAGATTTGCAGCAATCTGCTGACTTTTTTATACCTTTGCGGTTTGAAAAAGAGATAGGTATATATGAACGTTTCTTATAAGTGGCTAAAGGAGTACGTTGACTTTGATCTGACCCCCGATGAGGTTGCTGCAGCGCTTACATCAGTAGGTTTGGAAGTCGATGGAGTAGAGGAGGTTCAGTCTGTAAAGGGCGGACTCAAGGATATCGTGATCGGTGAGGTTCTCACCTGCGTGGAGCACCCCAATTCAGACCATCTGCATGTAACCACAGTCAATCAGGGCAGCGGCGATCCCGTACAGATAGTATGCGGCGCACCCAACGTGGCAGCCGGCCAGAAGGTTGTGGTTGCTACCATCGGCGCCAAGATTTATGAGGGTGATGAGTGCTTTGCCATCAAGCCTTCAAAACTGCGCGGCGTAGAGTCATTCGGAATGCTCTGCTCCGAGAAGGAACTGGGCCTGGGTAATGATCACTCAGGTATCATGGTTCTCCCGGCCGATGCAGTTCCCGGCACTCCTGCCGCTGAATACTTCCATCTTGAGTCAGACTTTGTGATTGAAGTTGACATCACCCCCAACCACTCAGACGCCTGCTCACACTGGGGCGTAGCACGTGACTTCTATGCATGGCTGCTCCAGAACGGTTACAAGACCGCTCTGCACCGTCCCGACTGCGACGGCTTCAAGGTCGATAACCAGGACCTCAAGATAGACATTGACGTTCAGAATACCGAGGCTTGCCCGCGTTATGCAGGTGTAAGCATCAAGGGTGTAACCGTAAAGGAGAGTCCCGATTGGCTCAAGAACAAACTGACAGCCATCGGCCTGCACCCCATCAATAATATTGTAGATATTACCAACTTCATACTGTTCGCTTACGGACAGCCGCTGCACAGCTTTGATGCCGATAAGATCAAGGGCGGCAAGGTAGTCGTAAAGACCATGCCGGAGGGCACCCCGTTCGTAACTCTGGACGGTATTGAGCGCAAGCTCTCAGAGCGTGACCTTATGATCTGCAACACAGAGGAGCCCATGTGCATGGGTGGCGTGTTCGGAGGTCTGGATTCGGGCATATCGGACTCAACCAAGAATGTGTTCCTGGAGAGCGCATACTTCCATCCCACATGGATCCGCAAGAGCGCACGCCGTCATCAGTTAAGCACCGATGCGTCATTCCGCTTTGAGCGCGGCATCGATCCCAACGGTACGCTGTATGCACTCAAGCAGGCCGCTATGCTGGTCAAGGAACTTGCCGGCGGTACCATATCAATGGATATAAAGGATGTTTATCCTTCCAAGATAGAGAACTTCAAGATTGACTTTGAGTTTGACTACGCTGACCGTCTTATCGGTAAGACTCTTGACCGCAAGGTTATGAAGAGCATTGTCGAGAACCTGGGCATTACAGTTGAGTCTTTCGATGAGAAGTCAGGCATGAAACTCTCTGTTCCTCCTTTCCGCGTTGATGTTCAGCATAAGTGCGATGTAGTTGAGGAGATTCTCCGTAT
>DBYT01000032.1:8242-14076 GCA_002309915.1 Bacteroidales bacterium UBA1179 | reverse complement strand
TAGATACCCATGCCCAGCAGGTCATTGGTGATCTGCACAAAGGGACCGGTTGCTATGGCGGGATCAATATGTATCTTCTCAAACAGCAACGGAAGCAGAGTACCCCAAAGTGTTCCTATCAATACCAGGGCGAACATACTGCCTGGGACAGCATATGTAACCGGATCAGACCAGCCGAACGCGAATGCATTGTATGCCAGCACCAGGAGAGACAGCACTATGGCGTTCAAAAAAGCCACGGCACTCTCCTTGAACACCTGTTTCCAGATGTTTGACGTATTGAGTGAGCCGTTGGCCAGACCCTGTACCACAAGGGCCGATGACTGGGTACCCACGTTACCGCCGGTACCTCCGATAAGCGGGATAAAGAACAGCAGTGAAGTGGCGGCGGCAAAGGCAGTCTCGAAATGCTCCAGCAGTTTGGAGTTGAGGATACCTCCCAGGATACCTATGAGCAGCCACGGGATACGTGACCACATCTGACGTATTACGCTGTCGGCGGTCTCGACGTCACCGGTAAGACCTGATGCCATCTGGTAGTCATGCTCCTGTTGGTCACGCAACTCATCGATCACGTCATCGACGGTTATCTGACCCTGAAGACGTCCTATGCTGTCCACTACCGGGACCGATACCAGGTTATATTTTTCTATCAGTTGAACCACATCATCAATGGGAGTATCGACCTTAGTGCTTATCAGATCCTCATCCATCACGTACTTAACCTTTGATACGGACGGGTTGGTAATCATCTTTTTGAGGGGGAACACACCTTTCAGGCGGCCGTCATCATCCACCACATAGACATTGTAGATATCATCCAGATCCTCGGCCTGCTTGCGCATCTCCTGCAGGCACTCAGGCATGGACATGTTCTCATTCACAACTACCATCTCGGTGCCCATCAGACCACCGGCGGTATCCTCGTCATATTGCATCAGGTCAACAATATCGCTGGCCTGTTCTATATCACCAATATGGGCAAGCACCTCCTCCTGCTTGTCCTCGTCCAGATCCTGAATGATATCAACGGCATCATCAGTATCCATGTTGTCAATGAACTTGGCGGCAATGACATCGGACGGAAGTTCGTCCAGCAACCTCTTTCGGTTGTCCTCATCCATCTCAACAAGTACATCGGCTGCCGTCTCGTTGTCCAACTGACGGTATACCAGACGGGCATCCTCAACGTCCAGGGTATCGCACAACTCGGCGATATCGGCGGGATGCATCTCATCAAGGATGGCCTTCAGCTTTTCGGCATCCTGATTCTCAATCACTTCAAGAATGTTATCCAGAAATTCCTTCTCCTCCATAATACTCTCTGAATATTTGGCCCTGAAGCGGGGCCGGGTGAACAATGTCTTTATTATCTCTACGGCTTTCAGGCTTTGCCCTCAACCATAAGTGTCAGTTTTATGAAGTCTTCAACTGACAGTTGCTCCGGTCGTTTGTCCAGATACGGGCAATCCGCCGGTAGAGGGGAGTCTTTATCATAGACCTGTCTTAAGGAGTTGCGCAACATCTTTCGGCGCATTCCGAACGTGGATTTCACAATTTTGCGGAAAAGGGCCTCGTTGCACTCGAGCGAGCGGCGGCTGTTACGCTGCAGGCGTATCACTCCGCTCTTGACCTTTGGAGGCGGGTCAAATACGTTCTCATGAACGGTAAACAAGTATTCAGTATCATACCACAGTTGGATGAACACGCTCAGTATGCCGTAGTCCTTACCTCCGGGACCCGAGCAGATGCGCTGTGCCACCTCACGCTGCAGCATTCCGGTGCAGCATGGTATGAGTTCCTTGTAGTCCAGCATCTTGAAGAATATCTGGCTGGATATGTTGTACGGATAGTTTCCTGTCAGCACAAACTGACGGCCGTCAAACAGGGTGTTCAGGTCCAACTGCAGGAAATCACCCTCAATCACGTTCAGTGCGGGGAAGTTCTCATGCAGGTATACGACAGACTCGTTGTCTATCTCAACAACCTTGAGTTCACGGTTTTTCTGACTTAGGAATTGGGTAAGGACTCCTGTGCCGGGTCCTATTTCAAGAATCGGAAGGTCGGCGCGAACATCAACTGTGCCGGCTATACGCTGAGCGATATCCATATCCCTCAGGAAATGTTGGCCTAGAGCCTTTTTGGGTCTTACTGTCCGCATCAACGTCGTCCATATAGAATATGTTTGGTTATCAACTCGCGAAAATTTGTTATCTTCGCACTGCAAAGTTAGGCATTTTCATCTAAAAGGTGAGCCCCAAACAATGAAAAAGATTACTGCGACCACACTTAAGATACTCATACCGCTGCTCATATCGGCAGTGGTTCTCTATTTCACATACCGCGACTACGATTTCTCACAGTTCCGGACCGATATGCGCAGCATCCGTTGGGGATGGCTCATTGCAGCCCTTTCGTTCAGCGCAATGGGACCCCTGTTCCGCGGACTCAGATGGAACCTGCTTTTGGAACCCATCGGGTATGACGTACCCAGGAAAGACACCATCCTGACCGTATTCACCGGTTATGCCGCAAACATAATCATACCCCGTGTAGGCGAGATATGCCGATGCGGAATGCTNNCAGAACGCCAAGGTTCCGTTCAGCAAAGGCTTGGGTACACTGGTGGCCGAACGCGTGGTCGATGCCGTACTGCTGGGACTGATAGTGGTAGCCGGAGTACTGGTCTCATGGAACGAGTTCGCGCTCCTGCTTACTCCCGATGCCGATGCCGCCGCACCCGCAGCAGAGAGCATCCCCCTGTTGCAGCAGACCAGGTTCTGGTTCTGGACCATCGGAATAATCATCTTTATAGCAGTATGCTGGTGGGCATGCGTCAAGTTCCACCTGTGGGAAAAAGTAAAGAATTTTGTTCGCGGATTCTGGGAGGGATTCATGTCCCTCAAACAGATAAAGCACCTGCCGCTGTTCCTGGCATACTCAATAGGTATCTGGGTATGCTACTACTTTGAACTCTATCTGGCATTCTACTGCCTGCCATCGACCGCGACTGTCGGTCCCGTAGGCGGACTTGCCTGCTTTGCCGCCAGCAGCGTTGCGGTTCTGGTGCCCACCCCGAACGGTGCCGGTCCCTGGAACCTTGCCATAGTCAAGATGCTGGGCATTTACGGTGCCAAGACCAACGAGGCCCAGATAATGTCATTCGTTCTGCATTTCTGCCAGACCATGATCTATCTGCTCTGCGGACTGGTGGCCTGGATTGCACTTAAGATAATACACCGCGATGGAACATCCCGAAAACAGTGAAGAGTACAAAGGGCTGACCGTCAACAGCGGAGTCGTCAGTCCCGGGTCAGTCAACCCTTACCTTAAGCGTAAAAGCCGTCCCACGCTCTCCGTGCAGGACTATGTGGACGGCATAGTAAAAGGTAACGTAACAGTGCTCAGTCAGGCGGTAACTCTGGTGGAGAGCCTCAAGCCCGAGCATCAGGCCATCGCCCAGGAGGTCATTGAAAAGTGCCTTCCCTACTCAGGCAACTCCGTACGCATAGGTATAAGCGGCGTTCCGGGAGCCGGCAAGAGCACATCAATTGATGCATTCGGACTGCATGTGCTTAAAGACGGCGGTAAACTGGCCGTACTTGCCATAGACCCCAGTTCGGAACGCACCAAAGGCAGCATATTGGGTGACAAGACCCGCATGGAACGCCTTGCCGTTCACCCCAAGGCATTCATACGCCCCAGCCCGGCGGCAGGTTCACTGGGAGGCGTGGCTCGCAAGACCCGTGAGACAATCGTACTGTGCGAGGCTGCTGGTTTTGACAAGATATTCGTCGAGACCGTAGGCGTAGGCCAGAGCGAGACTGCCGTACACTCCATGGTTGATTTCTTCCTGCTCATACAGCTGGCCGGTACCGGCGATGAACTGCAGGGTATAAAGCGCGGCATCATGGAAATGGCCGACGGCATTATCATAAACAAGGCCGACGGTGACAACGCGCCCAAGGCCGAACTGGCTGCAAACTCATTCCGTAACGCCCTCCATCTGTTCCCCCCATCGGAAAGCGGCTGGACCCCAAAGGTGCTCACCTACTCCGGATTTTACGAATACCGCATCAAGGAGGTGTGGGACATGGTATGGGAGTACATTGACTTTGTAAAGAAGAACGGATATTTCCAGTACCGCCGCAACGAGCAGGCCAAGTACTGGATGTACGAAAGCATAAACGAAACCCTAAAGAACGGCTTCTACAACAATCCTGAGATAGCATCAAGACTTGCCGAAGCCGAGCGGCAGGTGCTGGGAGGCGAACAGACATCCTTCCGGGCCGCCCAGAAACTTATTGACTTCTACTATTCCAACCTCAAATGAAGAAAGTCCTGATAGACCTGACCATTCTCAAGCACCTGAACTGCGGATTGGGTCAGATAGCATACAATTACGCCAAATATTGGGGTGAGAACGCCCGTAACATGGAATTTGAGGTCTGGTTTCTGGTACCTGAGCAATATGTGGGAGCATTCGGCGTTGATGTACGTTACCTTAAGGTCTCACCCCTGTATGAGATATCCGGCATATTCATGCCCCGATTTGATGTCTGGCATTCTATCCATCAGTTGTGCCGGTTCATGCCGTCACGCAGGAGTACCGCGAATCTCCTGACCGTCCACGACATCAATTTCATCTATGAAAAGAGCGGATTTTCACTGAAAAAGCATATTCGTAAATTCAACAAAAGACTCAACCGGGCCGACAAGGTTGTATTCATTTCAAACTTTGCCAAGGATGATGTCTTGAGTCATTTCGGCCTGAACAAGCCAAACGAGGTGGTCTATAACGGAGTGGAATTCGGAAACACGGCCGATGAAAGACACCCCGACCTGCCTTTTGCCCCTGACCGCAAATTCATTTTCAGCATAGGCCAGATAAGGGAGAAGAAAAACTTCCACGTGCTTCTGGATGCAATGAAACTGCTTCCGGAGTACGATCTTGTGATTGCCGGAGAGAAAGGTTCCGAATACTCCCAGATGATTGACAGACGCATAGCCGACGAAGGTATAGATAATGTCCGCCTTATAGGAACAATACGAAATTCCGAGAAGATCTGGCTCTACAACCACTGTCAGGCATTCGTCTTCCCATCCCTCTTTGAAGGATTCGGCCTGCCCGTAATTGAGGCCATGTCATACGGCAAGCCCGTGATCTCATCGGACAAGACATCCCTGAAAGAGATCTGCGCCGATCACGCCTTCATCCTGGAAAACTTCGAACCCGCCCACATAGCCGCCAAGATCAAAGAAGGAATAAAATCCTACGAACAAAATCCGGATTTGGCAAAAACCAACACCGATTACGCCCGCACCTTCACCTACGACCACCACATGAAAGAATACCTCCGCATCTACCGCGAAATGCTATCATAATAAATGTCACGCACGTTCAAACGTATTGGAGCGAGCGAGGCGACGAGCGAGACCGCGGTCCCGGAGGGCCGCCAAGCTCCCAAAGGGAGCGCGTTTACGGAGTAAACTAAAAAAAGGTCTTTCCTGGCTTTCCTGGTTCGAGTCCGGGTAGCCCGGCACAAAAACAGAGAAGAGGCGCATTTGCGTCTCTTCTCTTGTGCTGGGCTACCCGGACTCGAACCAGGAAAGGCAGGACCAGAATCTGCAGTGTTACCATTACACCATAGCCCAGTATTTTGCTCAAAAGCGGTGCAAAGATACTGCTTTTTTGTTTAACGCAAACTTTTTGGCATAATTTTTGTCATTGTACAACAGAAAACGACCCAGTTTATTAAATTTGCAGATTAAGAATTAAACAAAGTCATCTGAATGGCTAAAAAGAAAAAAAGAGAAAGTATTGTTGAGAGCAT
>DBYT01000032.1:1417-8217 GCA_002309915.1 Bacteroidales bacterium UBA1179 | reverse complement strand
AGCATCACAGTAGTTGATCTGACCGGCATTGAAGATACCGTATGCAGATATTTCGTAATCTGCCAGGGAGGAACACCCAACCAGACACTCGCCATTGAGGATTCCATCCGGGAGACCGTGAGAGTAAAAGAGGGACGCAAGCCCGACTACGTGGAAGGAACACGCTACGCCCACTGGATTGCAATGGACTACGGCGACGTAATGGTACACATATTCATCCCCGAACTGCGCAAGTTCTACGACCTGGAACACCTTTGGGCCGATGCCGTCACAGAGGAAATCCCCGACCTCGTCTGACACCTTGACATATTTATAACTGACATTACCGACAATCCATATGGCAGAAAATAAAGACAACAAACCGGGTACAGGATTCAGGATAACATCCATACTGTACATATTGCTGTTCATAGGTTTCGGATACATCCTGCTCAAGGATGACGGTTCCGACCTTACCGGCGAAGCCACATACACGGAATTCAAGGAGTACATGCAGAAAGGGTATGTAAGCGACCTTGTAGTATACGCCAACATAAACTCCATGGATATGTACATCAAGCCTGATTCGGCCAAGTACGTATTCGGCAACCGCGCATCGGCCCAGCCCTTGGCAAAACCCATGCTGACTGTAGGCGTGGGCTCACTTGACAACCTGCAGGCTTTCATCGACGAGTCCGAGCAGTCCGGAGCATTCACCGGCAAGGTTGAGTACCGCAAACGTTCGCACACTTTCACTGACATACTCATAAGCATATTCCCGTTCGTTCTTATCATTGTGTTCTGGATTCTCATCACCCGACGTATGGGAGGAGGTGCCGGAAACGGAGGCGGAGTATTCAACGTAGGTAAGTCAAAGGCTCGCGTCTATGAGAAGGGACAGAAAGACCGCGTCACATTCAAGGATGTAGCCGGACAGGCCGAGGCCAAGACCGAGGTTGAGGAGATTGTGGAGTTCCTCAAGAACCCCAAGAAGTACACTGACCTGGGTGGTAAGATTCCAAAGGGAGCCCTTCTGGTAGGTCCTCCGGGAACCGGTAAGACCCTTCTGGCCAAAGCCGTTGCAGGTGAGGCCGATGTCCCCTTCTTCTCACTGTCTGGTTCTGACTTCGTGGAGATGTTCGTGGGCGTGGGTGCATCACGTGTACGTGACCTGTTCCGTCAGGCAAAGGAGAAATCACCCTGCATCATATTCATTGATGAGATTGACGCTGTAGGCCGTGCCCGCGGAAAAAACCCCGCAATGGGCGGCAACGACGAGCGTGAGAACACCCTTAACCAGCTTCTCACCGAGATGGACGGATTCGGCACCAACAGCGGTGTCATCATACTGGCCGCCACCAACCGCGTGGATATTCTGGACAAGGCCCTGCTGCGTGCAGGACGTTTTGACCGTCAGATACATCTGGACCTGCCCGACCTGAACGAGCGCAAGGAGGTATTCGGAGTACATCTGCGCAATATCAAGCTGAGCCCGGATGTGGATGTGGACCTTCTGGCCCGTCAGACTCCCGGATTCTCAGGAGCCGATATAGCCAACGTATGCAACGAGGCAGCCCTGATAGCAGCCCGTCACAATAAGAAAAAGGTTGAAAAGGAAGACTTCCTGGCAGCCGTTGACCGTATTGTAGGAGGTCTTGAGAAGAAGACCAAGGTGCTTACCGCCGAAGAGAAGCGCACCATTGCACTTCATGAGGCCGGCCATGCCACCCTGTCATGGTTCCTTGAGTACGCCAACCCGCTTATAAAGGTTACCATCGTACCCCGCGGACGTGCTCTGGGAGCAGCCTGGTACCTGCCCGAGGAGCGCCAGATAACCACCAAGGAGCAGATGTTGGACGAGATGTGCGCCACACTTGGCGGACGTGCAGCCGAGGAACTCTTTACCGGACATATATCCACCGGAGCAATGAATGATCTGGAGCGTGTAACCAAGCAGGCTTATGGTATGATTGCATACGCCGGCATGAGTGACAAGCTGGCCAACCTGTGCTACTACAGCAGCACCGATGAGTATGCCTTCCAGAAGCCCTACTCCGACAAGACCGCCGAGCTCATAGACGGTGAGGTCAAGGCTCTCATTGCCCAGCAGTATGAGCGTGGCAAGAAGATTCTGATGGAGCACCAGGAGGGTCACCACCAGCTGGCACAGCTGCTTATAGAGCGCGAGGTCATCATGGCCGAGGATGTTGAGAAGATATTCGGCAAGCGTCCCTGGGCATCACGCAGCGAGGAGATCCTGGAAGAGAACAAAGATAAAGTCGAACCCTAAATACTATTGGGATGAATTTTCTGATTAGGACTGTCACAGCCGTGGTATTTGCCACAATCATGCTGTTCTGCATGCTCAAGGGAGGCCCTTGGTTCGTAGGACTTTTTGCCGTATGTACCATTCTGACTACAATTGAGTATACAGGACTTGTCAACAAGTACAAAGGTGCCAATGTCAGCCGTCTCTGGGCCACTATAGCCGCATTCACTTTCTATGCAGCAATTGTAGGCCTGTCTGTCATGCCCGGCAGCTCCGTACTGTTCCTGCCGTTCATATTCACGCTTATAGTGATAATGGTACGTGAACTCTATTTCCAGAAACCGAGTCCCATAAACGACTGGGTACAGACTCTGTTTCCCGTCATCTACATTGCATTGCCCTATGCACTGACATCAATGCTGGCATTTGACGCCCAGGGACCCGGAACAGGTTACAGTCCTGCAGTTCCGCTCACCCTGTTCGTATTCCTGTGGTGTAATGACGTAGGCGCATACTGCACCGGCTGCACCATAGGCAAGCACAAGCTGTTTGAGAGGATATCGCCCAAGAAGACATGGGAGGGTTCCATAGGAGGTGCCGTATTCACAATGGTTGCCGCGTTCCTGCTCCATCATTTCCTGCCCGACTGGTACAGTTTCATGCCGGTATGGGTATGGATAGGTATGGCCCTTGTGGTGGTACTGTTCGGCACATGGGGTGACCTGATAGAGTCACTCATGAAACGTGAGATGGGAATAAAGGATTCCGGAAAGATCCTGCCCGGACACGGCGGAATGCTGGACCGTTTTGACAGTGCGCTGCTGGCTATCCCCGCAACGGCAGTTTACTTAAGCCTTGTCGGCTTTTACTTCTAAGAGTCTTACAATCTTACTTGCCGCACGGTCGGGTGCTCCGGCCGGGCCCAGGATGGTTTTCATCTGGATGTAGCCTTCCAGTTGCATACGTCGTTCTATCGTATCAGAGAGCAGAGGCAGCAGATGTTCATGAACATTTGCCGCATTCATATCGCCGCCTATGAGTTCAGGCACCACTTCCGAGAACGATACCAGATTGACAAGTGACACGAACTGCACCTTGATAAGGAACTTCCTGATAAGTCTGGCTGCCCAGCTTACGGGGACCTTGTAACAAACTACCTGGGGTACATCAAAAAGGGCGGTCTCCAGTGTGGCGGTGCCCGATGTCACCAGAGCCGCGTAGGCCGATTCCAGCACACCGAATGTGTTTCCGTAGACCTTTTCGATATCGGCCTCTCCTATGATGCTGTCATAGAACTCCGGCTCTATGCCGGGGGCACATGCCAGCACAGGACGTATGCAGTCAATATTTTTTATCGACTCAAGCATGATGGGCAGGTTGCGGGTTATCTCCTGGCGGCGGCTGCCTGCAAGCAGTGCTATAACGCGTCGGCCGTCATTCTCCAATGCCGGTTTGCGGGTCTTGTCAGCCTTATACTCCTCTATCTCATCAACCGTGGGATTTCCTACGTAGTTGATATTGTAGCTGTGACGGTGGAAATATTCAACCTCAAAGGGAAGGATGGAGAAAAGCTCGTCGACATCACGCCTGATGTTCTTGATTCTCCAGCTTTTCCAGGCCCAGATCTTGGGTGAGATATAGTAGTATACCGGGATTCCCAGTTTGTGTACTTTTTTCGCTATTGAAAGATTGAATCCGGGGTAATCGACCAATATTACCGCATCGGGGTTCCAGTCACGGATATCCTTAAAGCAGAGGCTTGCACCTCCAAGTATGGTACCTAAATGGGTTATGACCGGCCAGAAGCCCATGTAGGCAAGCTCACGGTAGTGTTTTACCAACTTTCCGCCAGCCGCCTCCATCATGTCACCCCCAAAACAGCGGAACTGCGCAGATTTATCATTCTGCGCCAAAGCTTTCATGAGATTGGAGGCATGAAGGTCACCCGATGCCTCTCCTGCTACAAGATAGTATTTCATTACTGTCGTTTTGCAGATGTCAAATTTAGTATATTTTTCCCATATATCGGTTTTTTACACTAACTTCACACCCTAAAATTAAAACGCATGGGAAAAATCATAGCTTTGGCTAATCAGAAGGGTGGCGTAGGTAAAACCACAACCACCATCAATCTGGCCGCATCGCTCGCCACTCTTGAGAAGAAAGTCCTTGTAGTGGATGCCGATCCTCAGGCAAACGCATCATCCGGACTGGGTATTGACATCCAGTCACTCAAGTGCACCGTGTATGAGTGTCTGGTAAATGGTGACAACCCCAAAGATGCCATCCTCAAGGCATGTATTGACGGACTCTACGTACTTCCGTCACACATAGACCTGGTGGGTGCCGAACTGGAACTCATGAATATGGAGAGCCGTGAGACAGTGATGAAGAAAATGCTCTCAAAGGTCAAGGATGACTATGACTATATCCTGATTGACTGCTCGCCCTCCCTGGGTCTCATCACCGTAAACTCGCTGACTGCGGCAGACTCCATCATCATACCCGTGCAGTGTGAGTACTTTGCCCTGGAGGGTATCAGCAAGCTGCTCAATACCATCCGCATAATCAAGACAAAACTCAACCCCTCACTTGACATCGAGGGATTCCTGCTCACCATGTATGACTCACGTCTGCGTCTGAGCAACCAGATCTACGATGAGATCAAGAAACATTTCCAGGAACTGGTGTTCGAGTCAATCATAGCCCGTAACGTCAAACTGAGCGAGGCTCCCAGCTACGGTCTGCCCGCTATCCTGTATGACGCCGATTCCAAGGGTGCAAAGAACTACCTTGCCCTGGCACAAGAAATTTTGAAAAAGAACTCTAAGAAATGACACCTCCCAAAAAGATGGCTCTCGGCCGCGGCCTTGACGCCCTTATATCGACCGATCTCGTAAAGACACAGGGATCATCATCAATCAGTGAGATACCCCTGGAGCAGATACATGCCAACCCCGACCAGCCCCGTCGCGACTTTGACCGCGAGAGCCTTGAAGAACTGGCCGAGTCACTGCGTGAGATAGGCATCATACAGCCTATCACCCTGCGCAAGATGGCCGATGACGACTATCAGATCATAGCCGGTGAACGCCGTTTCCGTGCAGCCGGCATAGCAGGTCTCAAGACCATCCCCGCATATATCCGTACGGCCGATGACGAGAACGTCATGGCAATGGCGCTGATTGAGAACATACAGCGTGAGGACCTGAACTCCATGGAAGTAGCCCTGGCCTGCCAGAACCTGCTTGAGGTCTATGATATGACCCAGGAGCAGCTCAGTTCACGCATAGGCAAGAAACGTGCTACAATAGCCAACTACATACGTCTGCTCAAACTGCCTGCCGAGATCCAGGTGGCTCTCAAGAACAAGCAGATTGATATGGGACATGCCCGTGCACTTCTGGCCATTGACGACCCCATGAAACAGCTGCAGCTGTTCCACGAACTCACCAAATACGGCTATTCCGTACGTATGGTTGAGGACAAGGCCCGTCAGATCAACGAGAATCAGCCCGCCAAGGCCAAAAAAAGTGCCGGCAGCGATGAATTGGCTCCTCTGGGACGTCAGCTTTCCAAGTTCCTGGGTGCTCCCGTCAAGGTAAAAGTTGGTGCAAAGGGTTCAGGAAACATCAGCATATCATTCAAGGATGACGATGACCTGGCCCGTCTGATGCAAATGTTTGACCGCCTCAAGAAATGACCTTCCAGTCCGGATTCATAAAAACCGCACTGCTTACCCTGTTGGCAGTGATGACCGCCCTTCCGGTCCGGTCACAGGAAATCCGCGGCACAGAATTCACAATAGATTCCATGCGAACTGCCCGTATGGACAGCATCTACCGTTCTCTCAACGATACCGCCACATGGGAGCGTGAGATGGAATTTGTCAGGAACCTCTCTTTCGATGAGCTGAATGATTCGGATCTGGTAATGTCAGATGATGAGGTCCAGGAGCAGGAGCAAAAGCATAAACGCGTCACCTGGAAGGATATAGAGCAGGAAAGGATAAACCGCTACAAGAGAAATAACACTGGTTGGGAACCCGAGCCCCGTGTTGCCGTCTGGCTCTCGCTTCTGGTTCCTGGAGGCGGACAGATATACAACCGCAAACTGTGGAAACTGCCTATTGTCTACGGAGGCTATGTGGGATGTATCTACGCCCTGACATGGAACCAGTCCACCTACATGGACTACCAGAGGGCCTATGTGGACATCATGGACAATGATGACAACACCAGAAGTTACGAAGATTTCCTTCCGCCTCACTACGAGATCGACACCAGCATGAAGGACTGGCTCAAGGATGTGTTCAAGCAGCGCAAGAACAAATACCGCCGATACCGCGACCTGAGTATTTTCGCATTTGCCGGAATGTACGTAGTCGCAGCCATTGACGCATATGTCGATGCCGAGCTGTCACACTTTGACATTTCGCCCGACCTGAGCATGAGAGTGGAACCCAATTTTATGATGGACCACCGGGGAACACCTACGGCGGGTTTTTCTTTAGCTATTAATTTCTGATGAAACTGAACAAATATACTTTGGC
>DBYT01000032.1:846-1377 GCA_002309915.1 Bacteroidales bacterium UBA1179 | reverse complement strand
TTTGAAGGCTCAGGATGTGGTGCCCGACACCACCAGCGCCGTATGCACCGATTCACTGACTGTGGAGTTCCCGGAGAGCATGGAGTTCGACGTGGACAGTCTGATGAACCTGTGGCTGTCCAAACAGTATCTGTCATATGATGAGGATTGCATTGAAGGCTCCGTCAACCCCAAGTTCAGCGACACCGTCTATGCGGAGCGTCTGAGCAGCCTTCCTACAATAGTGGAGATGCCCTACAACTACGTTACACGCAGTTCAATCGACGCCTATATGGGCCGAAACCGCAAGGTGATATCATACGCTCTGGGTATGATGCCCATCTATGAGGATAAGTTCGTGGAGGCTCTCATCAAGTATGACGTACCCATTGAACTCAAGTACCTTCCCATNNATGAAACTGAACAAATATACTTTGGCGTTCTTTCAGTCGCTACGCTTTGTGAAAGCGCCCCTTCGGGTCGAGCGGGCTTTGGTTTCAGCACTATTGTTGGCCTTTTGCTCCATTTTGAAGGCTCAGGATGTGGTGCCCG
>DBYT01000032.1:0-656 GCA_002309915.1 Bacteroidales bacterium UBA1179 | reverse complement strand
CGCAGTTCAATCGACGCCTATATGGGACGTAACCGCAAGGTGATATCATACGCCCTGGGCATGATGCCCATCTATGAGGACAAGTTCGTGGAGGCGCTCATCAAATATGACGTTCCCATTGAACTCAAGTACCTTCCCATAGTGGAATCGGCACTCAAGCCCAAGGCCTACTCACGCATGGGAGCTGCCGGAATGTGGCAGTTCATCTACAGCACGGGTAACAAGTACGGTCTCCAGGTGAACAGCCTGGTCGATGACCGTTATGACATAGCCAAGGCATCGGATGCCGCAGCACGCCATCTGCGTGACCTGTATGATATGTTCGGCGACTGGTCACTGGCCATATCGGCCTACAACTGCGGACCGGGTAACGTAACCAAAGCCATCACCCGTTCGGGCGGCAAGCGTGACTTCTGGGACATCTACCCTTACCTGCCCCGTGAGACCCGCGGTTACCTGCCCGCATTCATCGCGGTGAACTACGCCATGAGTTTCTACAAGGAACACGGCATATGCCCCATGACATCGGCCCGTCCCGCCCAGACTGACACCATGCACATTGAGCGCAACCTGCACATAGGACAGCTCATTCACTACAGCGGAATCAGCCAGGATGAGTTCAAGGCACTTAACCCGCAGTATCTGACCGAGGTCAT
>DBYT01000107.1:3693-4283 GCA_002309915.1 Bacteroidales bacterium UBA1179 | reverse complement strand
GCCTTATCCTCGGGAACAGGGTCGATAACCATACGCACGCGCAGAATCTCACGCACACGCTCATCAATAACCTTCTCAGAAACAGCACCTGATGCAACAGAATCCAGCAAAGCCTGGCCCAGATACTGAGAGTTGGGCATCTCCACGTTCAGACCGGCAACAACAGACTCGACAGTGCTGTGAGTGCCGCCCCAATCAGAAATAACCATACCCTTGAAACCCCAGTCCTGACGCAGGATAGAATTCAGCAGCTCATAATTTTCGGCGCACCAGTAACCGTTAATCTTATTGTAGGCCGACATCACACCGAATGCGTTACCCTCAACGACCGATGCCTCAAACGGCGGCAGATATATCTCACGCATGGCACGCGGACTTACAATCACGTTCACGCTGCCGCGGTTGGTCTCCTGGTTGTTCAGCGCAAAATGCTTTACGCAAACAGCCACGCCGTTGTCCTGCACGCCCTTGGTGTACTCAACTGACAGACGTGAACTCAGGAAAGGATCCTCACTCAGATACTCGTAAGTACGTCCGCCTGTGGGAATACGCTGTATGTTGATAGCCGGACCCAAAATCATGTCCTTACC
>DBYT01000107.1:0-3661 GCA_002309915.1 Bacteroidales bacterium UBA1179 | reverse complement strand
TATGCCATCTCCTCACTCCAGGTTGCAGCCAGGGCCGATCCTGTGGGAAAGAAAGTTGCAGAGTCAGTAGTCAGATGAAGTGAGTTCCATGAATGGGGCTCCATCTCCTCACGGATACCAAAAGGACCATCGGCATAAACCATATCGGCAATACCCTGAGCGGGCACACCCTCGGAGGTGAACATATGCTTACCGTGAAGCATAGCCACCTTCTCCTCAAGGGTCATCTTCTTGATAATGGCAGTAATCTCTTTCTCATTTTTCATCAGAGGGTCATCATACCCTTTGACGTCACGTGACAATGTTACATCGCCCTTGCAACTGCAAACAGCCAATGCTATAATGGCGATAACTGAAAGGTTTCTTCTCATATAAATAGTTGTTTATCTGTAATCTGTATAGTCGCTCCACTCCGTCTGCCTGTAAGCCTCATTAAGGCCCGATGCCTCATACTCCGGACGAGGAATAAACACGCTCATTCCGCAATATGAGTTTATCGCTATCTGATCCGCGTCGCCGGGGAATAAGGTTGGAGTTGAAACCTTGTATGGTACACAAGCCTCCAACTGGAGCCTGAACTCATTCATGTAGTCATTGTTTTCACATATCGCCTCCACGAAGTTCTCCAGGTCGTAACTCGTGTGGTTGTCAAAACGGTCAAAGCACTGAATCCGTTTCACATTCATATCGGGAACCTTGTCACCGTATTCGTTGATGATCTTACGGAAACAACGCGCCAGACTGTCCAGACCGGCAGTATTCACAAGCGATATACCCGCCGTCTTCCACCAGCCGCTCATTCCGTTATAGTAGTCAAAGAATTCATTGCATGTCTTGAGCATGTTGTTGTTCAGCAGGTCACGCGTAACTATATGATACGGGAAACCGTAACTAACTATCTCACAGGCCGATGACACAATCTGGTCAGCCTTGTTGCGCAACGCGAATGCAACCTCCACGTTACCCATGTAGCATGCGTCGAACAATATGAAGTCAAAGACATCGTCAGGGATAGCCTCAGTAAGTTCGTCCAACTCCATGCAGGAATACGCAGGTTTCTGACCGGGATTGTCCTCCATTGCGAAAGCACGTCTGCGGGGCACATATCCCATGTTGGGAGCCACAAAATGCAGTTTATCTGCCGGGAGCCAGCCGGTCCCGTGACTCCAAAGCACCAGACCGTAATGCTCGGCCTTCCAGTTCTGAAGCACTTCGTCAATCACTGAACGCATAACTTCAGGATCGGCAGAATCTCTCTCCGGATACTTGGCAATAGTGTCTATCTTGAAATTATGTACGTGAAGAAGTGCGGGCGCCATACCCCTGCAGTCCATATACACCAGCAGGTTGTAATTGTCCATTCCGTTGCCGATACTCGTGTTCATGGAGTAGACATTGGTGTTTGCCGTATATGTGAGGCCGTTTTCGGCGCACATATATACCAGCACCGTCCTATGTATCTTATGATCCTTCTCATCCTTGAAGATACATGAATTCAGCAGAGCGATGGCACATGCCAACGCCAACACCCACTTGGTCCTTCTTATACCTTTCTTACTCATTTCTGTTCAACTGCACGGTCTATATCTATCAGTCTGTATGAACTGTTGAAACTCAGCTCATCGCCGTTGTCAAGCAGCAACTCATACAGTTTGCTGTCATGTTCAAAGCGGCGTATCTCCCTGTCAGGAAACTCCTGGGCCATGAAATCCTTTATCCTGGCCGGAATCAGGACAGATGGCACAGCCCCCTTGGTGCACTCACATTCAGTAAGCGTGCCGTCCTTTGAGAACTGCAGCTTGTCGCCTCCCGTCATCTTTACCTCATACTGGATAAGGCTGGCCCTGCGTTCCATCTTCACCTTCTTGACCTTGACATCGGGAAAAGCCTTCTGCACAACCTTCTGAGCCTTCTCAGGAAGTTTGTCGAACGCAATCTCCCTCTCCTCGGCCGCCATAGGCAGCACCAGCATCAATGCCAGGACAGTACACAGGAATCTCCTCATATCAACATCATTTTAACGGACAAAGTTTGCCACCGCCGGTCTTGTACTCCTTGCCTTCCAACTGTGCGTTGGCCGGATCGGACGGGTCATAATAGATGGTATGCTTGCCCTTGAGCTGCTTGAGACCCTTCTCAAGCGGCTGTGAGAATGTTATCGATGTAATGTATGACGTACCCCTTGAGGTCCACTTGGAACCGGCGTTCAGCTGCACACTGACCTTGGCGCAACGGTTCTCCTCACGGTTGATACGGCCGTTCAGTCTGGCACCCTTGTTGAGCACCACGTTAAGCGAACTTATACTGTCCACGAACGATTCACCGCTGAGCGACTGCTTGTTGACCGTCAGGGTGGCGTGACCTCCGTTAGAGCCCTTAACGCCCCAGTCATCGGCCTTTACCTGAATCAGTTCATGGCTTTTGCATTTGAAACTGTTGCCGCTGACGGTAATCTGCGCATCATTGTTGTTGGTAACCAGGAACAACGGGCCCTCACCTACCGATATGGAGTTTTTGGTCAGGTTCAGCACGCTGTGTACGTCATTATCGTCCTGTGTACTGTACAGCAGGAATCCGGATATGCCGCCCGCATTAAGTACATTCTTTGACAGGTCCAGACTGCCGTCCTCAACGTTACCGATAGTCCATTTGCCCGATGTCATCCTGCACTGGGTTGCCGTCATGATGCCGCTTGAATGGAACAGAGGCGATCCCTGTCCGCCGCATTTTCCCATTGCACTTGTTATATCCAGCTTGCCGCCGTCAAGAGCGTAGAATGCGGCGCTCTGATGGTCATATGTGCTCATCTCGGTCTCCTGCACGGTAATCTCGGCCCCATGAATGGAGCTTACACCTACAGATCCGGCCCTGTCGGTGCTGACACTGCCTTTTGTAATGATTATTTTTGTGCCTTCACCGCTTGCAGTGATACCGTCCGCCTGGGGAGAATGTGACTTGACATTGCACGTCTCCACACGCACGTGGCTGGCGGCATCGGCCAATAAGGCTGAATTCACACCTGTCTTGCGGCGGTCACTGTCCATGATTCCGCCCGATGTCTTGTTCATGTTCAGGTAAGTCAGGATCAAATCCACTGCATTTGTGGCGTATATTACACTGTAACCCTGTTCAATAGCTTCGAGTGAAGTATGGGAACGGTTCTCGGACTTTTCCTTGTTCCCGTCAACGTACCATGAGGCCATGGGCTTCCTGTTCTGCCCCCACACAAATGCCGGAAGCAGGCAAACAAATAATAGGAATCTAATTCTCATATACATCATGCTCTTTAATTCGGTAAAGGTAGCATTATTTTGTAACTTCGCACCCAATAAAAATAAAAAAGTATGAATCACAGAATCATCAGGTGTATCCTCTGCGCTACACTTCTAACCGCTTGTAACATGCATCAGAACCCGTTACTTACAGAATCACCGCTTCCGTACGGTGCCCCTCAGTTTGACAAGATCAAGAACAGTGACTACCTGCCCGCCTTCCAGGAGGCTTTCCGCCAGGGCAAGCAGGAGATTGACGCCATCGTGGCCAACCCCGACGCCCCCACCTTCCAGAACACCATCGAGGCTCTGGAATACTCCGGCAGCCTTGTAAACAAGGTAGGCGCCATCTTCTATAACCTTTTGGAGGCCGATGCCACCGACGAACT
>DBYT01000092.1:8819-12501 GCA_002309915.1 Bacteroidales bacterium UBA1179 | reverse complement strand
GACCAAACCATTGAACTTGCTCCCAGGATGGCGGCATCGGACTCCTTCAATGAGGAGTACAATATCTGGATCTGACCTTTCCAGACCTGCATCAGGTTATCGTTCATGGCCTGCACCATCTCGTCATGGAAGAACTCGCGTGATTTTGTAAGACCTCCAAAAAGCACAATGGCCTGGGGGGAACTGAATTTGACAAAATCTCCCATGGCGCGGCCAAGAATCCGGCCGGTGAATACGAATATATCCTTTGCCATGGCGTCACCCTGGACGGCGGCATCATAGATGTCTTTTGATGATATCTTTTCGGGGTCGAGTTTGCGCAGCAGGCTCTCCCTTGAGTCTTTCTCAAGGAACTCGCGTGCAGTGCGTGCTACACCCATGGCGCTTGCGTATGTCTCCAGGCAGCCTTTGAGTCCGCAGTTGCACTGGCGCCCGTTAGGCTCAACGCATACGTGGCCCAGTTCGCCGGCAAAACCGTCATGTCCGTAAACCAGACGTCCATGTGATATGATTCCGCTGCCTACACCTGTTCCCAAGGTGAGCATTATGAAATCATTGATACCTTTTGCTGTGCCGTAGGTGTGCTCACCGCGTGCGGCGGCATTGGCATCGTTGGTTATCCTTACGTGAAGACCGGTTGCCTCTTTGAGCCGGTCTGCCAGATATATTACTCCGGGTTTGCCGTCGGCACCACGAGCCCATCTCAGATTGGGCGCGTATCGGATCGTGCCATCCAGACGGTTTGCATTTGGAGCTCCGATACCTATTCCTACAGCAACGCCGCGGTCGGCAGTCTTGCGTATAAGTTCCTTTACGGTGCCGGCCAGCAGTTCCAGATACTCGTCAAAACTGTCAATCAATGACGTGACCACACTCTGGCAGAGTATGGTTCCGTCCTGTGTCACCACTCCGCACTTGGAGGACTGGCCGCCTATGTCTATGCCAATGGCTAATCTCTGCATGGTCTTATCTCTTACAGTTCGGCTTTGATACGTGTCCACTTGGCAAGGATGTCGCGGTAGTACTTTTCAAGCTTGTTCCACTCGTAGAAGTAGGGATACTCGACGCCTTTGGCATCCTTATAGCACTCAACCGGCAGTTTGGCCTCCTTCTCGTCAAGCAGGGCTCTTACCAGAACTGTGCCCTTCTTGTTCTTGAAGAATATGAGCTGCAGGTTACTGCCCATGTGAACGATATCGTAGTTGACCCACTTGTTGGCCAGGTCCTCAATATCCTTGGGAGCGTAAGCGCAGTCGTTTACCTCCATGAGGCAGAGCAGGGGATAGAGGGCTGTGTCATGTCCGTAACGCAGGTTGGCGGCAGGTGCTCCGCTTGCAAGAGCGGCATCGGCCTTGTCCAGGAAATCCTGAAGCAGTGTTGCGTGGCCGTAAGGAACTATGTTCTGGGTCAGGTCGTTGTAACCTGAAACTGAGTACCAGTAGAGGTTGTTCTGGAGCCAGCAGTCATACCACTCCTCGAATGTGAATACGTCATCCAGGTCAAATCCCAGATAATCGTGACTGCCCATGTTTGCGGCAATGTCATAGATCTTGGTGTACAGGTCGTCTGAACGGTCCGATGTGCTTACGGTCGTTGATGTTGTCTCCTGACCTCCGCCTGCCATGCCGGCGCGTGAACTTGAAGATGTTCTGGGATAGCGGGTGATGAATGTGGTGTCAGTGAAGAGGGCGCACATAAGACGCTCGGGATTATTGTGCTTTGCGTTGAATGCGTTGACTGCGGCATTCCTCTCGCGGCTGTTCTTGGCGCTGTTGATGGCACGGTCCTCAGAGTTCATGTAACCTCTGTCAAAATCGCTGCAGTTGTAGTCGATCTTCATCTGGGGCAGTATGCTTGAGAATTCCATCATGGCGGCTGTCATACTGGCCATTACACGGTGTGAAGTGGTTGAACGGGCCACAATGGTTGTCTTCTTGTTGAATATCTCCGGGTAGTTGCGTACCATACGGCGGGCTATTCCGCGGTGCTGGGCCTGTCCAGTCGATGTCAGGTCACCCAGGTGTCCGTCGGCATCCTTGGCCATTATCTCAAGACGTCTCAATACGTCCTTTCCGAATTCTGTCAGAACGCCTTTGTCATCGGCCGCCTTAAGGATTGAATAGGGGTCATTGTATTGCGGTGTGTTGAGCAGGTAACGTGAACCGTGACGGCCGTAATGGCTCAGGTAGAAAGGCTTGAATCCCTTAGGTGCCTTTGAGTAGGTGACTCCCGGATCAACGTACTGCAACATGCTTCCTCTGAACTTGTAGAGGTTGTCTTTGTTGATGTCTTCTTTCTTGGTGATTTCTGCACACAGTGTCAGCGGAAGCAGCAATGCCAGGCTGATAATAATTGATTTCTTCATTTGTTTAGGTCAGTATGATTTTTAATGTTGCAAAAGTAAGGAAAAAGGCCTAAATTTGCAAGCTACTGCGCAAAATCAGAAAGCAAATTCAAACTAAACAAATATAACAATGAACAGTAAAGAATTGATGAAGAAGGCAGCCGACAATATCCGTATTCTGGCTGCATCAATGGTTGAGAAGGCTAAGTCCGGTCACCCCGGTGGTGCCATGGGTGGTGCTGATTTCATTAACGTGCTTTTCAGCGAGTTCCTGGAGTATGATCCCCGTAACATGAAGTTCGAGGGTCGTGACCGTTTCTTCCTGGATCCCGGCCACATGGCTCCCATGCTTTATGCTCAGCTTGCTCTTACCGGCAAGTTCTCAATGGAGGAGCTTGCAACTCTGCGTCAGTGGGGCTCACCCGTAACCGGTCACCCCGAACTCGAGGTTGCACGCGGCATCGAGAACACCTCTGGTCCTCTTGGTCAGGGTCATGTATTTGCAGTAGGTGCTGCCATTGCTGAGAAGCATCTTGCAGCCGTACTGGGCGAGGAGGTAATGAATCACAAGATCTACGCTTACATCTCTGACGGTGGTATTCAGGAGGAGATCTCACAGGGCGCCGGCCGTATTGCAGGTACTCTTGGTCTTGACAACCTCATCATGTTCTATGATTCAAATGACATCCAGCTTTCAACCGAGTGCAAGGTCGTAACTGCCGAGGATACAGCAGCCAAGTACCGCGCATGGGGTTGGAACGTATATGAGATCAACGGTAACTGCGTTGACCAGATCCGCGGAGCCCTGACAATGGCTCAGAACGCTAACGGCAAACCGACCCTGATCATCGGTAAGTGCATCATGGGTAAGGGTGCCCTCAAGGCCGATGGTACCAGCTACGAGCGTAACTGCAAGACTCACGGTGCTCCTCTGGGCGGCGACGCTTACATCAACACCATCAAGGCTCTGGGCGGTGATCCCGAGAATCCTTTCCAGATTTTCCCCGAGGTCAAGAAGCTCTATGCTGACCGTGCCAAGGAACTCCGCAAGATCATGGATGCCAAGTATGCCCGCAAGGCTGCCTGGGAGAAGGCAAATCCTGAGAAGGCTGCCCTCCTCAAGGAGTGGTTCAGCGGCAAGGCTCCCAAGGTTGACTGGAGCAAGGTTGAGCAGAAGGCCGATGACGCCACACGTTCAGCATCAGCTGCAGTTCTGAGCCAGCTCGCACAGCAGGTTCCCAACATGATCTGCGCAAGTGCTGACCTGAGCAACTCAGATAAGACCGATGGTTTCCTCAAATATACCACCAATATGGTTAAGGGTGACTTCAGCGGTGC
>DBYT01000092.1:8493-8807 GCA_002309915.1 Bacteroidales bacterium UBA1179 | reverse complement strand
TGCATCGGTATGGCTCTGCACGGTGGCGTTATCCCCGCTTGCGGTACTTTCTTTGTATTCTCAGACTACATGAAACCCGCCGTACGTATGGCTGCTCTCATGGAACTCCCCGTTAAGTTCATCTGGACTCACGATGCATTCCGCGTTGGTGAGGATGGTCCTACACATGAGCCCGTTGAGCAGGAGGCACAGATCCGTCTCATGGAGAAGCTCAAGACCCACAAGGGCAAGAACTCAATGCTGGTTCTCCGTCCCGCAGACAGCGACGAGACCACACAGGCTTGGAAACTTGCTATGGAGAATACCACTTCACC
>DBYT01000092.1:8192-8431 GCA_002309915.1 Bacteroidales bacterium UBA1179 | reverse complement strand
GCCAAGGGTGCTTACATCGTTGCCGGTTCAGATGCTGATTTCGACGTTATCCTGCTCGCTTCAGGTTCAGAGGTTTCTACTCTGGTTGCAGGTGCCGAGCTTCTGCGCGCCGACGGTATCAAGTGCCGCATCGTAAGCGTTCCTTCCGAGGGTCTGTTCCGCAGCCAGTCCAAGGCTTACCAGCGCAGCATCCTGCCCGGTAACAAGAAGAAATTCGGTCTCACTGCAGGTCTGCCTGT
>DBYT01000092.1:5784-8167 GCA_002309915.1 Bacteroidales bacterium UBA1179 | reverse complement strand
TGGGGTCTCAGCTCATTCGGTTTCTCAGCTCCTTATAAGGTTCTCGACGAGAAGCTCGGTTTCACCGCTGAGAACGTTTACAATCAGGTTAAGTCATTGCTCAAGTAATGATAGGAATAGCCAGTGACCACGCTGCTTTCCCGCTTAAGCAGTTTGTGATAGAATACTTGAAGGAGAAGGGGCTGGAGTTCAAGGACTACGGCACTTATACTCCCGACAGTTGCAACTACGCCGACTACGGCCACGCTCTGGCCCGCGGCATAGAGAACGGTGAGGTAGAGAAGGGTATAGCCATGTGCGGCAGCGGAGAGGGTATCTCCATGACTCTGAACAAGCATCAGGGTATCCGCGCCGGACTCTGCTGGATCCCCGAGATTGCCCACCTTATCCGTCAGCACAACGATGCCAACGTCCTGGTAATGCCAGGCCGTTTCATCGATACCGACATGGCCCGCAAGATCATGGACGAGTATCTGAACACCCCCTTCGAGGGAGGTCGCCATCAGGCTCGCGTGGACAGCATCCCCGTCCACTGATCCTCTCGCCAAAGTGTCCCACAACAAGCCCCGCCACAATCGCTGTGACGGGGCTTGCTGTGTTACACACCCTCATCTGAGGCTCATGTCCCACACTCACCGGCGCCAGAACCTACTCTGACCGGGGTTGCTGTGGGACACTTTGGCGGATGTCCAGGACAAGGTACTCAGAGCGGGTGCCGATGCGGATGCGGGCGCCCCAGATTCCTATGCCGGAGGTGATGTAGTAGCGGGTGGTGCCGCGCTGGTGGTGACCCCAGGATTTCTCGTACAGGGCATCGGTCACCCATGAGATGGGCCAGACCTGGCCGCGGTGGGTGTGGCCGCTGAACTGGAAGTCTATTCCGGCCTGCTCGGCCTCCTCCAGATGGTAGGGCTGATGGTCAAGCAGTATGCTGAATCCGCTGATGCTGTCGGTCAGTGCGCTGAGCGGTTTGCGGTGCGGGTTGGTGCGGTCATCACGGCCAATAACGGTAAGGTCTCTGAACTGTGCCGATTCGTCCCGCAACAGACGAATGCCGGCGTCTTTGAAGAACTGCTCCACCAGAGGCTCGTTGCTGTAATAGTCATGATTGCCCAATACGGTCCATACAGGAGCCTTGAGCCGATGGAACTCCTGCGCATAATTACCTTCAAACACCGGGCGGATACTGCGGTCAACGATATCACCTGCTGTGAGTATAAGGTCGGGATTCTCAGCGTTTATCATGTCCACCCATCGGGCCAACTCGGCGCGACGGTTATGATAACCCAGGTGGAGGTCACTTATCAGTACCACCTTGAGCGGTTTTTCAAGCGGTTTATCGGTCGTGATTGTAAGTTCCTCCCTGTACTTGTGGTGATAGTGCAGACCGCCTATGATCATGAGCAGCACCACACCTCCTATTATTGTGCAGAACCCTTCCGGGCTGTTCTTGAGGAAATCGGCCGGGAGCAATCGGCATATCTGTGCAAGACGGGCCAGCAGGAATCCAATCAGCAGATACAGAAAGAATATGAGCCACGGATTACCTACATTATATACTATAGCGGCCAGCCCAATCTGCAGTTTCTCTATCCTGATGAAACTGACAAAGAAGAGAGCCATCCAGGCCAGGAACCCAGCAAGGACTCCGGCTTTTACGGCCCACATACCCGGAGTGAGGCGCCAAAGACGCCAGCCTACGTAAATGGTAAGGAGCAACAGGAGCCCGATAAATAGCAATGCAATTGTTTTATTCATAGGCTGTAAAGGTAGTGCTTTTTTGTCTATCTTTATGCCTCAAACCAGATAACCCTAACCAAATGAAGAGACAGCACAAAGCGTGGATGTGCATGGCAATAGCCTGCTGTGCCGCCATGATGATATCCTGTTCAGGACAGGCCGATAACCAGCAGAAAGAACTTATGACAGTTGGAAACCCTTATCTGCCGCTTTGGGAGCATATCCCCGACGGAGAGCCTTATGTTTTTGAGGATCCGGACAATCCGGGTCAGTTCCGCGTTTATATATATGGTTCGCATGACAGCATGATATCAGGTTATTGTGGACGCGAGTTGGTGGTATGGTCAGCCTCTGTGAATGACCTTATACATTGGCGTTATGACGGCGAAATCTTCAAGGTTGACAAGAACGCAAACGGCGATCCGCTGAGCCGTCTTGGAGTGGCCGATGTCCTGTACGCTCCGGATGTAACAGTTGTCACAGCCCCCGACGGCAGCAAGACCTACTACCTCTATCCCAACAACCAGGCAGGAGGCCGCAACGGAATGGTCTGCAAGAGCAAGCGCCCCGACGGCCCGTTTGAGGTCTGCAACTGGAGCAAGAACAACCCCAACGTGACCGACGGCGTGCTGGCATTTGATCC
>DBYT01000092.1:156-5739 GCA_002309915.1 Bacteroidales bacterium UBA1179 | reverse complement strand
GCCGAACTTGACCCCGCCACCATGGCAACCGTAAAACCCGGAACACAAATCGTGGAGGATATGGTTCCCGGCCGATACATGGACGGAGAGTTCAAGTTCTTTGAGGCATCGTCCATCCGTAAGATTCAGGATAAGTACGTATTCATTTACAGCAGGTTTACACTGGATGGTGAGTTTGGCCTGCCTTCATCCAACTATACGCTGGCATACGCTTACGGCGACAATCCCTTAGGCCCCTGGACCTACGGCGGAACCGTTATCGACGGCCGTGCGCGTGAGATAAACGAGAAGGGTGAGACTATAGCATCGGCCACCATTGACGGTAATACCCACGGTGGAATATGCCAGATAAACGGTCAGTGGTACGTGTTCTATCACCGCCAGACCGGAACCGATGAGTACGCACGTCAGGCAATGGTTGCTCCCATCACCGTTAAGGTCACTCCGGGTCCCGGCGGCAAGGTTGAGATATCGGAGGGTGAATACAACTCTGAGGGATTCTCACTTGGCGGTCTTGATCCGCTGGAGCGTCACTCTGCCGGTCTGGCCTGCTGGTACACCGGACCCACTCCTGCAGTACACGACTGGCCCAACAACATGTTCTCAGGATCTTATGTGGCATCGGCCTACGGAACTGACAGCAAGTTTGACAAGCCGTATGATTTGACCAACAACACCAACCCCGTGGTCAACAACACCGACGGATCGATTGTAGGTTACAAGTACTTCAACTTTGACGCCACAAGCGGCCGTGATGACGTAAGCCTGCTGCTCAACCTGATACCGGAAGGCGTGGAGGGCACCATCACCATAATGGCCGACCGTCCCTGGGCATCGCAGAAGGGCAAGGAACTGGGCAAGATTCAAATCAAGGCGGATATGCCCCAGCGACCCACGGAGATCGCTGTAAAACTGCCCGCTATAGGTGAACTGAGCGGCAAGCACGCAATCTACTTCACGTTCTCATCGGACACAAAAGACAAGTCCATCTGCACCCTGCTGGACTTTGTATTCAAATGAGTCCCGCCAAAGTGTCTCACAACGACCCCGGTCAGAGTAGGTTCTGACGCGGATGAGTGTGGGACATGAGCCTCAGATGAGGGTGTGTAACACAGCAAGCCCCGTCACAGCGATTGTGGCGGGGCTTGTTGTGGGACACTTTGGCAAGTGAATTACTTGACAGAGAGCTTGTAGATTACTGTGTGCTGATACTTCTCACCCGGGCGCAGTGTTGTGCTGGGGAAGTATTCGTGATTAGGTGAGTCAGGATACATCTGAGACTCCAGTGCGATAGCAGTGCGGGCACCGGTATAGACCTGAAGTCCGGGATGGTTGTTCCAAACCTCCATGAATCGGCCTGACTTGGGAGAGTAGAGAGTGGCAACCTTCTCAACCTTACCCTGCTGCTCATGGATGAGGCAGAAATTGTTGTCATAGTTGCGGACCATACCCTCGGGTACCTGGCCGAAACCACCGAATCCACCGCGTCCACCGCGTCCGCCACCCTGTCCGGGCTGAGGAGGAGCGGGTGAGTACTGACGGTCACCAATACGTACGGGCTTCTGGAAATCGTAGGGCGAACCCTCAACCATACCCAGGTCGCCGGTAGGAATGTTGCTGCGGTCAGTCTCGGTAATGAATGCAGCGTTGATATACAACTCATGATCCATTATGTCACCGTTGCCTGCGCCATCCAGATTGAAATAGGTGTGGTTGGACAGGTTGACTACTGTAGCCTTATCGGTAGTAGCCTCATAGCTTATCTGCAGACCGCCGTCCTTTGTGATGGAGTAGGTCAGGATAGTTGTGAGGGTGCCGGGGAATCCGTCCAGACCATCGGGCAGAACACACATCATAACCAACTTGTTCTTCTTGGCCTTAAGCACAGTCCATACAGTATGGTCAAAACCCTTTGCACCACCGTGCAGGGTGTGCTGACCGCTGTTCTTTGTGATGTTATACTCAACGCCATCCAATGTGAACTTACCGTTGGCAATACGGTTGGCATAACGGCCAAGGGCCGGACCTACCATACCCATGTTGTAAGTCAGGTATTGTTTGATGTTGTTGTTGTGAGTCACCAGATTGGCATACTCGCCGTTCTTGTCGGGTGAAAACAGACTTACTACAAATCCACCATAGTTGGTGATCTGTGCGGCTACCTTACCCTTCTGGATTGTATACAGAGCTACCTTCTGACCGTCAATAATGGTGTCAAAGGGTGCGCTGTCAACAAACGGAAACTTAGGCTTCGCAGCACCGGCCGATACGCAGCATGCTACTGCAGCAACAGCCAATAAAACTTTGGATAATTTCTTCATAATGGAAAACACTTACTTTTTATACTCTACAGCGGCAGCCTCAATAGGCAGGCACTGCTTGTAATTCTCAATGTAGGCATTGAATCCTGCCACATCCTCAGGGGTAGGAGCAACCGATGTGCCCGTATCGCCGGCAAATACCTGATCATCAAGGAATTCAGCCAATGACTGCTTCTTCTTGTTGTTGATAAGGTACGATGCCAGGATAGCCATACCCCACGGGCCGCCCTCGCCTGCAGTCTTCATGCAGGAGATGGGAGAGTTCAGGGCAGCACCAAGTATGCGCTGGCCAACACCCGGAGTGGTAAACAGACCGCCGTGACCGGTAATGCGGTCAACCTTGATCTTCTCCTCATTGAACAGGATATCGTTACCAACCTTGAGCACACCTATAGCACCGCTTATAATAGCGCGCATAAAGTTGGCCAGGTTGAACTTGTCATTAGCCGAGCGTACAAACAGCGGACGGCCGTCGGCAAAACCGGTAACAGGCTCACCCGATACATAGTTGTAGCTCATAATGCCGCCGCAGTCGGGATTACCCTTCAGTGCGACATTGAACAGGTTGGTAAAGAGCTGTCCCATATCAACGGGAATACCCATAATCTCCTCGAATTCCTTGAACAGGTTGACCCATGCGTTCAGGTCACTGGTGCAGTTGTTGCAGTGAACCATAGCCACGGGGCTGCCGTCAGGTGTAGTTACGATATCAATCACCTCATGAGGCTTCTTGAGATCCTTCTCAAGCACGATCATTGAGAATGATGATGTACCGGCCGATACGTTACCGGTGCGCGGACGAACGGCGTTGGTAGCCACCATTCCGGTGCCTGCATCGCCCTCGGGAGGACAGATGGGAGCACCCGGTTTCAGATGACCGGTGATATCCAGTTTGCGGGCGCCGGCCTCGGTGAGCACGCCTGCGTCCTGACCTGCGTCAAGTGACTCGGGCAGGATGTCAAGCAGCTTCCAGGGATAACCCTTGCCTGCAATCAGCTTGTCGAACTTCTCCACCATGGTGGCGTTGTAGCTCTTGGTAGCGGGATCAACGGGAATCATACCCGATGCATCACCTACGCCAAGTACTCTCTTGCCGGTGAGCTGCCAATGGATGAAACCTGCCAGAGTGGTCAGGAAATCGATATCCTTTACGTGCGGCTCGTTGTCAAGAATAGCCTGATACAGGTGAGAGATGCTCCAACGCAGAGGAACGTTGAACACGAACAGGTCAGACAGCTCGGCGGCTGCCTTGGCTGTGTTGGTGTTACGCCATGTGCGGAACGGAACCAGTATGTTGCCGTTCTTGTCAAAAGGCATGTAACCGTGCATCATAGCACTGATACCTATTGCGGCAAGGTTCTCGATTTCAACCTCATACTGCTTGAGCACGTTCTTGCGCAGGTCTGAGTAGCAGTCCTGCAGTCCGAACCAGATGCTCTCGACGCTGTATGTCCACAGCCCGTTAACAAGCTGATTCTCCCAGGTATGACTACCCTGGGCAATCGGCTTGTATTCAGGATCTATGAGCACAGCCTTGATACGGGTTGAACCAAACTCGATACCGAGAATGGCCTGTCCTTTTTCAATAACTGATTTGGGATCGTATGCCATAATTACTTGAGTGCTTTGTTGAGCATGTAATAAACCTCGTTGTTACGAAGCTGCTGCTTGAAACCGCTAATGGTGGTGTTCTTGTCGATACCGATGTACTCTATACCGCACATCTCGGCAAAGTCCTCCCAATACTCGGCAGTGATATCGTATGAGAAAGCACTGTGGTGTGTACCACCTGCCAGTATCCATGCGCCTGCGCCAATCTCGAAATGTGGGCTGCGGAACCCACAGGGCCGATGCAACAGGCAGTTTTGGCATTGGTTTGGGCTCGATGCACTCAACCTCGCTGGTGATGAGACGGAAACGGTTACCCAGGTCAACAACGGTTGCCTTGATACCGCGGCCGGTCTTGGAAGTGAACACCAGACGTGCGGTCTGCTGCTTGCGGATACCTATACCCAGGAAGTGAACCTCCAGCTTGGGCTTGCCGGTAGCAATCAGCGGGCAGATCTCCAGCATGTGGCTCTGAAGGCTTGATGTGCAGTCGGCGGCAAAGTTCAGGGTGTAATCCTCCAGGAATGAGCAGCCCTTGGGCATACCCTGATTCATAACCCAGAGAGTACGCTGCAGGCAGGCAGTCTTCCAGTCACCCTCAGCACCGAAACCGTAACCCTCCTGCATCAGACGCTGTGATGCCAGGCCCGGAATCTGGTCGAATCCGCAGAAATCAGGGGCGTCGATATCGGCATCACCCAGGTCGTCAAAGTTGGTGGTGAAAGCGGTAGCGTTCTCATCCTTAAGCACGCGACGCAGGGCGATCTCAGCCTTGGCTGCGTTCTTAACCTTCTCCCAGTATACCTTCTCACCGCTCTCATCAATCTTGATGGTGTAGAGCTTCTTGTACTCCTCAACCAGGGCGTCAGCCTCGGCGTCGGTAACCTTCTTGAAGTAATCCATCAGTGATGATACGGGGTAGTAGTCTACATGGTAACCCATGCGCTGCTCGAACTCAACGCGGTCACCGTCAGTAACGGCCACGTTGTTCATGTTCATACCGAACATAAGGCAGCGTACGTTGTGTGCATCGGCACGGCCGGCAGCGGCGCGAGCCCAAACTGCAATCTGCTTCTGGGCTTCAACGCTCTTCCAGTGGCCTACAACAACCTTACGGGCTACACGCATACGGGTGCATATGTGACCGAACTCGATATCGCCGTGAGCGCTCTGGTTCAGGTTCATAAAGTCCATATCGATGGTATCCCAAGGAATATCGGTGTTGTACTGTGTGTGGAAGTGGAGCAGAGGTTTCTCAAGAGCCTGCAGACCCTTAATCCACATCTTGGCGGGGCTGAATGTGTGCATCCAGGTGATGATACCTATGCACTTGCTGTCATTGTTGGCAGCCTTCATTACAGCCTCAACCTCGTTGCTGCTGTTGGCAGTACCTTTATATACTATCTTGACGGGGATGTTGCCGCTCTTGTTCAGACCTTCAACCATCTCCTTTGAGTGACCGTCCACTGCAACTACTGCATCGCCTCCGTAAAGGAGCTGTGCACCGGTAACCCACCATATTTCAAAATTATCAAACATAATATCCTTTTTTAGAGTGTTACTTTTTCTTCTGGCCGTAGTAGGCGTTGGGGCCATGCTTGCGGCTGTAGTGCTTCTCAATGAGAAGCGGATTCATCGTCAGACCCGGATTCAC
>DBYT01000092.1:0-149 GCA_002309915.1 Bacteroidales bacterium UBA1179 | reverse complement strand
CCCCATGAGAACGGACCGTGGTTCTTAACCAGCACGGCGGGAGTGTGGTCGGGGTTGATCTTGCGGATGTTCAGAATCTCATCCACAATCACGTTACCCGTCTCCAGCTCATACTGACCCTTAACCTCAGCCTCGGTCATATCGCGTGT
>DBYT01000055.1:226-8555 GCA_002309915.1 Bacteroidales bacterium UBA1179 | reverse complement strand
GAAATCAAGTCGCTCAACAGTAAGGCCATGGATATATCCACAAAGATTATCCCCGCCTATCGTGACAAGGAGCTTGACATACGCTCACGCATCACAGCAGCTCTGGAGCGCGGAAAGGTTGATTTTGCACTTTATGTCGATGCATCGAACAATACCGGTGCACAGACCATCAACGCTGCCGCATTCAACAACTACCTGCAGCAGATTGAAGCCATAGCAGCCCAGACTGATTATAAGGTTCCCGAGGATATAATCACAACCGTTCTGCGTATGCCTGAGGTTGTAAGCAGCAACCAGCAGGAGGAGGTAAGCGACGAGGAGTGGGTATCCGTATCAAAAGCCGTTGACAATGCAATCGCAGCTCTTGTGGAGTACCGCAAGGCTGAGGGCGTACCCTTGGAGAAGAAGTTCCGTGAGAAAATTCATAACATTTCCGAACTCCTGGCATCCGTAGAACCGTATGAAAAGGAACGCGTTTCCAAAATCAAGGAGCGTATGCGCGCATCCATGATTGATGCCGTGGGCAAGAACTATGATGAGAACCGCTTTGAGCAGGAGATGATATTCTACATTGAGAAACTGGATATAAGCGAGGAGAAACAGCGTCTTTCAAACCATCTGGACTACTTCATCAAGACTCTTGAGGAGGGTCACGGACAGGGCAAGAAACTCGGATTCATCGCTCAGGAGATGGGACGTGAAATCAACACCCTGGGCAGCAAGAGCAACCAGGCCGAAATGCAGAACATTGTGGTCCGCATGAAGGATGAGTTGGAGCAGATCAAGGAACAGGTACTCAACGTAATGTGATTATGCGCGGAAAATGTCTTATATTCTCTGCCCCGTCGGGCTCCGGTAAGTCAACCATCGTCCAGTGGCTGCTGCTGCATCCCGAACTCAAGATGGTGTTCTCCATATCGGCCACCAGCCGTGCCCCGCGTGGCACAGAAAAGAACGGTGTGGAGTATTTTTTCCTTACAGCCGATGAGTTCCGCGCCCGCATTGCAAATGATGAGTTTCTGGAGTATGAGGAGGTCTATTCAGGCTGTTTCTACGGTACCCTTAAGGAGCAGGTCGAGAAACGTTTGAATGAGGGCATGAACGTAGTGTTCGACGTTGACGTGGTAGGTGGCTGCAACATAAAGAAATACTACGGAGAGCAGGCTCTCTCAATGTTTATCCAGCCGCCTTCGATTGAGGAACTGGAGCGCCGTCTGAAGAACCGTGGCACCGACAGTGACGAGATGATTGCAAAGCGTGTTGCCAAGGCCAGTTACGAACTCACTTTCGCCCCCAAGTTTGATGTTGTTATTGTCAATGACAAGCTTGAGGAGGCTCAGATGAAAGCACTCTCCACAATCAAGTCTTTCCTTAATGTCTAAGCCCATCAGGACAGCATTGTTCGGGGGAACATTCAACCCCCTTCACAATGGTCACCTGACTATTGCCCGCAGCGTCTTGGAGCAAGGTCTGGCCGATGAGGTATGGATGCTCATCACCCCCTGCAATCCCTGGAAAAAGGATCAGGTGCTGCTTGATGACCGCCTGCGCTACAACATGGTTAGAGATGCGGTGAAGGATATCCATGGCATTGAAGCATCGGACTATGAGTTCAACCTTCCCAAACCTTCATACACCGCCAACACACTACGTCACATAAGCGCCGATTATCCCGACCGTGAATTCATCCTCACCATCGGCGCCGACAACTGGGTCAAGTTTGACAACTGGCGCGAATCGGACTTCATTCTGAGTAACTACCGCATAATAGTCTATCCGCGTAGTGGTTTTGAAATAAAGGATATACCACAGGGAGTAACTGAACTCAACTGTCCGTTGGTGGATGTGTCATCTACTGACATCCGCAGTAAGATTCAGGCAGGAGAACCTATAAACGAAATGGTCCCGGTGTCAGTTGCCAGGACCATTGCATATCTTAAACTCTATCTTTAAATCTTTTCGATAAGAGCTACGGCGTGAGCGGAGATTCCCTCTTCGCGGCCGGTAAAGCCCAGTTTCTCGGTCGTAGTCGCCTTGATTGATACCTGGTCGGGATCAACGCCCATGACCTGAGCCATGACACGCTGCATATCGGGGATATGCGGATTGAGCTTGGGACGCTCGGCGCATACGGTGGCATCAATGTTTACAACCTGCCAGCCCTTGGAGGCAAGCAGATCGACAGTACGTTTAAGCAGTATCTTGCTGTCAATATCCTTGTACTGCATGTCAGTATCAGGGAAGTTGTAACCGATGTCACGCAGGGTTGCGGCACCCAGCAGGGCATCGCAAATGGCGTGGATAAGCACATCGGCATCAGAATGACCCAGCAGGCCAAGAGTATGCTCAATCTTAATTCCGCCAATCCAGAGGTCCCTGCCCTCAACAAGACGGTGAACGTCAAATCCGTATCCTACACGAATGTTTGTCATCTTCCCATTATCTGCTTTATGCCGTCCATATCAAACGACAGGGTGAAACGTAATGTCTGGTCCAGAGGATTGCTCTGAGCAGTCGAAATCAGATAGGCGGCATCCAGTGAGAATACGTTCATATGAAAACCTGCACCTACGGTGAAATACTTGCGGTTACCCTTGAACTCATTCTCATAGTGGTAACCACCGCGCAGAAAGAACTGGTCATTGTAATTGTACTCGGCACCTACGCCCCAGTATATCTCACGAATCTCCTCTTCAAAACCGCCGGGAGCATCGCTGAATGACTTGAATATACCTGCCATGGGTGACAGCTCGTTATAACCGGTGCCGGCTACCCACTGTGCGTAATCTGACGTATATTTCTGAATGGTTGCGGCATCCCTGGCATCTGCTTCGGGATCGACCTCATCCAGAAACTGACGGAAAGTAGGCTTGGTGGGAACCATCAGCTTGTTGGCATCGGCACTTATGGAGAATGAGTTGAACTCATCAATAGGCACGGTGAGCGATACACCCAAACGCAGGTTGGTGGGTATGAACTCGTTGGTCTGGCCTCCGTCATATGATATCTTGCTACCTATATTAGATGCGTTGAGTCCCAGGCCCAGGAGGCAGTCACGGCGGCCCACACCTATGTAGTTCTGATAGAACATGGAGATATCGGCCGAAAATGCCTTGCCGGGGAATACGTCATCATCATAATTGTACTGCAAATCCGAGTAGATAAAACGCATGCCGACTGCTGCCGAGAAGTTCTCTGACAGCTTGCGGGAGTAGTCAAAGTCAATGGCCATCTCATAAGGATGGATGGCGAAATTGCTTATTGACTGACCGCCATCGGTTGAAACGAACACCTCACCAAGTGAGAAATAGGTCAGTGATCCACTCAATGCCGAGTAGTCATCAAGCTTGTAGTATCCGGTCAGATTGGCCAGGTCAATGTCACTTACCAGTTTCCTGAGCCACGGGGTATAGCAGAGCGAGATACCTGCCTGACTGTTTGTAAACGGATATTTCGAAGGGTTCCAGTACTGGTTGTTTATATCCATGTACGGATCGGTGGCTACACCTACGTCACCCATCGCTCCCGCGCGGGAATCAGGTGCGATTGAGAGGGATGTCACGCCTGTATAGACAGGGTTGAATATCTCTTTCTGGGCATGCAGGGGCTGTACTGTGAGTACCAGTCCGACTGCTGATATTATAACTCTTGTAACTCTATTTCTTTTCATCATAATATTAACTGCAAATACGGGCTTTTATTGTATCACCGCCCCACTATGACCAGTTTACAGGAGGCCGATGCACTGCCGCCTCCGTCAGTTCCCACTATCGCTCTCACTATGTAGAGACCGGGTTGCATCCTGTGACCGGAGTTGCCGTGCAGATTCCAGTCTACCACAGTCACGCCGGAGCCCGAATCATCCCTTATGGTGGAAGCCCACTGCAGCATACCGTCAGAACTTGAAACCTGGATGGTCACGCTGGCGTTCTGTCCGGGACGGTCATGCGTTATCACAAAAGCGGTACTCTCGCGTGCCGGACTGGCCGTGACGTCAATCGAGAACTTGGGCTTGAGGTCACTGACAACCTTGAATCCCAGATAAACGGTTGTAGAGTTGTTCATGACATCCCAAGCACGGAGCATCAGTTCATGCTTGCCCTCGGGCAGTTCAGGGATGGTGAACATCACCCTTCCGCTGGTGTAGTCACCTGCGGTCTGCTCAAAGTTACCGTTCAGCACCCATGTCCAGTTGGGATTGTTGTCAATCACAAGCAGTATGTCATGTCCCAGACCGTTACCTGACGTGTTCAGTCCCGAGCTGTCACTGAGTTCGACTACAAGCATCGGGGTGGCATTCACGCTGCCGCCGTATTGGAATGTGGGAGTATTCAGATAGAGGTTTATCTGCGGACCTATAGAATCCACCGATAGACCGTCGGCCGTTCCTCCTACTGTAAAGTTCTCATAAACGCCGTTGGCATTACGTCCGTCATTACCGTTGGCATAAAGCAGTATCCTACCGTTCTGATTGGAGTAGTTTATATCCAAAGGAACGGGGAAGCTGAAAGTGAACTCACCGTTCCTTACAGAGTCTGTTCCGGAATAAAGCACGCGGTCACGGTATCTGAACTTGAAGGGTTCATCGGCCGACATAAGATTGTCACGGCAGGTAATGATACGCTCGTTGTCATAGACGGTACTGGAAAGCAGGCCTCTGTAATCAGTCACACGCTCGCCGTTACACTCTATATGACCGCTTACCGTAACCACTGATCCGGCCTTGGCTGCACCCGTCACGGTAGTATCCGACTCATTGAACTGATCCACTACGGCAGTGAGTTGTGCAACTGCCAGACGCAATGCGGGATCGCCCAGAAGCACATAGTGTATCTTGTTCTCCGTACGGTCATTCTCGCCTACTCCCGATGTCACCAGTTCATTCTTGGCCAGTCGGAGCGCATCTCCCAGACTGTTCAGACGACCGTCATCAGAATGTGACAGGACATATCGGCTGAAACTGCGGTTAATGCAGCCGTTCAGAGTAGCGTATACGGTTCTGGTGGTGGAAAGCATACCTATGGCACCGCCTTCAGTATTGCATACCAGATTAAGCCCCATGCTCTCAAGCGGTGAGTCAAATGGAGCGATATCACATGAGGCCGTTATCCAGAAAGGCAGACGTTTGGATCTGAGGTCTTTCATATCGGCTTTGTTCATGACCAGTTCATGTGACAGATCCTCGGTGCTGCCGTGTCCTGAGTAATTGACTATGAGTGCACCCTCATCAAACTGCTCAAACAACAGTTTACGGATTGAAGGATAGCCGTTGAATGATGATGTCACCTCCATCTGGAATGCGTCCCAGTATATCTTACGGACATCGATGGAGGGATTCGCACTCTCGTAAATATCCGCCACCAGGTCGGCGTCCCTCATATGGGTGTTGTTATCGCCGTCATCGCCCAGCACAAGTATCCTGTTGGACCAAATGCCTGAGTATCGGCCCTGCATATATTCAATAATCCTGTCAACCTTTGCCCTTGCCTGCGCCGATGTGGTGAAAGGCAAACGGCCTATTCCCAGATCGACCTTCTCTGTCAGCAGGGACTTGCCCTCGGTGTCATCCAGCAGTCCGAAGTAATCCTCCATGACATATGATTCGGTATGGCTCAATGACTCGTAAGACTCATAGCAGAGCAGATAATCGTCCGGATTCTCTCCCTCCCAGTCCGATACATGCATGCGGTTGTCCCATGCTCCGTTACCCATCAGAAGCAGATATCTGGGGGCCGATGACGCATCACTGCGGTCATAAAGCATCTTCATGAAACGGCGTATGGCGGTAGCATCGGGAGTGCCGGATGAAAACTCGTTGTAAATCATATCGGCACGTACCACCTGAACCGACAGGCTGTCTATAGCGCGATGCGCTGCGGCCAGACTCTCAGCAGCAAGGTTCAGCTTGCCGGATGCAGGAACCACTATCACCATATCCACTGCCTCAAGAGCATGCAGGTTCTGGTTACTCACCACACCGGCCTTCTCAGGCTCCGGGAAAGCGCCTTTTACATTCACTGCCACAAGCACGTCATCGGGAGTATATGACGCTCCCATGGTGACCGTAACTCCGTCAGAATAGACCGAAGGTATGATGCCGCAGGTTCCGTCAGGTGAGATTTTCCATATCTGGACATCGGCGTTTGTACCTGATACACTGAAACTTATATCATGAAGTTCCCTGTCAACACGGAAAACGGTACTTGAACCGTACAAAGCCAGGCGGCGGATGAAATTAAGACGGATATAATCCAGATGTCCCGACGCGCCCGACGCTCTTTCATGCACCAGACTCACCTTGCTATGTTCAGTGAACTGTCCGCGGCTCACAAAAGACTTCTCATTTACCACCGCCGATTCGGACGAACCGCGGGCACCTATCGTAAGAACTCCAGTCTCCGAGTCGTTGACGCTTACAGTCACTTTAGTGGCCTTGGTCGATGAAGCCGAGAACGCCACCTTCACGCCCACACTGTCACTGGCCAGACCGGTCAGGTCAAAACCGTATGTCCTGGTATCTCCGCCGGCATAGTCATATCTTTCAAACATTCGTCTGCCTGAACGGTACCAGCTGAACTCATCAGGATCATAAACCGTAAAGTCCGGGTACGTATCGACCGTATCACCCGGAATGGTATCGGCCTCCAACAGAGTGAATGACGCCGTCACGGAGTCTGTACGGTCAGTCAGGAAATAGTAACCCCAGTCTGAGTATGTATTGACCTCATGCTGATAGCCATCATCCGTCTTTTTCCAGCTGACGGGGCCCTGGCCGTAGAACAGCATATAGCCGTCTCCTCTCCACATGGACTGCTCCGGCACGTCATCAGTCAGATCCTGAAGGTTTGTCTCGGGCAGTACTGCACCGCCGTATCCGAACAGACGGACCTTGGACGGGTCACTGAAACCCAATGAACGCAGATAGCTGTATGACAATTTGTAGATGCCAGATCCGGCAATCCTTATCTTAACCCATTTACCCTCTGAGAGCACCGAACTGCGGGTGTATCGGTCCTGTGACGACACAGGCGCCCTGCGTGCTGCCGGACGGGCGCTTACAGAGGCTTTGTATGACAGAATTGCGTAATAGCCGCCGTCACGCTTTATGACGGGCATGAATCCGGCATCAAGGGTTGCGCTGCCACGTGATACGCCTACCGATGCCTCCACATGAGGCCACTGCGGTATGTCATCGGCCTTGAGGTTCCATCGCCCCAGATCAGACTCACTGATCTTTGAGAGTTCCGGATACTCTATCGTTGCCGCATAGACCGAATCCTGCCAATTGCCTTCAAGTGCCATTCCGAAACCGCTCCAGGGGCGTACGGAATCAGACTTCATGGATGTCCAATCAACATCCACAAAACCGGACCTTTGCGCACGCAGACCTGCGCCCGCGCACAGAAGCAATATCAGAATTAAGGCCGACTTTCTGTTCAAGTCTATCTAATATGAAAATCCAAAACGTTCTTATCCTCAAGGAATCCCTGCAGATGCTGTCCTATGCTCACCGGGCCCACTCCTACCGGAGTTCCGGTGAATATCAGGTCACCTGTCTTGAGGGTGCAGAAGCCGCTCACATACTCTATTATCCTTGCAACCGGAAATATCATATCGGCCGTATGACCCTCCTGAACGGTGTTACCGTCAATATCCAGACGGAAATGCAGATTCTGCAAGTATCCTATCTTATCCTTCGGAATCCAGTCACCCACTACCGCCGACTGATCAAATCCCTTGCAGAGTTCCCACGGCAGGCCCTTACTGCGGAATTCATTCTGCATATCACGTGCCGTGAAATCAATGCCCAGGGTAACTGCATCTATGTAGCGGTCAGCAAACCTGGCGCTGATGCTCTTGCCCAGACGGTTTATCCTCACCACAAGTTCCGTCTCGTAATCCACCCTACCCAGATGGTCAGGCAGGAAAAACGGACGGCGGTTCCTCAGGATCGCAGAGTCCGGCTTCATGAAAATGACCGGACTGTCCGGAGTTAATAACGTTTCCCCCAGTTCTTTATTGTGCCTGGAGTAGTTCATTCCAACGCAGATGATTTTCATAATTGGCCTTTTAATTGGCACAAAGTTAGTAATTTTACTGCCGTTATGGGAAAGAAAGATAATGATTGGAAAGACAGGCTGGGAGTCATGTACTCAACCAATCCTGATTTCAACTACGAGACCGATGATGAGCCGGAGCAGGAACTTCTGCCTCCCCAGCAGCAGAAACTGCGCCTCAGAATGGAAAAGAACGGCCGAGGCGGCAAGACAGTTACCGTTATAAGCGGATTTACAGGACCTCAGGCCGATATGGACGCGCTTGCCCGCAC
>DBYT01000055.1:0-173 GCA_002309915.1 Bacteroidales bacterium UBA1179 | reverse complement strand
GGCGATTTCCGCGAAAAGCTCAAGGCCAAGCTGCTCTCGCTTGGTTACACACAAACAAAAGGATAAAAAAAGAGGTTCCCGTTACGAGAACCTCTTTTTTAGTATGGAGAAATCTTGAATTATTCAGACTTCAGGGTGAATCTGCGGAAGGCAGTTACGGTGAGGTCCTTATC
>DBYT01000130.1 GCA_002309915.1 Bacteroidales bacterium UBA1179 | reverse complement strand
AAGGAACTCGGTGATGACAGCATGATATTCATCCCCGAGGCCGCCCGCCAGGGAACGGCTTTGGAATTCGGCCCCGATGAGGCACTGGGAATAGTCTTTCCCGTGTATTCATGGTCAGTACCCAAGCTGGTATCGGAGTTCCTGCGCACGGTCAGCATCAAAGGCAAACCATCCTATATATTCGCAGCCTGCACCTGTGGCGATCAGACCGGTCTTACGTATGAGCATCTCTGCAAGGACCTCAGCAAACAGGGATTGCAGTTGGACGCATTCTTCTCATTCCAGATGCCCGAGACCTACATCAACCTGCCCGGTTTCAGTCTGGACACCCCGGAGAACGCCAAGCGCAAGATTGACGGCACCAAAGAGAGCCTCAGTGAGGTCATCGGCCTTATAAAACAGCGTACAAAAGGCAATTTTGACCGGTTGCGCGGCAGCAAGACATTCCTCAAATCAAACATACTCAAGCCGCTTTTTTACGGCCTGCTCATAACCGACCGCAAGTTCCGTGTATCGGACGCCTGTATAGGTTGCGGAATATGCGCCAAGAGCTGCCCCCTGCAGAACATCACAATAGAGAATGACCGCCCCAAGTGGAACGGTCATTGCACCAACTGCATGAGCTGTTATCACCGCTGTCCCAAGAACGCAATCAATTTTGGCAAAGCTACAATCGGAAAGGGACAGTACTATTGCAAACAGGGAGAGTGATTATTCCTCTTCGGTCTCTTTATTAAGTCTGAAGTTAATAGGGATGGTATACTGTACACGAACCTTCTCTCCGTTCTGAGTTCCGGGTTTCCATTCGGGCATGGCAGCCACCACTTTTATTGCTTCTGCATCAAGAGCCGGGTCAACGCCCTGTACAATTTCGGGATTGGTTATCTTACCGTCCTTTCCGACGATGATTGATACAAGCACACGACCCTGGATATTATTATCCCTGCACTCCTTGGGATATTTTATATTACTTCTCAGATACTCCAGGAGAGCCATAGTTCCACCGGGGAATTCAGGCATTTCCTCCACTACCATGAAAACATCATCAAGTGTTTCCTCCGGTTCCATCTCTATGTATACAACATCTTTAGGATTGACTGTTTCAGCGTTATCCTGCAGATTGGTTTCTTCAGTTGCATCCTGCTTGCAAGCGGATGCCAATATAACGGACAGTGCCACTGCCGGCAACATGAGCAATACTCTTAAGCGCGCCCAAGGATTTGTAGAATGTCTGTTCATCATTAAGATTCTTTTTTTGGTTGAACAATTAGCGAAATTATTTGTGGTTGTCGCAAAACTGCCCTGCAGTGCAGCACGGACAAGACAAATCTGATATCGGCGCTCATCAAAGCCATGCTCCAGTACGGAGGCATCGGCCTCAAACTCATGAACCTCCATGAGGCTGCGCTTGAGCATCCACGCAGCCGGATTGAACCACTGGAATGCGCAGAACAACTGGGCAAGTATCAGGTCAAAGGAGTGATGATGCCTGACATGAGCCTGCTCATGGGTTATTATCATCGATCCGTTTGCCTCATAGTCCTTTCTTGAAATCACTATGTATTTACGCCAGCTGAAAGGTGCATAGTTGCGGTCTGTAATTACCAGATGTGAGCCGTCAGACAGTGTTCTGGAACGGCGGTGGCACAGGATTTCCGAGTTCAACACGCCTATGGCGACCCTGAGCATGCATATGATCACTCCTGCCAGATATACCAGAGTAAGGACCGATGCCCAATTGATGCTGCTGTCGGCCTGTGCGGGAGCGATCTGCGCGGGAGCATCGGCATATACCATTATCTCATTCATCATATAACTGATGGGAGCGGCAGCCTTACTGCTTAACGTCTGGAAATGAACGAACGGAACTATCGCAGCAAGAGCAAGTGAGCACAACAGCACACCGCGGTTGAAGCCGTGGAATGTGGTACGGCTCAGAGTCAGGCGGTAAACCACCAGCATCAATGCCAGTGAGAATGCGGAAACAACCAGGTAAATCATGACTTTGCGGTTTCAAGCATGTTCAACATATCTATAAGTTCACGTACATCGGAGTCACTCAGGCCCGATTCCATAATAAAGGTATTGACCATTGACCGGGCCGATCCATTAAAGAGTTTGTCCTTCATATCGGTCAGCGTCCATCGGGTGTACTCCCCCTTCTCTATCAAAGGATAATAGATGTGCTTGCGTCCCTCTTCCTGATACGATATGAATTCCTTCTTCTCAAGAATACGCAGGAACGTAAGTATTGTATTATAGGCCGGCTTGGGATCTGGAAGGAAACCAACCACATCATCGACGCTGCAATGACGGTGCTCCCAGAGCACGCTCATTACCATCTGTTCTTTTTCGGTCAAGGCTTTCATCGGTTCTAACTAATCTTTTAGTTGACACAGCAAAGAAAAGTCTCCGGAACCCGGAAAGCAAGAGAATCCCGCACTATTTCTGCAATTGTGCAGGACTTTAACCTAAAGTTTTAGTTGTTAACATTTTGGCGGGAAAGGGCGGACTCGATGAGCGGGATGGAGACGGCGTCCTTGACCAGGACGGTTTTGCCGGAGTCCAGCAGGTAGAGCGATGGGATGGCGGTAAGGTTATAGGTACCCTCAGAGCGCATAACGCACTCTCGGTCGTAGCCGTTGATCCAGGCCGATGGCATCTCACTGCGGTAACGGAGCCACTCATCCAGGTCCTGGTCGGGATAGATGGCAAGCACCTTGAGACGACCCGATGCAATATACCGGGAAAGCAGGGCCGATGCACATATCTCCTCCCTCACCGTACGGCACATCTCGCAACCCGGGTTATTGATGAACACAAGCGTAAACTCCGCCTTAATCCCGTAAAGCGTACCCTCAAACCCGTCAAACAGCGTATATCGGATGTTACTGGCCTTATGCCCTATCCTGTTCTGAGAGAGAATATCCAGGCGGTAACGCAGACGCTCACGGGTAGCCTCATCGGTAAACGGACTGGCAATACGTACGCGCAGCACCGGCATGTAAAGTTCATCATCACGCCACTGCGAGTTAGGATCGGCCAAAACCTCACGGGCGGCCATCACGAACATACCGAACGTATTTTCTGAGGCCGATGCCCGATCCATCACCTGCTCCACGCACTCGGTACCGGTTTCACGCGGAACCCGCTCCAGCACCGTAGCCCAATCGGCAAACAGACGCACCATATAAGCAGTATCTGTGAGAGCCACCTGAGCGGTATCGGCAAAATCAAAATCGCGCCACCAGTTACGGGAATAGAAATCATCAATCCGCTCCTGTCCAGCCAGCATAGCGGGCGCCTCCGGAACCTTGTAATACACCTTAGGCACACTGACTGTAGAGGGAGCCTGCGCACGGCGGCAGCCCACGGCCATCAGCAAAACCATCAGTATATATGCAATCCTTCTCATAGCAGTTACGGTTCGGTGTAGGAGACACAGCGGACAGACAACGCACGACACTTGTCATAGGAACCGCCACTACTCCGATAACCATTAGCAGCGGAATATCTTCTGTTTGCCCAAAGTCCGGAGAAATCCTTGATATCCGTATAGAATTGGACAGAACTACTCCATATTCCATTAAAGTATGAACCCTGACAAGGATAGTATATCACGGCTCCGTTGGGTAACGTTTTACTGAGTACCATGTTTACCGTAGAACTCACCGTTCCTGATGGTGTACCCATACAGTTGTCGGGAGGCAGTCTCCAACCAGGCGGGCAGGGGTCAAATATACTCTTTGACGTCAGATAATCAGCACCCAGTTTGGTATCATACCAGTTGGTCGCGTTGTTGTAGATACGTCCTTCCGAATCAGAATCACTCTTGCTCAAACTACCGGCTATGGTGATGTGCATCTCCGGATGATATACCGAATA
>DBYT01000031.1:46968-57303 GCA_002309915.1 Bacteroidales bacterium UBA1179 | reverse complement strand
AAAAAGTGCGTATCTTTGCACCCGCATTTGAGACAAATGTTTCTGGTGTCATAGCTCAGTTGGTAGAGCAAAGGACTGAAAATCCTTGTGTCCCTGGTTCGATTCCCGGTGGCACCACAAAAAAGAAGAGACGCAAAAGCGCCTCTTTCATTTTTTAAAGTTCATGAACCACATTGGCCAAATTATTTCATTGATTGTTGCGGTACTCTGGACAGTAACCGCCATTTATTCCGACAAAGCAAGCCACCGTATTGGTGCAATGTCTGCCAACGTTGCCAGGCTGACACTCTCAACCTTCCTGCTGGCTCTTTTCCTTTGGGTAACCATCGGTCATCCCTATCCCATATATGCCGATTCCAAAACCTGGTTCTGGCTGGCACTGTCGGCCATAGTGGGTTACGTGTTCGGTGACTGGTGCCTGTTCAACTGCTACGTTTCAATAGGTGCACGTTTCGGACAGCTATTCATGACCCTTGCACCTCCCATGGCCGCACTGGCCGGATGGGCTCTGCTGGGTGAGCAGCTCTCATGGCGCACTGCGCTGGCAATGGCTGTTACCCTGAGCGGTATTGCCATTTCTATCCTGAGCCGCGACAAAGAACATTATTTAAAGTTCTCACTGCCGCTGAAAGGTATCCTTTTGGGAATTGGTGCCGGAGCAGGTCAGGGTGTAGGTCTTGTGCTCAGTAAAATCGGTCTGGAGCACTACTCTGCCGCACTGCCCGCTCAGGTTCCGCAGATGATGGAGACCATGCTGCCGTTTGCATCGACCATGATCCGTGCCATATTCGGCAGCATCGGATTCATACTTCTTATGTCTTTGAGTAAGGACCTGCCAAAACTCAAACAGGCTGCACGTGACCGCAAAGCAATGCTTTACGTAGTCATCATGAGCCTGTTCGGTCCTGTAGTGGGAGTATCGCTCTCACTTATGGCTGTGCGTTACACCGATGCCGGTATCGCCTCAACACTGATGGCGCTCACTCCGGTTCTGATACTCATTCCCGCCGCAGTCTTTGACAAGCAGAAAATCCGCTTCAAAGAGATACTGGGCGTGACGGTCAGCATGATCGGTGTAGCACTCTTTTTCCTGCTTTAATCCTTAGCCATCTGCTTGAAGGCCTCGCCAAAGATGTAGTAGCTGGTGTTGCCGGCTATAGTACCCTCGTTCTGGCCCCACAGGAATGGCCAATCATCAAAGTTCTCAAAGTGGTCGGGCTTGCGGAACAGCAGTCCGGGAGCCACGTTACCAGGTATGAATGAGAAGTCAGCGCGGTTGTTGCCGTAGAACACCTGCTTGGGACGGGCAGCACCTACCGTGGCAACCAGTGAATAGTTGTGGTACGGGTGGCATCCGAACATGAATGCGGCGGCGTTATATGCATATTTCTTGTCAATGATATCCGGGAAATAGAGGTTTGCAAAGGTTGCGGTGGTTCCGTAAGTTACAACGGCACCGCTGCCGGCCCAGTTACCCTCTCCAATGGGCACACCGTACGGGTTGTTGGCAGTCACCTGCTCCAGGTACTCCTTATACTTCTCAACATAAGGACGCAGACGCTCCTTGTAAGCGGCATCCATATGAGGTATAGCGTCCATGGCAGTACGGATGGTATTGTTCACGTTACGGTCCAGAGCCTGCCATATCTGCTGCTCAAACTGCTCAATATATGATTTCTCACCGGTTGCAATATAGAGCTGCAGGTTGGTGGCAAGATTGCCGCCACCTCCGCGGTTGCCGCCACCAAAGTTCTGACCGCCCTGACGTCCGCGCATGCCTGCACCACGCTGGCTCATGAGCTTGGTAGCCTCCTCCTGCAGACGCTTGGACTGCTTGAGGCATCGGGCCGACAGATTGTCGTTATAACCCTTGAGTACGCGGCTTGCGGCTGCGAACATATTGGCCGCATTGATATCTGAGTTGAGGTTGCGGTTGGTGAAAGCCCACATATCATCAGGAGTACCGCTGCGCTTGCCATCGGCCGATTTCACATACTTGGGAAGGCTGGGATCATAGTGCAGACCGTCTGTGATGGCGGCTGCATCACCCAGATGATGGTAGTTGTCAAGAACTGAGTTTGACAGAGTCTGTGACATGAAGCCGATGTTCTCGGCCTGGGCCAGCAGGTTCAGTACGCCGTGCTCAATATACTGCAGCAGGTCAGGTTTGCCGTCGGGACGGTGCAGGTCAACATAACGCTGCTCCTCACTTACGAATGTCTCGTCACGCATGGGATGGAACAGTTCCCAGGCGGCAACCATGTTCTGTACCACGCTGATGTTTGATCCGGTCTCGATATCAAAGTCACCTGCATCAAAGTAACCGCCCACGTTCAGGCCCGGAATGAGTTCGTAGGGCTTGTATTTGGTGTTGGTCTGGGCGCCCTGTGAGTGAAGGTCAAAATGGTCACTCTGAGGAGCCTGCAGATAACCCTCTTTGAACGGCTCGCCGTGCCAGATGCGGTAGCCCTCGTTCACGGTCATATGGTTCATGTGAATGGGAATCCATACATCGCTGGTGGCATCGGTTATCCAGTTATAGACTGAGTTGTCAATGATAAAGTTGCCGGTCTTGTAATCACCGTACTGGATGTAATAGACACCGGGATCCTTGACATCGGTAAAGTCAAACTTGACGTAGTTGTACTTGTAGTACATGCCCCAAACGTCTATGTTGCCCTTGTATGCCAACTTCTCACTGCCGTCATCCTCTATCCTGTAGATTGATGCGGTCTTGAGAGGAGTGTCCGTCTTGTCAAGCTCTATAACGGCCACCTTGGGCTGCGAAGGGATGTATCCCACCTGCGAGAAGCCTATATTCGGCTCTCTTATCCAGCCGGGTATGGCATGAGGCTCAACCGTCCAGGTAACCACTTTACCGGTCTTGCCTGCGGGCAGGACTGAGCGCAGTACGAACCATCCGTTCTGGGCCAGCATACGTCCGTCATACAGCTCCAGCATAGCATCTTCAGAGTCAATCTTGATCATGCGTTCGGGTGCATCGGGAGCAATCAGGATGGAGTGACCTGTCTCAAGAGGCAGCGGATCCACGAACTGGCCGGTACCGCGGTCATCATATGTGCGGAATCCCTTGAACTGGCGGGGTTTCTCGTCATTGGAGACAGCCTGTGTCTGGCTGACAGCATAGCGCGGGAATCGGTTGGGACGTCCGTCCATCAGATAGGTCTTGCCCCAGTACTGTGAGGGCAGGAACTCCAGGTTGAAACCGGCCTTTCCGGCCAGGAATTCGGGTACGGGTTTGTCCAGATATACCGCAATCTCGACGGCCTTGCCCTTGGCGGTAACAACCACGTGTGAGTCAAAGTCATAATCGGCATAACGCATGGTCACCTCAATCGAGTTGTTGATTGAGTCAACTGTACGTGAGGGTGAAGCAGGCACCAGGTCCCACTGCTCGGGGGTCTTGCTTAAACGTACTGCACCACCCTGTACGGTACGTACACCATGATGTATAATCTCTATTCCGGAGTTCTTCTCATCGTTGAATCCTCCGGAAAAAGTGTTGCTGAAAACCAGGACGTTCACACCCTGCGTCTCAAAATACTCCTTGTCATTCAGCTTAAGGTCAGCAGCCTCTTGGGGCGCCTTGTCACACGCGGCTGCCAGAATAGCCGCCAATCCCATAAGAAATAAGTTCCTGTTCATATTTGTAAGGCTAATAAGTAATTGACATTAGGTTAGTGTTCGCTAATATAAGCATTCATTTTCAATTTTCAATTTTCAATTCTCAATTCTCAATTCTCAATTTTCAATTACCTTTGCGGCCGATATGAACAAACTGGTGATTTTTGATTTGGACGGCACGCTGCTCAATACCATTGCCGATCTGGCAGCGGGTGTAAACCACACTCTTGCTGCACATGACCTGCCGCAGCATACCATCGATGAATACACGCTGATGGTGGGTAACGGAATGCGCAAACTCATTATGCGCGCACTGCCCGGGGAACTTGCGGCCGATGATGCTTTCGTAGACAGCATGCTTGCTGAATTCCTCAATTATTACGCTGACCACATAGATGTTCATACCAAGCCATATCCGGGAGTCCCGGAGCTCATAAGCACCCTTTCCGCACAGGGTTACAAACTGGCGGTTGCATCAAACAAGATCCAGGCAGGAGCCGAGAAACTGATACAGAAGTTCTTTCCGGATACGGACTTTGTGGCAGTGATGGGAAACAGCCCCCTCTATCCTCTTAAGCCCGATGCCGCACTGGTTGAATACATAATGGACAAGGCCGGAACGGACCGCGCCCACACCGTAATGGTAGGTGATTCCGGGACCGATATCCAGACCGCCCGCAACGCCGGGATACCCGTCATAGCCGTAAGCTGGGGATTCCGCCCCCGTCACGAACTCACAATTGCCGACTTTATAGCCGATGACACATCACAGGTTATTGCCGGGATAAGTGCCGGGGGCAGCCTTGAAATCAATAAAGAATGAATTGAAGCCGCACCAGTAGCCTCGGCCCCCTTCGATATTTGTAGCTACATCCCGTACGGATGATGACAGGAACATGCTTCTAAACCTGTTGTTGTCCTCATAGCTGCGCCATATCTCATAACTGATATCATCCATCGCGGATATCTTGAGCCTTACCAGAGTGTCATTGGCAAAAAACCTGGAATCGTCATCCTTATTATAGTCCGATACACCCTTGATGACAGGCATGGTGAACAAGGAATCGGTAAGACTGCCGTCAACCACTCCCAGGAAAGATGACAGGTACTGCACCTGACCGGCCCCCTCCTGATAAAAAGACTTGAAGTATTCATCAGTGCCGCTGTGACGTCTCACATATGCAGTAACCTCACACATGGATGTATCTGACGGCGCATGACGGCACACCACGCTGTCTACCGTAGGGGAATATTGAGGTATAGTGGTTTCAGCTGTTACGGACCGACCGCCGGACCTGACAGTGAGTGTATATGTCTTACCGGCCTCACCGCGAAGGTAACTCGACGTGTAGACATATCCGGGGACGTATCGGCTGTCCCTATGACCCGTCAGGATCACGCTGTTCACTCCGTCACTCACGGTAACTCTGGCCAGTTTCACTACATAATCAGAAAGATCCTCCAACTGAACGGCATCATCCCTGAGTCTGACCGGAAGCGAACGGGTCACTATCACGACCGGGAAACCGCCTTCATCTATCCATCCCTCCACAATGATCACATCCTGATCCTGGGGCAGGAAATCATCCTCACATGACAGCATCATTGCAGCCAGGAAGACAGTCAAAATGATATGTAAACGGAAAACTCTCATAACTCAGAACCTGCAGTAATAACTGATTGAGGGCAACGCCCATTTCATGAAAGTGACATGGTTATAATAGAACCTGTCCTTGTAGATCTTGAGCCTGTAGCCAAGGTCATTGGCCCGGCATAAGGCATTATAGATGCTCAGATTCAGGCCGTGTGACTTTATAAACCCGGAATTCCTTACCTTAAGGTCATAATTGACTGAAAGGTCCATCCTCATATAACGGTTCATATGTTTGCCGTTAAAATCTCCGTACTTTATAAAGATATTGCGATTGAGCATATAGAAATACTCCGGAGCGGTAAAAGGTGTTCCGCTTGCCACCACGACGTTCAGTGAGGGCTCCCAGCGTTTGCCTGTCTTGTAGACAGCCACCATATCCAGTTCATGGACACGCTCATGGCTGGCCGGATACAGACCGTCCATTCCCTCCCTGTCAAAACGTCTCAGCGCACGGCCGAAACTGTATCCCATCCATCCGGTCAAACGGCCGGTGTTTTTGGAGATCATCAGATCCAGACCGTAGTTGAATCCGTCACCGCGTATCAGATGGTCACGAATGTCATAGTCCGATGTCAGGAAATCAATCATCGATCCGTAGTATTCGACCTGATTGTACAACTTCTTGTAATAGACCGATGAATTCACGGTATACCGGCCGTCTAAGAGGTTCACCATACCGGAAAACGTAACACCGCGCATGGACTGAGGGCGGAAATCGGCATCGGCCGGCATCCAGAACTCAGTGGGCAGTCCGCTTCCGGTCAGTCCGGTCTGGAACAGATACTGGTTACGCTGTGAGACGTTGAGTGACACGTTCCATCTCTCACCCTTGCCGAAATAGACCAAACCAACCGACGGATCCAGCGCTTGGAACTGATCACCGCCGTTTTGGAACATGCTGCCACGCAGACCCATCTTTACATTCAGATTGTCCAGGACGTTCCAGTTGTAATCAGCGTAAACGGCATACTCGCCCGATGTCTTTGTGACAACAGCCATCTCCGTTTCATTATAGGTACCCGTTACCACCGGCGATTGAAGTGTCATCCTGTAGTATTGGGCATCGGCTCCTATACTCAAACCCCTCCAGCCCAGAGCACCCTTGTATCCAAAGTCCTCCACGCCCGAAGGCAGGCTCAGACCCATATCCTCAAAGTGACCTTTAAAGTCATTGCCGTACGATGAATGGAACAGGGTATGTTTCATGCGGAATCCGTTCAGCCCGTCATGTATCCAGTGAAGAGCCTCCGCATCATTTCCCCATCGGCCTCCCATAACGGAACCGAATCCCGATTCAGAGACACTGGCCTTATCCTGCCCCTTGTATGCATCGGCCAGGATAGTATTGCAGTCGTTGGGCTTATAGGTCCATGTCAGGTTCCAGTCATAGAACGAGTAATTCAGGGCCGATCCGTCCGCATCCAGCCATGAAGAATATAAAAGGTTGATGTACGAGTCCCTCAATGATGCGGTCAAAAGGGACTTTTTGCCTATGGGCACCTTGACCGTTCCCTGTGATGAAATAAGACCGGTAGTTATATCGCCCGATACCCTTCCGTCCCCTTCGGAGTCAGGTACGAACAGCAACTCTCCGCCCAGACGGTTGGGAGCACCGGCCGATTGGGGAGTCTTGTACAGCGACATGGAACTGTAGTGTGTGGGTATGAACGTCGAAAAGAAACCCAGCAGATGGTTTACATTGAACAGGGGCACATCAAGCACCGATATCGTGTTGTGCGAGTTCTCACTGCCGTTTATATGTAATCCGCCGTTGTACTCGCCCGATGTCTGAACGCCCGGAAGCATTCTGGAATAGCTTATGGGATCTGCATTACCCATTATCTTGGGCAGTTTGTCAAGCATGTCCAGATTGAGCCGGACACTACCGTCCGACATGGTGCGTACAGACTGAGCGTTCCTTGATGCCGTGATATCGACACTGTCCAATAAAACATTCAACTCACCCGTTTCCCGCTGGGCGAAAGCAGGAAACAGGTGAGCGGATATTATTGCCAGGATGATAGTAATCTTTTTCAAGAACCTCAAGTGCCTTAATGGCTATTGTTGATCTTACGTATTTTATCCAGGAATGATGCCAGAGAGGCCTGTCGGCGGGCTTCAAAGGCGCGTGACTGCTCTGTTTCGGGGTTCAGCAGACGGTGCTGCATCATGGAGCGCACCTTCTCCGCTTCAGAGAGCAGAGGGCGGTCCGAATCGGCCAAAACAAAATCCATAAAACGCTCAAAAATGTAATCGGCAGCCTGGGCCGACGGGTGCATCATGTCATCGGCATAGAAACGGTAGTCACGGAGTTCGTCCATCAGAATCTCAAATGCCGGGAAATAATGAGCGTTGGGGTATCGGTTAACCAGTTTCTCTATACCCAGATGCAGTGTGGCCTTACTCAGGGTGTTGGCATGCAGGCCATCGGAGAGGTGACGCACGGGACTTACCGTGAATATCCACTGTCTTTGTGGACGCGCAGCCACATACTGGCTCAAGGCATCGTAAACCTGATCGGCACTTATCATGGTGCGCTCAAAACGGTCGGCCGGCAGCTTGTGACAGTTGGCCACCACATTACCCGACTCCTTATCGGTATAAATGAATGCCGTACCCAGAGTAACCACCACCCAACCCTCGCGGTAATAGAAGTCGGATGCATCGGCCAATACCTTGTTGGCGTTATCCAGGAACTCCTGGGCCGTGGGGCGCGCCATGCTGCCGTGATGATGGAAAGAGCAGAATCCACCGCTGGTTTCAATCACATCGTCGGGAATGAAACTGCACTGCTCTGCATTGATTCCGTAACCCTCAAGCAGTCCCAGACAATCTGATATTGAGCAGGGGTTGAACAGCACTCCGAACGGATTCACCCGCGTATCAAAATAACGCTCCGTGCATCGGCGCCCTATCTCATCGGCAAAGCACGAGCCCACAAACAGGATGCTGTCCTTGTAGGTCAGCCTCCCCTCCAGCGGTTTGATTTCAACGGGTGTAGTCAGTCTCATTTTATACCTTTATATTCTTCACAAACTTTGTGGTAAGACTCCAGGTTGCCTATGTCGTAGCGGCGGCCGGGCATCTCCATTGCGTAGACGGGAACCTGGGTGCAGAGCCAGGCAATATAACTGCCGGGGGCATCGGTTCCGCAACCGGCTGCTATGCCTGCGGGCACCAGTCGGGCATCGGCCTTGGTATAGAAGTAGAACGGCGGGCAGCACCAGTTTGATTTAGGCTGGGCTGGTTTCTCCTCCATTCCCAGGATTCTGTCATCAGAGTCAACCTCAACTATTCCACACTTTACCAGTTTAGCGGCATCGGGCTCAAAGTAACGCATTATGCAGGATGTCTGCTTGGAGTGAGCGTAACGGACAAACTTCTGCAGGCTGAAATCCAGCACGTTGTCACCGGCTATAACCAGCATGTCATCGTCCAACTGCAGCTTGTCAATAGCAAACTGTATGTCACGCACAGCACCCAGACGGGTCTCGTTTGTACTGGTCCCGTCATCAACAACAGTAATCTTAACTGTCTTGGCCGATGCCCACTCGTCAAAATGATGAGCGAACTTGTGGTTTGAAATAACCACGTATTCATCGACCAATCCCGCACCCTCAATATCATCGATGAGCCAGTCAAGGATAGTCTTGTCACCAACTTTAAGAAGCGGCTTGGGGAAATTCTCGGTAAGCGGATACAACCTGGTTGCATAGCCCGCTGCAAGTATCAGGCACTTCATAGTTTCAGACCGTCGGCCGAGTGGCAGATGGTTGCCATATATTTGCCCTCAAGTGCAGGGAACGCCTTGAGGTACTCCTTTGAAACCTTGTCAATGATGCTCTCGCGGTAAGCGGGATCAATCAGCGCCATGCAGCATCCCTTGAATCCGGCGCCGCTGAACCGGCCTCCGTAGATACCTCCGGTGCGGGTCATGATATCGTACAGAGTCTTGAGTTCAGGTGAGCCGGTCTCCCAGTTGTAGATTGATGAATTGCCCGACTGGAAACTCAGGCGGCCGTACTCCTCAATATCACCCTTGCGCCAGGCTTCGGCTCCGGCTATAACGCGCTCCTGCTCAGTGTACCAGTGCTCGGCACGCTTGCGCCAGTTATCGGGCAGGCGGTCCTTGTATGTATCGTACACATCGCGCGGAACCATGCGGAAATAGGTCTCGCCAAACTTGCCGTACTCCATACCTGCATAGGCAAGCAGGGCATATGCGGCACTGCGGCACTCATCGACCCTCATATTGAACTTGCTGCCTGCCAGAGTGCGCTCCACACCGCTGAAGAAGATTGCTATCTCATACGGTTTCATCGAAGGTTTGGTAGGAATAAGTTCATATGTGTCGTCCTTGGTATCCAGATACAGCAGATGGTCCTTCTTGGAGTACATCTCGCAACTCTGGTCCAACTTACCGCTGCTTACGCCCACGTAGTTATTCTCGGACGCCATTGCGATGGTAATCATCTCAAGGGCGGAAAGCTGTATATTGTTTACCTTGCACAGGGCCGACAGGAACACCAGACATACGGCGGCCGATGATGACAGACCGCCAATGGGAAGCGTACCCTCAATCACACCGCAAAGTCCGGTGGAAAGGGTATAACGCTGAGCCAGGGCGATGGTCACACCGCGCAGATAATCGGCCCAGTCATTCTGCTTGACATCGGCAATCTCACGGATATGGAACTGCGCACGCTTATCAAACTGAAGCGACTGGAGTTCTATCACTCCGTTCTGTTTCGGACTGTAGGCTAAGTATATGCCACGGTCAATTGCAAGGCCTGTGATTCGGCCCAACTGATGATCCACATGAGCACCTATCGGGCATATGCGGTACGGGCAGAACGCCACATCCTCAGGGTCCTTTCTGTAAGTCTCTCGGAAAATATCCTCACACTTCATCAATTTTCAATTCTCAATTCTCAATTCTCAATTCAAAACCCGTTAGGGTTTTTCTTCTGCCAGTTCCAACTGTCACGTACCATCTCGTCCAGTCCGAACTCAGCCTTCCAGCCCAACTCCCGCTC
>DBYT01000031.1:36347-46951 GCA_002309915.1 Bacteroidales bacterium UBA1179 | reverse complement strand
ATATCGCCCGGACGGCGGGGCTTGATGCTGTACGGAACCTTGACTCCGTTAACTCTCTCAAATGCCTTGACCACATCCAGCACCGAGTAACCGTGACCGGTACCAAGGTTGTAAAGTCCCAAGCCGCACTTACGCTCAATGGCCTTGAGCGCGCACACATGTCCGCGTGCCAGATCCACCACATGAATGTAATCACGCACGCCTGTGCCATCGGGGGTATCGTAGTCATTGCCGAAAACGCCCAATTCATCGCGTTTTCCAACCGCCACCTGTGTCACGTAAGGCATCAGGTTGTTGGGTATGCCGTTGGGGTTCTCGCCTATCAGACCGCTGGGATGAGCGCCAATGGGGTTGAAGTAGCGCAGCAGCACTACGTTCCACTCCTTATCGGCATATTGCATATCGGTCAACACCTGCTCCAGCATGCTCTTGGTCCAGCCATAGGGGTTGGTGCAGACACCTTTGGGGCACTCCTCGGTGATGGGGATTATCTGCGGGTTGCCGTAAACGGTGGCGCTCGATGAAAAGATTATGTTCTTTACGCCGTGGTCGCGCATGGCCTCAACCAGCACCAGAGTGCCGCTGATGTTGTTCTCATAATACTCAATGGGCTTGCTTACTGACTCGCCCACGGCCTTGAGTCCGGCAAAATGTATGCAGGCGTCAAACTTGTACTGCTCCAGCACACTGTCCAGTCCCTTACGGTCGCGGATATCGACCTTATGGAACGGAATCTCCACTCCGCCCAGAATCCTGGACACACGTCTCAGACTCTCCGGGTTGGAGTTACTCAGATTATCAACCACTACAGCAGTATGACCTGCCTTGTAAAGTTCAATAATTGTGTGTGAGCCGATAAAACCGGCGCCACCTGTTACCAGTATATTCATTTACCAATATTTTTCCTCTCTACAGTCCAGTCGGGGCGCTGCTCCAGTCCGCTGGGGCTGCCCACGAGCATCTTCCTTGCCTCCTTGTCGCCCTTGAGCTGCCAATTGAGCCAAGCCAGGGCTGCAATTGAGAACTCACCTCCGTGAGGCTGGCCGTATGTGCCGCCGTGACCTACGGGATAGTTAACTGCAACAGCAGGAACATGGTCAATCTGCTTGAAGTCATCCATGCCGTTCTCATATGCTATGTCGGTGGGACCACCCAGCAGATACATCACCGGAGTGTGAATCTTCTTGAGGTCCTCCTTGGCGGGCATCGGCATACCGGGAACGGCCCCTGACGGATCTATGAATGATCCGCTGTTACATATCATGATTGCCTTGAGTCTTGTATCGGCCGCATTGACCAGAGTCTGCAGACCGCCGCATGACATACCGGCAGCAGCTATGTTCTTAACGTCCAGCTTATTGTAATAGGGGCTGTTCTTATCGGCATTCTGAGCTATTGCCCAGTCAAGTCCCTCAATCTGCTGCTCTGATTTGGACTGTGCGCCGCGGTAACGCTCGCCCTCGGCCGGCCAGTAACCTATTGCTACTACCAGGAATCCGTGTGATGCAATCTCACTCAGGAAATTCTGATGCTCCCAGGGTGAGTTGGTGCAGGCGCCGTTACCCCAAACCAGGATGGGCAGAGGGTTCTTCTTGCTGAACTTGCTCAGATCTTCCGGACGGAATATGGTATGTGCCTCCAGACTGGGCTCCTCAACCATTATTGCCTTGTAAGGACCTGTACCGCCGTCCTCAACCACGCGGTTTTTAGTATAAGTCTCCTGAGCATTCAAGCTCATAACAAACGCTGCACTCAGCAACATCAAAAAGAATCTCTTCATATCCTTATTTTTTTATAGTCCGATTTACAAAAGTAACGATTATTTCTTGTTTATGGTCAGCACACCGGCCGATAAGGCTGGAACGGACAGGATTACGTCGTTTCCATCGGTGGATGCGGTGGATTTCTTCAGAGCCACTGCGTTCTTGTTCTCCATGCTGTTGGCTACGGTCAGGGAACCAGGGGCATAGTACTCGAATTCTGTGCTGCCGATGTCTTCCCAATCGCCCTTGATGCGCAGGGTGGCGGGCTCATCAGTGGGGTTCACAACCTTTACTATCACATCGGCACCGTTCTCTGACATGGTGGTGCTTACGCTCACATTGCCGGTCTCGCCGCTGTATGCCAGGCGGTACTTGCTGAAATGGTCATACCAGAGCTCGGTCACCTGGCAGTTGGGAGCCTTGAACAGGTCCTTGTAGTCAAAGTTGATGAACGCGTTGTTCCAATCCGGGGCATCGGTACGGCGTATAAAGAGAGCTGCGGCACCCATGGCAACCACGTCACGGGCCTCACACATGTTCAGGAATCCGCCTGCAAACAGACCGGTGCGCCAGTCGATGCTGTTCAGGTTCCACTCTGATATGAACAGTTTGATGTTGGGATTGGGACCGGCTGCAATCATCTGTGCGTATCGGTCATACTGCTGACCCAGACGCACGGGACCGGTAGCGTAACCGCCCTGCTGCTCATAGTGGTGCAGGCTCAGGTAGTCAAAGTAGTTGCCGCTGCGCTTTATGAACTGCTCGTCCTCGCCGAATCCGCCGCAGGCAATGATCTTGATTGACGGGTCAACCTCGCGCATGGCGGTGCTGAAATCACGCACACACTTTTCATATCGGTCAATACCCATCTCCCACATCTCGTTGTCAATCTCCCAGAACTTGACGTTATAGGGCTCGGGGTGTCCGTTGGCGGCACGCTTGGCACCCCACTCATCAGTTGCGGGGGCGTTGCAGTAACGCACCCAGTTCACGGCGTTCTGCAGGATTTGGTCGTATTCATCGGCCGGACGCTCAAACCTGACGCTCACCACGATAACCGGCTCGGTGTTCACCTCACGGCAAAAACGTATGAATTCATCGGTACCAAAGCAGTTCTGGTCATAATCCATCCACATCCAGTGCGCCCAGCGTTCACGGTTCTCCTGAGGGCCGATACCCCACTGCCAGTCATACTGGGCAACGTAACCGCCACCCGGCCAGCGCAGGCAGGTTGGGTGCAGTTCCTTAACGGCCTGCAGTATGTCAGGACGGAAACCGCCCAGGTCCTTACCGGTCTGGGTTGATAATGTAGCCATATCTACCTGCACGGTGCCGTTTTTGACAACGATTGCAAAATCACCGTCACCGCTAACTTGAGGTTCCAGGGTAAAATCATATTTCTTCCACTCCTTACTGTTTATCTTGCCCAGTGACTGACGGGCCACGAACTCACCTTTCTCATTACGGAGTCCCACAATCAGTTCGCCCTTGCCCTTGGCATAAATGGAGCCAACGTACTTTTCACGTACAATTATGTTCTGCGGGCCCTGTGCCATGCCGGCCTCGGCCTTCTTGCCGGCGGTAATCTCCTGTGAGTAACGCATGTTCACGGCATCGTCCTTGACAAGACGGTACTTGCCCTCACCGAACGCGGTCCATTCCGGAGCCACCTCAGGTATCTGCACATCCTTGGGAGTGCCGCTGAATACGGTCTGATCGCCGCTCTTTACGGTGATGTTGCGGTATGTAGCCTCGGTGTAGTTGACCCAGAACACAAGGTCATTCTTGCCGGTCTGCTCCAGTCCGCTGTACTTAACCACCTCCTTGTCATCAAAGTACATGGTAACATCGGCACCCTTGCGGCTTATGCGCAGCTTGTGCCAGTCCTGATTCTCATTGACCTGATCCTTGGTAGCGGGGGTCGATGCCAGGGCGGCAAGCGTATTCATGCGCCTGCCGGGGCGACCGCCGAATCCCTGTGATTCGCGCACCTCCATGGCGCAGATTGAGAAATCGGCCGTGGAGCTCTGCGGCTGTAGAGCGGCACGGGCATTGGCCTCATTGGCAGCGTCTATCTGCGACTGAGTCTGTGCGGGTGTGAATGTGCGGCCCTCATAGTAGGGGTCGTGTATGCGTGCAAAATATGCCGATCCATCGGTCTTTTGACCGAATGCAAAGCGTATATCCATCAGTCCACCGCTCCATGAACGGCGTGCCAGCTTGTAGGAGCGCCAGTTCAGGTCCATGGTGATTTCGTAGTCATCGGACTCAATGGTAGCAATGTTCAGGGGCTGCTCGTAACGTGTGGGTGAATGCAGTACCATGTCATCATCCATGTACCAGCCGTCAAAATAGCCGTCACGCGGCGGTATGCCGGGATACTGCTCCGGCTCGAATGAACGGCCGTAAATCAACTCCTGCCAGACACCGTTGTTGGCGCTGAAGTAGATGTGCTCAAACAGCTGTCCGTACAGCATCTCATCGATGATGCCGCTTGGCTGTTTGCTCTCAACTGTAATCTCATACTCATTCTGTGCTCCGGCCGATACAGCCAGCAGCGACAGGGCAATGGTCAGTAATTTTTTCATATTTCAATTGGTTCGTGATATCACTTTGAACAGCTTATCACCGCGGCGGACACGCTCCGGCGTCTTAAACGATACGCGTACTCCCTGCGGCACGGTCTCAACGGTCTTAAGGTCTACGCGCGGATCATCCAGGTTGAATGTGATGCAGCCCGTGGTAGCGCCCGTTACCATCAGCTTGTCGCCGGCGCTTATGGGTGCTGCCTCGATTGAGAACTCGGCAACCTCAATCTTTGAGAACCAGTCGGTGCACTTGCCCACGTAGACCTTGGTCTCGGTGGCCTGTGATCCGTACTGATCGTTCCACTCACCCAGACGCTGGCCCAGATAGTAGCCGTCCCAGAATCCGCGGTTGAATACCGTAGCAAGACGTTTGTCCCAATTATCCTTCTTTTCATCGGTGAAATCACCGTCCAGAACAGCCTGGATTGCCTCGCCGTAACACTCAGCAACGGTGCGTACATATTCGGGTCCGCGGGCTCGGCCCTCAATCTTGAACACCTGCACGCCGGCCTCAATCATACGGTCCATAAAGCGTATTGTCTTGAGGTCCTTGGGTGACATTATGTACTGGTTCTCAATGGCCAGTTCTATATCGGTCTCGCGGTCCTTTACAATGTATCCGCGGCGGCAAATCTGCATGCAGGCTCCGCGGTTGGCACTGGCGTTCATCTCATTCAGACTCAGGTAGCACTTTCCGCTTATGGCCATGCACAGGGCTCCGTGGCAGAACATCTCAATACGTATCAGAGCACCTTTCGGTCCACGGATATCCTGTTCAATTATCTGCTTGTGGATCTCGGTCACCTGGTCCAGATTCAGTTCACGGGCCAGCACCACCACATCGGCAAACTGGGCGTAGAACTTGAGCGCCTCGATGTTGCTTATATTGAGCTGCGTTGACAGATGAACCTCCATTCCCACCTTGTTGCAGTAGGTCATCACCGCGATATCGCACGCAATTATGGCCGATATCCCCGCCGCCAGAGCAGCATCCACTATCTCGTGTACCAGAGGGATGTCCTCACCGTACATCACGGTGTTCAGTGTCAGGTAACTCTGTACGCCATGAGCGTTACACTGTGAGGCAATCTCACGCAGGTCATCCAAAGTAAAATGGCTCGCACTGCGTGAACGCATGTTCAGTTTCTCCACGCCAAAGTAGATTGATCCCGCTCCGGCCTGGAACGCGGCGGCCAGACTCTCCCACGAGCCCACCGGCGCCATTATCTCAAAATCAGCTCTATTCATTTCCCCATTTTTCTGTAATGCGGTCCATTATTGCGAACAATTCATCAACAGTCTCGGCGCGGAGCATCTCGATGCGGGTGTGGCGGAAATCCTCCAACCCTTTAAAGAGCGGGCTGGCAGCCAGATGCCGGCGAATGTGTACTATGCCGCGGCGCTCGTCCAGACGCGCAATACTGTCCAGAGTCTCCTGCTTGAGCACATCCATCTTCCACTGGAAGCCGGGATCCTCCCAAAGCTCTCCAGTCTTAAGATAATGCTTTACCTCCTCAAAAATCCATGGCCGGCCAAAACTGCCGCGACCAATCATGATGGCATCCACCCCGTATCGGTCAAAACACTCCTTGGCACGCTCCGGAGTAGTGATATCTCCGTTGCCGATGATAGGGATCTTCATCCTGGGATTCTCCTTTACCTTGCCGATGAGAGTCCAGTCGGCCTGACCGGTGTACATCTGGGCGCGGGTACGGCCGTGGATGGTCAGCGCCTGAATACCGCAGTCCTGCAACTGCTCGGCCAGTTCAACTATTATCTTGCTCTCGTCATTCCAGCCCAGACGTGTCTTGACGGTGACGGGAATCTTGACCGCATCCACCACCGCACGGGTTATCTCCAGCATTTTGGGGATATTCTGCAGCATGCCGGCGCCACCGCCCTTGCCTGCCACCTTCTTGACCGGGCAGCCAAAGTTCAGGTCCAGCACATCAGGGCCCGCAGCCTCAACCATCTTTGCGGCACCCACCATAGCCTCGGTGTCCTTGCCGTAAATCTGAATGGCCACCGGACGCTCCTCGTCACAGATGGTCAGTTTCTGCATGGTTTTGTTCACCTCGCGTATCAGGGCGTCGCTCGATACAAACTCGGTATAGACCATATCGGCCCCGAACCGCTTGCAAAGCAAACGGAACGCCGGATCAGTCACATCCTCCATCGGAGCCAGAAAAACCGGCCTCTCCCCAAAATCAATCTCTCCTATCTTCATACAACCTGCTAAGGTACAGCTTTCTCACCGTATTCCCCGCCCCACACCCCAAAAAATACGCCCGCACCTGCGCACACCCGCGCCCGCTCTGACCGCAAAACCGCGCCCAGACCCATCACACCAGCCCAAGCGTCCTCAAAAATGCCCGCACCTGCGTAAACAGCGGACGCTCCGACCGCAAACCCGCGTGCAAACGTATTTTCATGTCAAAGCGTCCGGATTCACAGCACCAGGCATCGGTTTATCTGATGCTGCGGCAAGTGCAGATCGTTCCTGAGCACCTGTGCAATCTTGAATTTTTGGGCATCGGACAATGCATATACCGAACTCTTTCCAAATCGCTTAATCAGTTGCCTGTCAATGATATTACAAACCGCCACATCATTGAGCGCAGAGGGGTTGTACCGGAAGCCCTTCTCACACTCCAGCATAGAGGATATGCTTTGCTTGTCAAAGGGATGTTCTATCGTTCCCAGCGTAATGGGCGGTTCGTTGGAATTGTCTTCCATCTGTTCCTTTTGCCAGATTTCATCGGATATTCGGTTCATCTGATAGAGGAATCCCCGGGGTGTTACAAACAGCAGTTCCAATTGCGGTATCTCCATGAATGATTCGCGCAGGAACATCCCGTCTTCATTCATCACAAAGTGATCAGGGAATTCCGAATGGCGCGGTAGGTACGAGGCTATCTCGGACCTTGATGTGATGGTGTGCCTTACCGGCGGCCGTCCCATCTCTTTGTTGAATACGCAATTCACGGTACAGTGCCGATAACCGAACGGTGTGGCACTCTGTGCATGGTGCAGGCCGTTTCTTAAAATGTAACTCAAGGCCGCGTTCCGGTGTTTGGCGCCGATGATACCGGTCTGGAAGAATCCTTTGGGCCCCAAACGTCCTTCTCTTTTGTACTTGTAGTTGAAGTATCGGCCGTAACTGTGTCTGAGCCGGGCGATGAAGGGAGCCGGATCATGGGACATTACTGCCAGGTGGTAATGGGTTGACATAAGCGCATCGGCCAACAATTCCTCATTGGTTTTGAATACGGCCAGTGCCATCAGATTGGTAAACGCGATGAAATCAGATTCGTCCCTGAACAGGACTTCATTGTGTGATGCAACACACAGGTGGTAAAGATTTCTCATAAGCAGTATTAGAAATGGTGTTTTTGCAAATATAGGCGAATCGCCAGAGACTGCCAAAACTGTGGACGTTTTGACGTGTTTTCCGCGCGGGAGCGTATTTACGTAGTCCAAGCGTCCAAGAATACGCCCGAACCTGCGTGAAGTGCGGACGCTCGGTCCGGGAACCCGCGTGCCAGCGTATTGTCTTAGTCGGAGTGTCTGGCGTATTGAGCGTTTTTGTGCCTGATATGCCTGCTGTTCCGTTAAAAAAGAGTACTTTTGAGACCTATAATGTAGCTAACCCTATATGATTATGAAAAAATCATTGCTTTTTGCAGTTGTGGCCTTTATGTCACTTACATGCTGCTCACAAAACCAAGAGTTGAAACTTTGGTATGACGCGCCGGCCAAACAGTGGACCGATGCACTTCCGCTGGGTAACGGACGCCTGGGTGCCATGGTGTTCGGTACTCCCGCTCAGGAGCGCATCCAGATAAATGAGGAGACTATCTGGGGCGGAGGTCCTCACAACAATGTCAATTACGCCGCCAAGGACGGACTGGAGCAGATCCGCCAGGCCCTTTGGGAGGGTCGCCGTTCTGATGCCCAGGCCCTTTGCGACGAGTACATATCATCCAAGAGCGCACACGGAATGCCCTACCAGACTGCCGGTTCGCTGATGCTGGATTTTGACGGAATCACCGATTTCACCGACTATTACAGGGAGCTTGACATTGCCCGCTCAGTGGCTCTGACACGCTTTAAGGCTAACGGTGTGGAGTACACCCGCGAGTGCTTTGTATCATTCCCCGACCAGGTTATTGCACTGCGTCTGACGGCATCGGCCAAGGGGGCTCTCTCATTCAAGGCCAGTTACAACCTGCCGTATCGTGACGACAGGATTCTGGGACGCTCCGCCGAGGTTACCGGCAAGCAGGCTGTCATGACCGTATCATGCAAGGGCGATGACCACGAAGGCATTGAGGGTAAGATCCGTTTTACCGACAAGACCCTGATCATACCGGAGGGCGGCAGCATGACTGCAGCCGACAATGCTGTCAGCGTAAGCGGTGCCGATGCAGTGACCATTTACATATCGATAGGAACCAACTTTGTGAATTACCAGAGCGTAAGCGGCGATGAGAACAAGGCTGCTGACCGCTGGCTGGAGCCTTTTGCCAAAGGTAAGAAGAAATATGCCACCGTTCTGGCCGAAAATATAAAAGAGTATCAGAAACAGTTCGGTACAGTTACTCTTGACCTGGGAACCAATGATCAGGCCAAGTTGCCTACCGATCAGCGTGTGGCTCAGTTTGCAAGCAACTTTGATCCGCAGTTGGTTACTCTGTATTTCCAGTTCGGCCGATATCTGCTTATATGCTGCTCACAGCCGGGCGGACAGGCCGCCAACCTGCAGGGAATCTGGAACGAGAGCCGCCAGGCACCCTGGGACGGCAAGTACACCACCAACATCAATGTTGAGATGAACTACTGGCCCGCATTCGTCTGCGGAATCTCCCAGACATTCGATCCCTTCCTGCAGCTTGTAAAGGATTGCGCAGAACACGGAAAGGAGACCGCCGAGATGTACGGTTGCCGCGGATGGACCCTGCACCACAACACAGATATCTGGCGTTCCACCGGTGCAGTTGACGGCGCGTACAACGGAATGTGGCCCACCGGCGCAGCATGGTTCTGCCAGCAGATCTGGGACGGCTACCTGTTCAATCAGGATCCCAAGTATCTTAAGGAGATTTATCCCATCATGAAGAGTGCCTGCGAGTTCTTCATAGACTTCCTGGTTGAGGAACCTGTATCGGGCAACAAGTATCTGGTGATTGCACCGTCATATTCACCCGAGAACGCACCCCACGTACAGGACGTTCTGGGCAAGGGTAACATAACCACCGTATTCGGCGCCACAATGGACAACCAGATGATGGCCGACCTCTTTGGCAACACCATCGAGGCTGCCGCTCTGATGGGCGAAAAGGACGGTGAATTCGTGAAAAAACTCAGTGAAGTCAAGGGCCGTCTGGCTCCCATGAAGATAGGAAGCTGGGGACAGCTACAGGAGTGGTTCGAGGATTGGGACGATCCCAAGGACAACCACCGCCACGTATCGCATCTGTGGGGCATGTATCCCGGACGTCAGATTACGGCCGATGGCACTCCAGACCTCTTCAAGGCCGTACGCACCAGCCTTGAGGCACGTGGTGACGAGTCAACCGGCTGGTCAATGGGTTGGAAGGTCTGCCTGTGGGCCCGCCTGCTTGACGGCAACCACGCCTACAAGCTGATACAGGATCAGATCAAGCCTGCCGGCGGACGCGGATTCGGCGGTCGCGGCGGTACATACAACAACCTGTTCGATGCACACCCGCCATTCCAGATTGACGGAAACTTTGGCTGCACTGCAGGTATAGCCGAGATGCTCGTTCAGAGCCACACCGGAAAGATTGTGCTTCTGCCCGCTCTGCCCGATGTTTGGAAGGACGGTACCGTAAAGGGTCTTTGCTGCCGCGGCGGATTCGTTCTGGACGAGCTGACCTGGAAGGACGGCAAGCCCGCAACCGTTAAGGTACGCTCAACCGTGGGCGGCAAGCTGGACATTGCCTGGAACGGCCAGGACAAGAGCATCGACACAAAATCAGGAAAAACTTATACAATAACATTTTAACTAAACAATGAAAATCAAGTCATTAGTGATGCAGGCTCTCATAGTCGGCCTGCTTCCCGTGAGTGTGAACGCACAGCAGAAAGCTACAATCGATTGGTACGGCTTTGTGGCCGCACAGTCATGGATAAACACACATGAGAGTGAAGCCGGTGCCGAAGGATTCCTCTATCTGTATCCTAAAGACCGCGTTGAGAATGCAGTCGATCAGCATGACGAGAGAGCAAT
>DBYT01000031.1:1393-36193 GCA_002309915.1 Bacteroidales bacterium UBA1179 | reverse complement strand
AACGACCTGTTCCCCAGCACCGTGGGTATTGCCATCGGCTCACCTTTCAACGCCCTTAACCGTAGCCCGCAACTCCGTTACGAGTACTTTATGGGCGATAACAAGAACATCAAGCTGACAGGTGCCGCAATCTTCCAGGCAGCAAACGGATCGTACGGTTATGCCACAGCCGGCAAATCATATACTTACAACCGCTGGTCAATTCTGCCCATGCTCTATGCGGGTGTAGACTTTACCCTTGGTGACCTGAAGGTGGGCGGCGGACTGGAATACAAGCGCACCACTCCCAGAATTGACTATGCCGACAACAACAAGAAATACTACCTGAACGGTCTGTGCGGAATGATTCAGGCTCAGTACAACAAGGATAAGCTTGCCATAAAGGCCAAGACTCTGATAGGTCACGATATGTCACATCTTGGCATATGCACGGGCTTTGGCCAGGTTGACCACCTTGATGCCGGTGATATACGCTTTGCTCCGCTGGCAGCCTCCTCATCATGGGCTCAGGTTCAGTACGGCGGTGCCCTCAAGTTCGGCGTGTTTGGAGGTTACATGAGCAACTGGGGTGCCGGCAAGGACCTTATCCCCGGAACCATACGTGCTGCCGAGGGCGGAACCATCGACAACATGTGGCGCGTTGCTCCCAACGTTCAGTACACCGTAGGCAACATGAATCTGGGTGTTGAGTATGAGCTGACCACCGTAGCTTACGGTACGACCATCGAGGCTAACGGCAAGGTTTCAGACACTCACAACGTNNGTAAGCAACAACCGCCTGCTGCTCTCTGTAATGTACGCCTTCTAATCGCAGGGACATCCTACAAGCTCGGACGCTCCGACCAAAAGAATACGCTTGCACGCGGGTTCCCGGTCGGAGCGTCCTCTGTTCACGCAGGTACTTACGTATTCTTGGACGCTTGGGCAATAACAATACGTTCCATCGCGGAAAACGCGTCGGAGCGTCCGCGCACAGAACAAAAAGAATCGCCCCAATTGTGCTCATTCCAGTACTTTTCACTACCTTTGTTTGCCCTAATGCAAAGCAAGGAAAATTACAATCAATTATAAGGAAAAAGTATGTATCTGTTAGGTTATGACATAGGCAGCTCTTCAGTGAAGTGCAGTCTTGTAGATGCCCAGAACGGCAGTTGCGTTGCAACCGCGTTCGCCCCAAAAAGTGAAGCACCCATCAAAGCAGTCAACCCGGGTTGGGCTGAGCAGAATCCTGACGACTGGTGGTCATATCTCAAGGCAGCCACTGCCGATGTAATGTCACAGTGCAAGGTCGATGTCAAGGATATCAAGGCAATCGGAATCTCCTATCAGATGCACGGACTGGTTTGCGTTGACAAGAACCAGAAGGTACTGCGCCCCGCCATCATATGGTGTGACTCACGCGCAGTAGGCATAGGCGAGAACGCATTCCAGGAGTTGGGCCGCTCACAGTGCCTGACCCACCTGCTCAACACCCCCGGCAACTTCACCGCATCCAAGCTGGCCTGGGTAAAGCAGAACGAACCCAAGATATTTGACAAGATCGACAAGATCATGCTCCCCGGCGATTACATCGCAATGCGACTGACCGGTGAGATTGCAACCACCATATCAGGCCTTTCAGAAGGTATGTTCTGGGACTTCCAGACCGGTGATGTAGCAGGCTTCCTGCTCGACTACTACGGCATTCCCCGTACATTCATACCCAAGATCGTTCCCACCTTCGCCGAGCAGGGCCGCCTGACATCGGCCGCAGCAAAGGAACTCGGTCTGGCCGAGGGCACACCCGTGACCTACCGTGCAGGTGACCAGCCCAACAACGCCCTCTCACTGAACGTATTCGAGCCCGGTGAAATCGCCTCAACCGCAGGTACATCAGGTGTTGTATACGGTGTCAACGGTGAGATCAGCTACGATCCCAAGTCAAGGGTAAACACATTCGCCCACGTAAACCACAAGACCGGTTTCAACCGTCTGGGTATCCTGCTCTGCATCAACGGTACAGGTATCCTGAATGCGTGGATGAAGCGCAACATAGTACCTGAAGGACTGGGTTATGCCGAAATGAACGACCTGGCAGCCCAGGCACCCATCGGCGCAGCAGGCGTATCAGTACTTCCCTTTGGTAACGGTGCCGAGCGTGTACTTGAGAACAAGGAGCGCGGCTGCAGCTTCAACGGCGTGAACTTTAACATCCACAACCGCTCACATCTGCTTCGCGCAGCCCAGGAGGGTATCGTATTCTCATTCAAGTACGGTATCGAGATAATGGAGGACATGGGAATGTCCGTGAACACCATCCACGCAGGCAACGCCAACATGTTCCTCAGCCCCCTGTTCCGTGACACACTTGCAGGTGTAACCGGAGCCACCATCGAGCTCTACGACACCGACGGTTCAATAGGTGCCGCCAAGGGTGCAGGTATGGGTGCACATATCTACAATGACCACAACGAGGCCTTCGCATCACTGCAGAAGATCCGTGTCATTGAGCCCAAGGCATCCGATATGCCCGCATACGATGAGGCATACAAGCGCTGGAAATCATACATACAACAATAACAAAGCCAATTACTTAACAAAATGAGAACAAACAAGACAACCACAATCTTCATGGCTGCCCTCTGCCTGTTGCTGGGCTTAGCCTCATGTTCATCAAGCAAGAGCGCATCAAAGCTGGCTCCCGCCAAGAAGGGATACGCCCAGACCGGCAAGTACCGCAACTACCTCAAGGAACTGGGTTACAGCCAGGAGGAGATTGACAACAAGATCCAGACCATCTACTCAACCGTATTCGAGGCCGAGGACGGTTCATACCACGATGTAGACGTCGAGGTTGACGGCAAGATCGTAAAGATGGGTTACGTATCGGACGTAAAGAACAACGACGTTCGTACCGAGGGCCAGTCATACGGTATGATGATTGCCGTACAGCTTGACAAGCCTGAACTCTTCAACAAGATATGGCGCTGGTCTAAGCACTACATGCGTCACAACGAGGACGGTCCCTCACACGGACTGTTCGCATGGTCATGCCGCACCAACGGCCGCCGCACCGCATCGGGCTCTGCCAGTGACGGTGAGCTCTACTATGTGACCACCCTGTTGCTGGCATCACGCCGCTGGGGAAGCTATGAGGAGTTCAACTACCTGGCCGAGGCACAGGAACTCCTGAATGACCTCTTCTCAAAGGACGGCACAGGTGGTGTAACCAACATCATCAACATGGACCACAAGCTCATCAACTTCTGCCCCGACAGCCGCTCCAACCTCTGGACCGATCCCTCATACCATCTGCCCGCATTCTATGAGATCTGGGCCGAGACAGCACAGGACGGCCGTGAGGACCTGTACCGTGAACTGGCCGACAGCGCACGTGCATACCTGCACCGCGCCTGCGACCCTGTAACCGGCATCAACCCCGACCAGAGCCAGTTTGACGGCACGCCCAACCGCGGAAGCGAGTTCCACTATGACTCATGGCGCGTTCCTATGAATATTGCAATGGACTTCACATGGTATCACAAGGATGCCCAGTGGCAGACCGAGTATGCCCAGAAGTTCCAGAACACCATTTTAGGCCGTTATGGCATTTATGACTTCAAGGATCAGTTCGCTCTTAACGGCGATGAGTCAAAGCGTCCCATGGGCGGCGGCCGCTGGCGTCCCAACCTGCGTCACTCTATCGGTTTTGTAGGCACTATGGCCACCACAGCTCTTATGTGTGACAGCCAGTACAACCAGGAACTGGTTAAGCATATGTTCTCTCTGGAGCATAAGCCCTATGAAGACGGCTACTATGACGTTTACTACGACGGTCTCATTTATCTCTTTGCCCTGCTGCACCTTAGCGGCAACTATCGCATGAACTGGTAATTTATACAGTCATTATACGGAGCGTCCTGGTCTCAAGAATGGGGCCGGGACGCTCTTTTTTTACAAAAAAACCGTTCCTCATAGCTGTGCTTTCTGAAATTCTTGTTATCTTTACGCGCTATATAAAGTACATGTGCATGAACGCGGGCGCGCGAAGCCGCATACGTACCATAACCCTAATAGGACTAAATAATTAATAACCAAAGATATGAAAATCAACAAAAAACTAATCAGAAAGTCCGCAATGGCTCTTTTTGCCACTGCCATCATCGGTCTGAGCGTATCCTGTAAGGATCTCTGGAGTGAGCAGCACCCGGGAACCTACTACACAAGCACAGGAGAGACTGTAGCCGATTATCTAACCGGAAAAGAAGAATACCACGGCGATTTCTCTTATTTTATTGCCATTCTTCAGAAGTCCGAACTTTGGGGCCAGATGAGAACTTACGGAACATATACCTGCTTCGCTCCTGACAACGCCGCAATGGAAGAGTTCTTCGAGTGGAGACGTGACCAAGCCCAGAATGATTCTGTACGTGCCGTCTTCCAGAGCATTGAGACCGTGCTTGCCAACCGCAAACTTTGTGACACAATTGCCCGTACACACCTCTTCGATAACACCATGTACGCTACTGACCTCTCAGGTTCCGGCGTATTGGAGCATCCCAACATGCTCGACCGTTACATGTCTTACTCATGCTATGCAGATACCATTCCCGTAGTTGAGGACGGAGTAATACTCAAAACTGTCAAAGGTGAAGATTCAACATCAATCGTTCTTAAGTATCTGTTGAACCAGAACTCAACCATTACAGAACCTGACGATACCGTTTTGAACGGAGTTGTTCATAGAGTTGATAAGGTTATCAGACAGTCAAATGACTTTATTGCCGATTTGATGGCAATGAACCCCAATATCAGCATCTTTACATCTGCAATATTTGCCACCCATCTTAGAGATACCCTCCGCAAGTACTGGGATGACGATTATCCAGTTGTAGATGAAGAGTGGACCGAGACAGGACTTAAGACTGGTATAAACACCCACTTCCATAGTACCTCTAATGAGAAGGACTGGGAGGTTGTTCCCCCGAAACGTGAATTCAAGTTCACAATCTTTGTCGTAACCGATTCTGTTCTGGAAGCTGATTACAATATCCACAATGTAGAGGAACTCCGCGCATATGCCGAGACCGTCTATCCCGAAGGCAAGGATTTGGATGACATAGACAGAGGTAGTTCTCTCAACAAATTGATTTCTTATCATATTCTGCCTTGCTGGTTGTCTTACGACCAGTTTAATACCAGCCAGTCTCAGGTAGTTAAGAAATACAAGGACAAACCTTCATTTGATATTGAAGACTTCTTTGAGACCCTGTTGCCACATTCAATCATGCGTATCAGTTCCGCATATAGTGGAAACGGTGACTTAGAGGACCGCATCGGTATATTCATTAACCGCAAGGGAACAACCAAAACCAAACTGGTATCTCCGGGTATTGAGATCATTGATGAGAAAACAGGTCAGTACAAAGGATATGTAAAACTCTGCAAAAACGGAGAGTATCACTTTGTAAAGAAATTGCTGCTTTATAATGATTATACCAGAAATACCGTTCTTCAGTGCAGAATGAGAATCATGGCCTGCACACTCTCACCTGATTTCATCAATAGCGGCGGACGCGGTCGCTTGGAAACAAGCATGGAGGGAGGAGTCGTATACAAGTATTTGAACGGCTACTGCACCAATTTTGAATGGGTTGACTCACAGACAGAGTTCTTTGTGCGTTACAGAAATCCCGGCTTCGGAACATTCAACGGAGATGAGATGACAGTCATGAGGAGTTACGATCTGGCTTTCAAACTGCCTCCTGTACCTTCAAACGGTAACTATGAAATCCGTGTTTGGAACAATGCCATTTCCGGTTCAGCAAATGCAGACCGTGGTATCGTACAGTATTATTTCCACCAGTATGATCCTGCCGACAAAGGTATGGATTGGCGCAACTGGAGCTGGATTCCTGAAGGCATTCCTGTAGATCTTAGAATAAATGGAGAAGACTCACGTATAGGTTGGGTAAAAGACAGTCAATATGAGCAAAGAGAAGACAAGGAAGAGATGATTGAAGCCAATGACCGTGGTATGCGTAACCGTGGCTATATGAAGGCAATGGACTCATACGGAAATAGCGATAGCGGTTCTCTTCGCGACAGTCGTGACTGCTACAGAAAGATTATTGCCAACGAATATATGAGAGCCAACACAGACTATTGGATCCGTATGCGTCAGGTATACAGCGGCGGTACAGGTGTTAACCCGTTCAGTTTCATAGAGATTGTTCCCAAGAGCATCTATGAGAACAACGAGGATAAGCACTAATCCCAATCAGAAAGAAAAAGAATAGGAGCAGAAATCTGCTCCTATTCTTTTTTGTATCAGTAAAAAAAAGATTCTGTTTAGTGCGTTCCTCTACGGAACTGCTGGCCCGGGAACTGCTGACCGTTCTGCTGATTATTCTGCTGGCCGTCTCTTTGAGGATTGAATCCGGGTCCGAATCCAGGGCCGAAACCGGGGCCGAAACCGGGACCGAATCCGGGGCCGAACTGATTTGGCTGACCGCCCTGAGGGAACTGACCCTGAGGAGCAAACTGCTGACGACGCTGCTGCCAGATACTGTCGCGGCTCTCAAAGCGGCGACGGTTCTCCTGCATACGGCGGATCATGGCGGTGTCGGGCTCACCCCAGTTACGCCAGTAATTCTCCCACCATTGCTGTTGCTGCTCATCGGCCTGTTGCATCTCACGCTGACGGTAACGCTGGAAATCAAACATATGGGGCTGCATCATGAACTGCGGGTTCATCATGTTCCACTGTCCCATCATCTGGAACTGACGCTCCAAATGGATACGTGTCTGCTCTGATCTCTCGCCCCAAACCTTCTGGCCGAGTTCCCACTGAGCAATACCCACCTTCTGGCGGGTAGAATCAGGCAGAGCCTTGTCAAGTTTCTGCATATAGCTGGAGTTAATCTCCTGCCAACGCTTCATGTACTCACGCGACTCGGGTTTGAGTTCACGGTTCAGCTTTACCAGCTGCTCGTTATACTCAATGTAGATCTTGGCAAACTTCTCGTACTCCTTCTTGGTGAGATTTGCGTTCTCTTTAATGAAACGCAGGGACGCATTGATCATCTGCTCGTCCCTGTCCTGCGCCATAACTGACGGAGAGGTCAGGAGCAAACCTGCCAGAATCAACAATGCTGTCCAACGCTTTTTCATAATCAATTACCGTAGTAGTTGCTCATCATTGAATAGACACCCAGTTCATCGGCTGTCATATTCTGCAGCACCTCATCCACGCTTGCGCACTGTGAAATGCTTTCGTAGTCGGGTATATCAAACCCGCCGCCAAAGGGATGCAGGAACAGCAGTGCAACTGCAGCCACGCTTGCTGCGCTTGCGAACAAAGCCACAATCCGGCGCTCTACGCGATGCTTGCGCTGCTTTCCAATCTGGGCCACGACACGTTCAGTCATGTCGTCCAGGAAATGCTCAGGCATTCTGTAGGGCATCTCTCTGCTCAAACTTTCCAGATCAAAATCTTTCATAACTGATGTTCTAGTATATAATCCTTTATCTTCTGTACTGCATAATGATAGTTGGTCTTGAGTGTATTCACACTGTCTCCTACTATCTGGTGAATCTCCTCATAACTCTTGTCATCATAGTATCTGAGGTTAAACACCATCTTCTGCTTGGCCGGCAGGAGAGCTATTGCCTCCTGGAGGAGTATAAGGGTCTCATCGGCATCCGGACTTGCTTCCTCACGTACGCTGTCCTTCAAAGAGTCGCCCAGGTCATCGACCGACAGGTTGTAACCGGAACGGTTCTTGAGCAGTTTGAGACTCTCATTTGTAGCTATCTTGTAGAGCCATGATGAAAGCGGATACTCGTTGGAGTAGGTACTCCTGTACTTGTAAACGTTTATCATAGTCTCCTGAAGACAGTCCTCCGCATCATCATGGGCCACCACCATTCGGCGAATGTGCCAATATAACGGCTCTCCGTATTTCTTCATGATGAGGCGTACGGCCTCCTCTACGTGATTGTCATCACATAGCAGACGGGCAATGGATTCGTCGCTAACTGAAAGAGATCCTTGGCTGTTCACTATGCTATCTTCCTCACGTTTCATCCTTAATATAAATATTCAGTGCCGAAGTTAAATACTTATCTTTTTTTAACAATCAAAACACTGCTTGGCGGAAATAGTCAAAGTCGGCATAACCGCCAGCTTGGGTCGTACAATAACTGTACAGACCTGTGCGGTAACCGGTAAAATAGTCCAGACTGAAAGACATCTGCAGCACTGCATCGACATCAGTCCAACTCTTACCGTCAAGTGAGTAGCTCATGAAAGCCTGGTCGGCACGCTCACCCTCCTCCTGAGGAGTAAAGACGTAACGTATCTTGAGCCAAACCTTATCCTGTGTAAGAGGAATACGTAATGCTTCAGTATCCGGACTGGGCTGCTGGGCACCCTGAGCCTGCGGTCCGCGACGACGTCCCATATTACGGTGTGTCATTGCCACAAGGCTCTTTGAACCGTCATCGGCCACTTCTACACCGATGGTGCAGTAATTGCTCTGGAAGGCAACTATACCGGCTCTATCGCCCGGTTTCATGCCGCTTGCGTCCATCAGTACCTCGCTGTAGCAACGAGGACCTACAGTGCGCTGGGTAAGGGTGTTGCGGGCATCGGTCACATTGGTAGCCAACTGACCGGTCTTGAGACGCAACCAGCCCTTGCGCTCGGTAACAGACCATGCGCTGTTATCGGGCTTGTGATTCCACTGCCATACCAGATCCAGCTCATTCTTCTTATACTTGAACTCGTCATTGTCCCATGTGCGGTTCTTTCCGCTTTCAGGCAGATTGACTGTAAACTGCTTTACAGGCTTGGTGTCATCGCCCAGTATAGGCCAACCGTCAACCCATTTCATAGGCTGCAGGGTAGGGATACGTCCTACGGCTCCGTGATCCTGGAACATGATAGAATACCAGTCACCGTTCTGGGTCTCAATTATGGCGCCCTGAGCCACACCATCTCCACGGCCGTCAAAGGCACCGCTCAAAATGGTCTTGCTCTCATAGGGGCCAAAAAGGTCCTTTGAGCGCCAGCAAGTCTCGGTACGTACACCGCCGCTTGGCCAGTCAATGACAAGCACGTAGTAATAATCACCAATGTGATAGATATGGGCGCCCTCGGCACGCAGGTTATAACCCTGACGCGGAGAGTCGATGATTATTTTCTCCTGGGCGCCGGCCTTTATGGCACTACCGTCAGGTTCAAGTTCGATGATACGTATCTCACCGTTACCCCATACCACATAGAGGTGACCGTTCTCAAAGAGCATGGATGCATCATGGAAGGGACGGTCTATAACCGAGCGTTCCCAGTTGCTCTTGGTAATATCCTTTGTCTTGTAGATGTATGTCTTGTTCTGGTCATTTGCGATGAACAGGGCATAAAATGTTCCGTCTACATAACGGAGTGATGTAGCCCACTGTCCCTTGCCATAGGCGTTACGGCCACCTCGCAGGTTATAGACATCATCATCCTCAAGAAAGTCATAAACGTAACTTACCAGTTCCCAATGTACCAAATCCTTTGAGTGCATAATGGGAGCACCGGGACAGAAATACATGGTAGTACTTACCATATAGTAGTCATCACCTACCCTGATCCAGTCATTATCCGGAATATCGGTATAAGTGAGAGGATTGATACACTCAGTCTGCTTATTCTTAGCAGAACATCCTGACCATGCAAAAATAAGCATGGTCAGGATGACTGTCAGTATGTTTTTGGTTTTCATGTCACACTGTCGGAAAGATTATTTGAATGTAAGCCAGTCTACCTGGATCTTACCCTCGGTAGCCATGCGAACCTTAAGATGATGGATACCCTTGGCTGCACCCTTTACAGGAGCATCAACCATAACCATCTGACGGTCTGCAGGAACATCTACGGTGGCAATAACCTTGTCATCCTGAAGAATCTCAAGTTTACCTGCTGAAGGAGCAACAACCTTAACTGTTACCTTCTTGGGAGCCTTGGCAAAGTTTACGGTATTATACTGAGCCCATGCACCCTTCTCAAAGAAAACAGTCTTCCAACCGGCAAAATAGTTGCTCGGCTCCAGGTAAGCGATAGAGTCACCACTTGCGCTAAGTGCAGTATAACGGTCCAACTGAATCTGAGTGTTTGACTGTGTTACACCGATACCGCGCAGGGTAGGCTTAACCATCTTGATCTCACCCTTCTCATCATCAAAGAAGATACTGTCGGCGCAAACTGAACGGTTCTTGTCAAATTCAGGTGAGAACTCGTTGTGATGATAGAACAGATAGGTCTGGCCCTTGAACTCAATGATTGAGTGGTGGTTGGTCCAGCACTTGTTGGCATGCTCCTCAAAGAACACACCCTTGAACTCATAGGGGCCGAAGATATTGTCGGCAACGCAGTATGCCAGAACTTCCTCAACGTCACGGGCCCAGGGGAATGTCATATAGTACTTGCCTCCGTGCTTATAAAGATAGGGGCCCTCAACGAGACCCTTGGTGGGAACACCTTCCACACGATGACGGTCAGCAGGATCTGTTGATACAGACTTCCAGTCCGGAGCCAGCTTGGTAATGGTAATACCGGGCATTACCAGATAACCGGTACCGTCATCATCAATAAAGATACAGGGGTCAATACCGCTTACGCCCTCAATAGGAGTTGCCTCAGGAGTATACGGACCCTCGGGATAATCGGCTGTGCAGATACCTACACGGTTACCTCCAAAACTACGGCGTCCGTTAGCGCTTGGCATGGGTTTTGAACCAGCCGGGAAAAAGAAATAGTACTTGCCGTTGGTTGGGTTCTGCTTGCAGTCAGGAGCCCACATTGAATAACCTTTCTCATTTACCCAGGGGGCACTCCACTGATCAACAATCATACCATGGTCTGTCCAGTCGGTTAGGTTATCAGATGAGAATACATGATAATCCGCCATGCAGAACCAATCCTTACGGGCATACTCTGCCGGAGCTTTGATATCATGTGAAGGGAATACATATACGCGGTCACCAACTACAAGAGCCGAAGGGTCGGCCGAGAACTGGTCACGAATAATGGGGTTCTGTGCCTGAGCGGCAATGCCGGCCAACATCAGAGCGGCCAGGAGTGAAAATCTTGCTTTCATCTGTTGATTATAAAGAGGTTAATAATATACATATTTGGTAAGCGAGTATAAAGATACCCTCTTTTGGGCAAACCGCATAACACACACACTAAAAAAGTGATAAAAAGAGAATCGGCGGGGAGCCGTTTGCTCTCCGCCGATTCATTATAGGTCAGTTATTACTTAATTACTTAAGCAGAACCTTATCAAATGAAACCTTACCGTTAGCGCCAGTGGTCTTGCGGATCAGGATCTGACCAGCCTTAGCACCATCAACCTTCAAGCCACCCAGAGTGAAGAACTCAACATTGCTCTTGTTAGCCTTGTTGAAGTCAACAACTGTGATAACCTCAGCTACGTTAGCCTTAGCTTCTGCAGCAGCAGCAGCATAGTCGAATGTAGCGCTGGGCTTGAATGTCAACTTGAAGTCGCCATACTCAGCGGCACCGTTAGCGGTAGCCATTGAAGCCTCGAATTTAACGGCCTTAACATCACCAACCTCGAACTGAACTGAGGTGAATACAGTGCTGTCACCGTCGCCATCATAAGCAACCTTCTCGAACAGACCAGGTATTGAATCATTCTCCTTAAGAACTGAGTCAGGAGCAAGGAAGGCAGTAATGGTCTGAGCGGTAGCAACTACGGTATCAAATGAAACCTTCAGTTCACCGGTAGCCTTTGAAGTCTTCTGATCCTTTGAGTACTTGCTTCTGATGTCGAGACCGAGTTCATACTCACCAGCAGGCAGACCAAGGATGTTAGTGGTCAGTGAAACCTCACCGCCCCAGTCCATAGCAAGAGTTGCATCGAATACTGAGTTCTGGTAGATAGAGTCATTCTTCATATCAGCGAGGAATGTCATATCGTTACCGCCACCGTTACCGGCCTTAACAGTCCAACCCGGTATCAGGTTATCAAACTCATGATCAGTAAGGATAATCCAGATAGGCAGACCGTCCTGATACTGGTGCTTGATGTTAACAACGTTAGCGTTACCCATCTTCTCATCGTACTTGGCACGTTCTCTCTTGTCTGGCATCTGAACATCAAGAGCCTCAATTACAATAGGAGTAGCATAGAGATAGTAGTTCTTGATGAACGGGCTCAGGTTGAGCTCACCAGCAGCAGTACCCTTCTCATAGATAGCAGCCTTGATAGCAGCCTTCAGGATCTCTGCCAAATAATCATCATCACCCTTCAGGTTGTCAAGCAGATCCTTAACAACTGCTGAGTCAGCGATGGTTGAACCAAGAGACTCGGCCAAAGCCTGAAGTTCAGTGATACGACGTGTACCAACCTTGAAGACACCAACTGCCAGCTTGTAAGCATAAACAGCATCAGATACTGCAGCAAGAGCAGCCTGGAGGTCAGCATCAGTTGTCTGGATAGTATCGAAGCCCTCATGCTCCTCATAGATATCCTTAAGTTCACCATACTCGGTGAAGGCCTCCTTCTCCTTAGCGTCAATCAAAGCCTTGGCATCAGCCATAGCTACATTGAACTGCTTGGTATCGGCGATACGAGCGTCAAGAGCCTTGATGGCATCATCCATCTCCTTGATGAATGCAGTAAGGTCTGCATTGGTCTTTGAAGAGTAAACGTATGCATCATAAACGCCCTTGATTCTGGTCAGAGTAGCGTAGTCAATAAGATCTGCCCAGTTAGCGTTTTCTGCAACAGCACTTGTAAGCTTCTTGGCTACCTCGTCAGCCTTGGCTACAACCAGGTCAACGGTATCCATACGCAGCTTCATAACAGCAGTAGCATCAATAGTAGCCTGTGCGGCAGCCTGCCACTCAGCAGGAATAGTGCTGGTGAATGTACCACCAATCTTGTTAGCATTGATCAAAGCATTCAGAGCAGTAAGAGCATCACCCTCATACTTGGCACCGGCAGCAAGAGCTACACGTGCCTGAGCAGCATCAACAGCCTCGTTCAGAGCCTTGATAGGATTGTAGCATACAGGTGAGTTATAGAGCTCAATATCGCTCAGCATAATGCCGTGATAGCTTGCACCCCATGCAGTTGCTTCACCAGTTACTTGAATCTCAATCATGTATCTTCCAGTCTTTTCGATTGAGAAACCGAACTGGAACTCAGTCATCAATGTGTCCAAATCACTGGTTGCCTCGTTACGAATAGACTCATTAAAATTGCTTGAGAATGTATACTCGGCTATCTTAATTCTGTCAGCGTCTTCTATAGCACGAGGATCGGCATTGTAAGGTACTGCAAAAACCTTAAAAGGAAGACTAGCATTTACACTAGCTGCAGCAAACTTTACGATGTAAGCACCATTAGGAAGTTCCATTTCAAATCCATCACCATATCCGAGATAAAGTGAAGCAGGAGCACCATTACCACGCTGAGACAGGCAGAGAGCCCTAGGATACTTGTATTCATCCTGATAGAAATACAGACGAGCTGCATCCTTCTTGCTCGTTCCATCACCTGTTTGGAACTTTTGACCGCTATAAGAAGAATAGATAGCAGCAGTACCTAAAGGCATCAACTGGGCAGCACCGGTATTGACAGTCTTGTCGTAGAACTTGGCATTCCAGATCGGTGAACCGATTGAAAGGGTAGAGAGGTCTCTGTTAATGGTACCGAAGTTGTAGTGGATAGCAATATCATCAGCCTTACGCTGAGTATTGGGGATATAGAGGTTGTTGATCTCAACTACATAGTCACCGCTGAGAGGAGCAGTGTACTTCTGAGGACGGGTAAGAGTAAGAGTTGAGTCAGCACCATTCCATGTACGATCCCAAATCTCATCGCCTACGTAAACAACGCACTTCTCGCGCTGCTCCTCGTTAGCAGGATTATCAACGATCATCTCACGTGAGAACTTGAACTTCAACTCACGGAGTGAACCGTCGAGTCCGAATGAACCGTCAGGATACTGAGCCTTCTGCATTACAGGAGGTCTGTCGTACATTGAGTAAACACCGGTGAATACAAACGGGTTAAGATGAGCCTCCTCATTGTAGAAGCCCTCAACCAGCTTACCAGCCTTAATCCATTCGATATCCTCAGCCTTGGGGAACAATGTGCCTGTATACTTCAACTGAAGTTCCTCCTCTGACGGGTTTCTGAATGAAACAAGAACCTTCTTGTACTGATCAAAGGTGTAGTGAATGAACTCACCGTCCTTCCAGTAACCATCTGTGAACAGGTACATGTAACCGTCGCCCTGATACTCAGCTGAAGCGATGTCGGTGTACTCCCATGAGCCATCTTCCTTCAGGCCCCATACATCAAAGTACACACCCGGAATCTCAACAGCGTCAATCTTGGTGCTGGCATAAGCAGCACGGGCCAGATCCTTCAGGTTTGTCTGGTAACCGAAGTCAACGCGAAGCATGTGCTCATAGTACTCAACACCACCGATGAAAGACTTTGTCAGTGACATGTTGTCAACAAAGAACTCAGTGTAGTCAGTTGAGAATCCAAGACGTACAAAGAACTTGTCAGGCTGAACATGATAATAAAGGTCTTTACCGCTGGTATTGCCATTGTAGTCCTTTTTCCAGAACCATGCGCTGTCCTCTGCCCACCAGTAACCGTTTACGAATACGTAGTTGTTAGCTGTGTTATCGTCGATGTAGTAGGTCATGAATGTGCACTTCTCCCAATCACCGTTGAATACATCCTTTGAATACTCAAAAGCGTTTGTATACTTGTACTCACTAGCCTTGTTGATGTAACCCATTGAGAAGGGCTTCTCAGCGTGGAAGTATCCGCGCATAACATCGGCAACCATATAGGGCTCTATGTTGCTGTGACCGGTACGGGGTTTAGCCTTTACATAGAAAGTAAGTCTGTATGATGAATGGTCCTCAATGTCAAGGCCACGTACAAACAGGTTACGGCGATAACGGGCTGCTCTGCCGCTGCTGTAACTGTTTGAAGACAATGACTTGCCGGGAACAGCCTTAGGAGCGGTATCAGTTACGAACTTGAAATAGCTCTCACCACCACCGTCAGTCTCACCGAATGCCTTCAAAGCTTTGTTTCTTTCCTGTTTCTCAGTACCTGCATCAGTAATAATAGTACCGGCTGTTGCATCTTTCTCAGCCCAGATTTCATTCTTGTCATCGGTTACTACAACACCGTTCCTGAGATAAATCAAAGAGTCTCTGAAAAGACCTCTTTCCCAATCCTTAGGATTCTCCCAGGGTTTCAGTGAGTTACTGTTTGAAGTAGTTCCGTTCTTGTAGTACTCCACCTTGAAAATGGTATCAACAGCCTTAGTTGACCAAGTATCCCAGTCACCCTCAAAGTTCTGGGTAAAGACCAACTTAGCATCCTTTGCTGCATCAAACTCAGGCTCTGTAATGCCCGGCTGAGCAAAAGCGGGAGCTGCCAGAAGCATCAACCCTGCAAATAATAAGTCTCGTTGTTTCATAAAAAATTGTTAATTAATAAATAGGTTAAATAACTCGTTTTCTCTCTCTTAAATTTGGTTTACGTTAATAGTTAATTGGTTAATTAATTAGTTAAACTATCACCAAAACCTACACCCGCGGGGATCTTTCCCCACAGGTGCAAGTATTTTTTATTTCTCGTCAGGAAGTACCAGGAACCAGGCCTTGTTGAGCTTCTTGCTGTCAGTTCCGAGAAGTTTGTTGTACAGTTCCATATCCATGTCCCTGTAGTAGTCTACCTTGTCACTCAAAACGGCGGTCTCACGTGTAGCTACTCGTCTGGCAAGGAAATCATTTTCAAATTCACCTCCTATATCAGCGCCACGGTGCTGTGAGATACGTAACAGGTCACCAAAGCGGTAACCCTCAAAGCAGGTCTCCAGAGCCATCTCATCTATCAGGTATTCCTCAACGGCACGAATAGAATCCTGCAGTTGATTACCAAGCAGTTTACCGTTAGCGGACATTGCCTCCAGCTTCTTACCAATGGTGTAGAGAGTATCAAATGATGCATCTCCGCAACCGCGTGAGTGAAGTCCGAATGTATCACCGCTCTGCCATCTTACTACATAAGATGTTGTTGTACCGGTACCTGTTGAATGAGTTGTGTTCACCCAGTTAACCTGACCCTTCTCAAACTTGTCAGTGGGGAAATCATAAACAGCCGAAATATCAACGCCGTTGATATTCTTTGCCCTTAATTTTTCTCCCTGACTCAAACTGTCAATGGTCGTCTTGCAAAGACCGTCCTTAAGTATGGCAAATGCCGTCTGGGGCAGTCCACAGCGGTTCAATGCCTCTGCAAGCCTCAAATATACGACGTCCTTACGATATAACCAAATTTTCTCTGAATTAATTTTATTTAACGTTTGGTATTCGGTATTATACAGTCCGGTAGCGATTGCTTCTTCTGAAAGACTCAGAGTACTTGTCTCCAGAACTGACTGCAAACGCAGGTCGCCGCGACGAAGTAAAATGGGCTCATCTTCCTTGTCCGGCATATAAACAGGATACTGATAACGGCTGCCCTCATTCTTGGCATGATAGCAATAATTCTGGCGTACACTGGTTGCAGTAAGTGCACGTGAGCGGGTCATTTGATACCAGTAGTAGTTTTTGGCTGTTGAATTATAAATATTACCCAACTCGCTCATTGTGCCGCTGTATTCGTCAGCCTCCATAGGTATGTAGCAGATACAGCCGTTGTTGCTGAACTGGTTGCTCAGATAGTTATCTGTACCAAAAGTCAGATAGTCCTTGGTCAACCAGGAAACATAGTATAGACCTGTAGTGACTGCCCTGTTATCACCGGCCAGATAGTCATGATAATAGAGGGCTGCATTTGCATAATCCTCGGCCCAAAGGCAAAGGTCACCAAGAATCAGGCGTACAGGAATAAAGAAGTTCCTTGATTCATGCTCTGTGGTCTTCTCTCCATTACCAAGGTCCTCTCCGCCCAATTTTCCGTAATTGGGAGCGTACTTATCCATGTACTCTATGTAATTTTTCTCCTTTCCCTTGAATTCAAGCAGCAGAGCCTGAGCAATTTCCTTGATATTCAATTTCTGGAGGTCGGAAGCCACATCACCCGTAATAGGTTTATCAAAGTAGGGAACCTCTCCGTAAATCTGAGCCAACTGCAGATAAGCCCAGGCTTTATAACACAGCACGATAATATACTCACCCTTCATGATAGGATGCTGCTGATTACGTGTAAAAGTAGTATCAGCATTATTCAGGAAGAAGTTACAGTTGTTGATTATTGCATAATAATCGAGTGCCTTGTCGTATTTGTTGTTTGCTCTGAGTGACTTGAAATCATAATTGTAGAGTTCACGCAGATCATCTGAAGCATGATCCGAAAGAGCTACAAGATCACCACGAATCTCACCAAGTATGTTTGCACGGTCTGCAACGGTCTGCATCAGTTTGACAATACCCAAAACAGTGTAAACAGTATCGGTAGGACTGTCAAGAGTGTTCTGATAGTCATACATCACAGTCTTGGAATCAACTCTGAGCATATCCTCGCATGAGGTAGCTCCCGCGCCGATAACGGCAGCGAGAGCAATTGTCAATATCGTTTTCAGTTTCATAATACCTTATATTAAAGGTTAATCTTCAATCCTAATGAGAAATTGGCTGACTGCGGAGCAAGACCGCGGTCAATGCCGCGCAGAAGAACATTGTTACCAGACAGGAACTCAGGATCTGAACCCAGATATTTAGTCACGGTAAACAGGTTGTTGGCCGAACCCCAAACTGTAAGACCCTGCAGATATGTGCTGTGAACAGGAATCTTATAGCTCAAAGTAACGTTCTTAAGACGCATGTAAGAACCGTCCTCTATCCAACGGTCTGAGAAACGGGCGTTCTGATGCGAATCACCGAATTCCAGACGGGGTACATCAGTATTCTGACCCTCGACCATCCAGTGGTTAGTCATGGCAAGAGTCTGGTTCATGAAACGCGAACCGCTTTCAAGGAGCATACGCTCGTAGTTGTAGATGTCACCTCCTACTGAATATGTAAAGGTAGCGCTCACAGCGAAATTACCCATTCCCAACTTGGTAAAGAGACGTCCGTAGAAATCAGGATTGGGATCACCGATCTGAACCATGTCTTTCTTGTCAATCATCTTATCTCCGTTTTGGTCGATAAAATGTACGTCACCTGCCTCAAACGGCATCTTGTATCCCTTATTGGAGATCATAGAGAGACCAGCTGCATTAGCGTCGGCTGTGGTTTTGAAAATACCGTCGGTCTGGTAACCGTAGAAGACTCCCACGGGTTGGCCAACCTCTGTTCTGATGGTCGCACCGTAGATTTCAGTGTCATAACCGTCAGCAGGAAGCTGTGTGATCTCATTCTTGTATTTACCTATACTTGCACCAACCTCCCACTTGATAAGTTCGCGGTTTACTGCCTTAAAGGTGAACGAGGCATCAAAACCCTTGTTTGAAAGAGAACCTCCGTTACTCCATGTTTCAGGAAGACCTGATACATATGACAGTGAACTTACAGAAAGAAGGTTGTCTGTATTTGATGCAAATACATTGGCCGATACTGACAGACGGTTTTTCAGAAGTATCATTTCCATACCTGCTGTCAGTTTACGGGTTGACTCCCAGTGGAGGTCGCCATTACCGATATTGGCCATTATGATACCCTCCTTATTCAAGATCTTTGTAGGATAGAAATAAGTCTTTGATGCTGATGCATCATAACTGTCATTACCTGTCAGGTCAAATCCGGCATTGAACTTAAGATAATCAACGAAATCCAACTTGAACCAGGGCTCGGAAGAAGCGACCCATGCAGCAGATACTGACGGGAAGACTCCCCATGGCACACCAAGCATGTTCAATCCTGTCTTTAAATCACCACCAAAGCGTGATGAAGCGGTAAGACCTACACTGGCTGCCAGATAGTACTTCTCCTTGTAGTTGTAACCGGCCTGACCCCACCAGGTAATAGATATATCCTGTGCCTCGGCACCGTCAGTCACTCTGTACTTAAGATTCTTATCCATGTTAGGTTTCTTATCGTTACCGGAGTTGTAACCTGTCATAGAAGTCTGGTATCTTGAGTTATTGATGTAACGGAAACCTGCCTGGATGTCCAGGTCATGAGCATTACGCTTACGAATGTACTCAAGGAAGGTGTTGCTCATAAAACCATCCTGCTTTGCAGACATGGCGGCCACCTTGTTCTCTACAGTACCTACTCCCTCTATGTCAAAACGGGGAGATCCGTTAAGAGGAATATAGTAGTTCTCGTCAGAATTGGCAAGAGTGTATGTAAACTGGCTGTACATATTCAGGCGGTTACGCACGATTTCCCATTTGGGGATAACACTCAGTGTGATGAAACGGCTGCCGAAATAGTTCTTGTTGATTCCGTCACCGTTAACGAGAATGGCCAACGGGTTAGCAAGAGAAACCTGAGAACCGAGAACCTCGTCAAGATAATCATCCTCGGTAGCAATATAATTGGTTACTCCGCCTCCGTACATATGAGCGTACGGTGAAAGGAACGGAGATTTTACCAACGCCAGGAATCCGGGAGAATTGATCATGGTGTTGTCAATATCATCGGGAGCACCGTCGTCACGGAGGTCACGTGTTACATCACTGTAAGAAGCATCAAAACGCATTGATACTTTGTCTCCAAGTATAATATCTGAGTTAAGACGCAGATTGAAGCGTGAGAATTCATTCTCCGCGAGAGTGGCGTCACCTGTGATATAACCTACAGAAAGGCTGTAATTTGCTACATCGTCACCACCCTGTACGCTTACGTTGTAGTTCTGCACAAAAGCATCCTGGTATGAAACCTTGCTCCAATCGGTCTCATTCTCATGATACCAATAGTAGTACGGATAGTTATAGTCTGACTGCAGGAACTTGAATGATGAGAGTGTAGTTCCTGTAGTACCCAGCAACTCAGATGCATATGAACGGTATTGCGACTCATTCATTACCAACGGCAGTTTGGGAACCAACTGATAGTTACCTGATATGTTTACATCGATCTTGGTTGCCATAGTCTTGATACGCTTGGTATTGATAAGTATGACACCGTTTGATCCTTTTGAACCGTAAACGCCAAAACCGTTCTTGAGAACCTGAACAGACTCTATATCCTCCACGGGTATATTAGCGAGCAGGTTGTTGTAGAAACCGTCATGCATGGTTACATGATCATATCCCATATCCAGAATAATACCATCCAGTACAATCAGCGGCTGTGTATTGATGTTCAATGAATTGATACCGTCAATCTGCAACAGGGAACCTATACCGAGCTGACCTGAACGCATTATTGAAAGGATATTACCCTGCAATGACTGCTGCATCTGAACATCCACGCTCAGATCGGCACTTACCTGTGAAATGCCAGCCTGAGACACTGAATTTGCAGTGGTACTGGTTCTGTAAAACTCTGAGAAGTTCTCGTCAAACATCTTGACATTAACACCTTCTGTACGTCCCTTCAGGGATTCAACTATGGTGTTGCAACCTTCAAGACTGAATGTAAGTGATGTTACATACTCAGGAATCCTGATAGTGAAAGAACCATCTGCCTTACTCATTGCTGAGTAACGGGTGTTATTATAAGCCTGAACCCTGACACCGGGCATAGGAGTATTGAGAGCAGCATCGGTAACAAAACCGGTAACTACCACAAGATCCTCCGTAGTGGTCTGAGCTGAAACAGGAACGGAGAACAGCAGCATAAAACCTGCCAATCCTAAGGCTAAAGACCTTATCTTGTCAAATATCTTCATATTCTATTCTTTTATTATTCAACAACAGGTTCCAAAATAAAGCAGTCAAGCCATAACTCACTGGTGTTCTTTGAAGTATTCTCCACCTTACTGCTCAATTTGATCTGAAGACGCGACTGATCCATATCGAAACTTGAGTATGGGATTTCAACTGTACCCAATTCGATAGTGTCAATTTTGGACACGTCATTGTAAATCATATAAGGAGCCGGAACAAGTCTGGGTATACCCTTCGAGTTGTAAACTGTGTCAAAACCGGTAGAATCAACCAGTATCGAGTCATACTGAGTTGGAGTGTCAAAGAGTATGGCAGGATGTATCTTGAAAGGCAGATAGGTGGAACCTCCATGTCCGTCAGATACTGAAGTAAGCAAATTGGGAGTAACCACCATCTTGATCTTATACTTGCCTCTCAAGGTGTTACCAATGTAGAACGAAGCATCCCATTTGTCCATTCCCTTCATCGAGAGTCTCATGACCTTTATGGTATTCTCTTCAACTCCATTGTTAATGAATCTGATATTAGCATACTGAACCGTGAACTTGGAAAGATCACCTGAATAGTCTTCAGCCTCCAATACAATGGGACGGAGGAATGACACGTCATCCGTAACAGGCCACTGGTTAACTATATATACCGTTCCATTACTGCATACTACGGAATCAACACTGCCGCCGAACAATCCGTTAGCCTGGTAAGGTTTGCCGAATATATGATAAGGCTTGTTATCACGGCGGTTGTCATAAGCATAATACTGTGTTGAGTAAATTGAATCAGGCAGATAAATGTTCGACTTCTTGTTCATGTTGAAGAACATATCACTCATGATTGTGGCATAGGTATAGAACTTCTGCAGAGAATCATTGTTAAGACCATCCTCCTTGTAAAGGTAATATTGGGAAATCCTGTTATATAGGGTTGTCCATAATGCAGGAGTCGGCAATACCAATGAATATGTACTGTCCTCTGAATTAATGAAACCAAAATCCCTCAACAGAATACTCGACTCTATCAAGACGGAATCAACATAAACCATCTCACCGTTCTCATTGATACCCTGTGGTACACTGTTGTCAAGATCCAAATCCTGCACGGTATAACCCTTGAACCAGTTTCCGATTAATTCCTTATATGTGGGATCTGTAGTTAAGAACTGATACAGGTTAGGAAGATAATCGAGATAACCGTCTATGAAATGAAGGACACCGTTACTGCAACGGATATTCTTGTCATCACCGTGATAACTCTGACCTGAGATACCGACACCGGTTGAACGGTAAGGTTTACCGTTCATCATATATACTTTCTCATTTGTTCCTTCACCTACAGAGTGTTTGAAACGGGCTATGTGGTTCATAATGAACTTCTCACCCACCTCCTTGTGCTCTGCATTGGTCTTGTTCTTCTTTGTATAGAGCGACCAATCCTGGACGGAACTGTTTGACGGAGCCCATACTGTCAGGAACTGGTCTTCCTGGAGAAGTTCCAGGTATGTGATATCAAGAGGTCTGCCATGCTTGTCACACATCTTTGTTGTGCGCAAAGCCTCGTAGAAATTGCTGAAACCGTCACTTGATTTCAGTTTCAGTGTCTCGGCCAGTTTATCGACCGGATACTTGCTCTCTGTCTCTTTGAAACTGTAATGATCGTTCCACGCATCCTTGCATGATCCGAAAACCACCAGTGCAGCAGCCAGAAGAACAGATTTGCTTATAGTGAAATACTTTTTCATATCTTTATCTGTTATAATCTTCATAATCAATGAGATGCCTGTTCAACCTTCTCATCATCCTTGTAAGCCGGATTCTGCTTGAGGGTTCCATTACTGTTACGGAGTTCATCCTTTGCCAAGGGGAAATACATGTAGTATGGATTCTTCAGCTTAATCTTGATGGCCTGAAAGATTGCGCCGTCATGTCTTGAACTGATAGCTCTAAGCAAACGTTCCTGATTGCCTTCACGACGTGATATACGTACCAGATCATACCAACGCTTTCCCTCTAACAGGAACTCGCGGCGACGCTCCTTGAGCAGGAGTTCCAATAACTGTTCCGGAGTAGAACTCTCGGTAATACCCATGACTTTGAGAGTTTTTGGTGAAGTTTTTGCAATCTTTTCATTGTCATAACCAATGGCACGTTTGTTGACTGCATCAATCAGGTTGAATGCCTTGGTCTTGTAAGTAGTGGCATCTGCAGTTCCGTCACCGGCAATTTGTGCTTTGGCAATGTAAGCCTCAGCTTCAAAAAGAAGCACCTCAGAAAAACGGTAAATCATCCAGTTGCACTGAGCGGAGTTCTCACCGCGGACAGACTGACTTGAAAGGTCAATAGAACCACCACTGATGTAAACATCAATGCTACTGGTAATGAATTTACCCGGAGCATATGAGGTTGCATCATTGCTCAACGTCAGGACATTATGGTAATACCTGTTATCCAGAGGCTGTTCAAATACTTCATTTCCGCTGCCGCTGAATCCGTCACCTATTCTGTTGGTGATTTTGAGCTCACCGAAATTGGTTCCGAACTGTCTGTTGATGAAGAATCCGTTTACGGGGTTCTTTACATCAATAGTGTACGGGAGTTCAAAGATTGACTCAAAAGAGTTACCTGATCCGAAAATCTCGGAGAAAGCATTACCAAGATAGTCCTCATCCCATGAATCAGATATAAGAGGATAACCATTGAAAAGTTTGAGATCACTGAGCTGTCCCTGCTTTCCCTTAATCTTGTCATAATCAGCTCTCTTGAGAGCAATTACCTCCTCGCATACTGCTATACACTTGTCCCAATCATCGGCGCGGCCACGCCACAGGTACATATCAGCAAGCAACGCGCATATTGAAGACTTGGTTATACGGCCACTGTTGGAAGCCTCATTGGCATACTTGTTGACAGCATATCTCTTAACATACTCCAGATCTTTTATCAGAGTATCCAGGATCTCCTCAAATGAACTCTGCGGAACATAGAACTTATCCTTTCCGCCTTCATTATCAATTGAAGGTTCCAATACATAAGGAACATCGTGGAATGTGCGTATCAGGTACCAATAACTCAGACAACGCAGAGTAATGGCTTCTGCCTCGTGAGCCAGAAGTTCATCATACAGATAATTCGGATCTTTCTCTGCTACAGTTGGAGCATAGTGAAGTACCGTGTTTGCACGGTTGATTACGTTGTAGAATGCCAGATATTTGCAATAAGAATTGGTATAGATCAGATTCTCATGCAACAACTGACGGATATCCTCGTTAGTACGCTCACCCTCGATATAGTTATCGGAACGTATCTCGCCCCATATGACCATACGCTTGACACAGTCACCTTGCGCAAGAGCCTCGTAAATACCCAATACTGCGCTCTCTACATCAGACTTGTCAGTCCAGAAGTTCTCCAGAACGATGTCATTCAGGGGATCCAGGTTAAGGAAATCATTACAGGATGTGAATGACGCCCCTAACAGTGTTACTAAAAGTAATGATTTAATATGTTTCATATCATTAATCGTCTTTAGGATTAGAAATTCACATTGACACCGAATGTGAGCCTGCGTGAACGCGGGGTTCGGCTGTTATCAGTAGCGACCTGACCACGACCGGAGCTGACCTCAGGATCAAGACCGGTATACTTAGTCCAAGTATAAAGGTTGTTGACGTTGAAGTTGAAGCTTATACCACTAAGATGAACCTTCTTGGTGATCTTGGGATCAAGAGAATAGTTCAAAGAAGTTGAAGTCCAACGCAGGAATGAACCATCCTCTACAAAACGGTCTGATCCAAGGTCGTTGTAACCATATCTGTAAAGGGCACGGGGAACTTCTGTAATATCACCCTCAACACGCCAGCGCCAGTTGATGGCGGCCATAACGTTACGGATCTCACGGGGAGCCTCAGCACCCAGACGTGAAGCATTCACGATACGGTTACCATAGCGGAAGTTGAAGTTGTTGTTCCATGAAAGACGACCCCATGACATACGTACACTGAAACCACCGTTCAGTTTAGGCAGTGAACTACCCAGATAAACTATATCAAGTTCGTTGATGTTACCGTCATGGTTGATATCTTCATACTGAACGTCACCGCCCACGAACTTATAATAGTTGGTGAGTTTACCGAATCCGAATGTCATAGGTTTGGTTTTACCCTTTGAATCCAGAATGACATTGCCGTCGGCATCCTTTACTACCGGAGCGTTAGGACCGCTTACGCCGGGAACCTCGACCTCACTGTAATCAGAGTACTGATAGACTCCCTTAAACTTGAAACCGTATATTGAACCGTAAGAGTTATTAAGAGCTACGTATGAAAGGTACTTGGTATGAGGATTGTTCATATCAAAATCCTGCTGCCAACTCTTAAGGATAACCTCATTCATCTCAAGCACCTGGTTGGTGTTGTCACCGAAGTTGACGTTGGCACCGAGGCTGAAATCCTTACCTGCAAGTCTTGTTGTGTAGATACGGCCAGCCGATATGCTCAGATCCCAACCCTCATTCATCATCTTACCGTCATTAACTGCATTCAGTCCACTGAAACCTGAAGATGTAGGAATAGGATAATTGTTGTTAATCAACTTGTCACTGGTACTGTGATAGAAGTTGATGTTTGCAGTCAACTTATCGTTGAACATACCCAGATTCAGACCGAAGTTCCACTCGGTTTTCTCTTCCCACTGGAAATCACTGAGTCTGATGTTTGCGGGATAAATGGTGGAAAGTCCCATATATGCGTTACCTGAAGAGTAACGGCTGCGGAACATATCATCACCGCCCGGAGCATTACCTGTGAAACCCCAACTGGCTGTGAATCCGGCCATTGTAAGAAGACCGCTCTCACGGATGTTGTCAAACCATTTTTCATCAGATACGTTCCAACGGGCCGAAGCGGCAGGGAAGGTTCCCCACTTCTTGGCGTTACCGGTACGGGTTGTACCATCAGAACGGGTGGTGAAAGTCACAGAGTACTTACTCTTGTATGAGTAGTGAAGCTGAGTGGTTACACCAACACTGCGGTTACGGTTGGCGCTTGTACTCATGTCGTTGATACGGCCGGGAAGACCTACAGATTTGAATGAACCTGAAGGAAGTCCGCCAAGGCTTGTATTCATACTCTTTCCGTTACTGTTATTAACCGTCATACGAGCCATAGCCTGAATGCTGTGGTTGGGGTTCTTAAGGTGCGGAATGAAAGTAAGTGAATGCTGTGTGTTGATTTGAGATCTCTTCTGTGAGTTACTTGAAGTGCTGTTGGCACCACCTCCGTTCCAACCTTTATGTTCCAAAGTCTGAGGAGTATAGGAATCACTGCTGCTGTTGGTTACACCAAACTGTACCTGACCCTCGTATATAAGACGTGTCTTGTCATTCTCAAGTCCGAGAAGGTTATAAGTCAGGCGGAAGTCAGGATTAACGTCCAGATTAATGCTGTAGCTTTCCTTCTCCTCTGCCTCCAGCAACGGGTTACCCTGCTCAGGCAGAACATCAGTCTGTGCATTTCTCGCAGGGCTCAGGTAATAAACACCTGTTGACTCACCTGTAAGAGGATCCTCATAATAGATAGCAAGGTTAGGCATCATCTCCTGTGCAGAACTGATAGCAGTGTTACCGCTACGACGGTTGTTTGAGTATGACAATGCAAAGTTTGTCTGAACCTTGATACGCTCTGATACAAAATAGTCAAAGTTGACACGTGTTGTGAAACGGTTCAGTTTCTGTCCGATAACGGAACCTGTCTCATCATCGAAACTGGCCGAGATACGGAACTGAGCCTTATCACCACCACCTGATACCGAGAGGTTGTGAGATTGGGATATACCCACCCTCTTAACTGCACCTACCCAGTCGGTGTTGTCATTCCACATCTCATAGTCAGGTTTGGTTCTGATGTAGTTGATCTCCCAGATGTCGTCTACCCTGCTGGCTTCCAACAGCGGGTTGAACAGAGCCTCCTTAACGAACATGGTGTACTGGTCACCATTCAGATAGTTATAACCATTGGGCTGGAAGTTGGCGTTCAGACGGTACTGATAGTTGACACGTGTTGCACCGCGCTGACCGCGCTTGGTAGTGATTTCCATAACACCGTTGGCACCACGCATACCCCAGATTGCGGTAGCTGATGCATCCTTAAGGAATGATATTGATGCTATATCGGCCGGGTTGATACTAAGCAACTCTGCCAGACGGTCCTGTTCGAACTGAGCCTCGATACCTGCATCCAGATAAGCATTCAATCCATCGGAGAACTGGTTCTTGGTATTCTCATCAATAGAAAGGATTATACCGTCAATTACAATCAGCGGGTTACCGTCACCGGTAAGGGTTGACTGACCACGCAGACGCATAGATGAACGGGCACCAAGGTCACCTGAATCAAACACGATGTCAAGTCCTGCAATCTGGCCCTGAAGAGCCTCATCGACTGTTGTTATACCGAGTTCCTCAAAGTCCTCCATGTTAATGGTCTGGACTACGCTTGAAGCCTCACGCAGAGGAATGGCAAGACCTGTGGTCTGCTGTACTCGTTCAGCGGTGATCTCAACTGTAGGAAGCTCACCTGCTTCCTTCATCATAATCTCAAAATAGGTCTTGTCGATAGGAATATCTACAGTCTCATAACCTACGTAAGTTACCTGAAGGCGGTCGTCGGGATTGACCAGACGGAAAGAGAAGTTTCCTTCCATATCGGTGATGGCATGAGCCACAATACGGTCAGCTGCGTCTCTCTCTGTTACATTAACCATCATCATCGCGCCTTGATTATCCTCAATGACACCACTGATGACATCACCGGCCTTCTGTGCCTGAAGCAAACTGGGCGTTAAAGCCATCAATATGGCTAAGGCCCCTCTAAATAATCTTTCAGTATATTTCATTTTCTGTACGTTTGCTTATTGTAAATTCAAATCACCACTGAACAACGGCTCATCAATCAGATGAACTACAGCATAAGATGAAGTCTCAATCAGGAAGTCTTCAAAATCGGTATCATCCAAAGTGGCGGCTCCACTTGCAGACTTTATCTCGTACTCACGACACATGATATTGTAATAAGGTTTGCCTGTCGGGCTCTTTGTCTGCTGAACTTGGCGGACATTGTCTTTCTTATCCTTGACTGTAATATCTGTACCGCCCTTGACTGTCAGTTTTACGAACTGCTGGCTGCTGTTCATATATGCAGTCTCATACTCAGCCTCCAGTGCCGGCAGACCGGTCCTGTCGTCGATACCGGCATTGAATTCAGCACCGATATATACAGAGTTGTCCTGAATATGATAGCTGACGAAATTCTTCATCTGTTCTTTTTTCTTGTTGATGAAATAGTTAGCACCGAAACGGGCATTGTAAGCATCATCCTTTTCATTCTTACCCTGTACGGCAGCTGCCTTGACAGCATTGATACTATCCTTAGTACCGAACAATTCCATAGAAAGAGCCATCAGATATGGAGGAAGTTTAACAGCGACTACGCTGTCCACCTTGGTGGGATCATAATCATCCTCATCCTCATAATCATCCTTTATATCTCCTACAATAATTGTATTGTAAGCTGTCTTGATAGAATCCAACTGATTAAGAGTAAGCAAACCTCTTAAGGTCTTGTAAAGGGGTTTCAATGAAGCGCTTGTAGGAACGTAAACTGTGTAATGATATGTATTGAAGGTTGAAACACAGTTCAACGCACCGATAAAGTTTCCGTTAGACGTACTGGCAAAGATTCCTACATCCTTCATCAAATGATAGAAATCAAGGAATTCCGGATAGTTGATTGAATCCGATACAATGTCAAATACGGAATTTCTGGAAGGCTGCAACGGACGGTCGATGATATAGGTACGGCCGTTACCGGGAGTAAGTGAAGTCTTCTTGGACAGGTCAACACGCTGAACCACCTTGACAGGTCTTTCAATAGCATCACCCTTTCCTGCATTCTCAATCTGCCATCCGCCCTGGACAATCATGTTCTCATAATCATTAACGGGATCAGCTACACCCTTGAAACGGATTGTTCCGCGGCCCTTGGTCCTGAAGTAAGAATAGCCGTCAGGATCTTTTACAGCAGGAGTTTCTACGTCACCTATTATAATATGGTAATCCATGATGTCCTGAAGTCTGTTGCGGAAGAATGCTGTTGCTGCATCATTTTCATCTGCTACTTGTTCACCATTCTCTTCTTTCATCTTAAGGACATACTTCTCACCGTCATCGGTGAAAGTACCGGTTTCAGCGTCGTAATCATAAAGATTAGCCATAATGGTGGGTTTGGCACCCTCATCTTCTTTATCATAACTGAAAGCCAAAGCCTTTATACTACCCTTGTTATTGGTTTTCAGATAGAATGAAGCCGGATCTATCCAGACGAGTTTGTCCTTGAATGCGGGAAGACCTACACCTATTGAATCAAGCAGGGGTACAAAGAAACTGTACTCGGCTACCATTGAGTTCAGATAAGCCTTGTAAGCCAGTTTCTTATCACTACGTATTGCGTAGTCGATAATCTTGAGCCTCTGGTTAACAATAACGGGATAAGCTACTGATCTGTATGTTGTAGGAACATATACTGTCGATGTGAAATATATGGCACCGTTACAGCACATAACCACGTCATCTATAGTGTTTTCGGCCTCAGTACGTGTCTTGTCCTCAAAGAAAGGATCCTGGGCGTCATTCAGAACACTCGGGAATTTACTGGGAACAGAACTTACCAGAGAGTAATGCATATTGTTGTTGACAAGCTCTACAACTACATCCATAGGAATACCTGCCATATCCTCTATTACATCTTCCTTAGTCATAGAAGCGGCAGGCATGTCTTTCTTAAGACCGAATGTAGCTCTGAGTCGGGCACCGACCTGACTCTCATCAAGCCACCACTGCATAAGAGCTGAATCCAGAGGAACCATCATAAGACCCATATCAGTCTGAAGAGCAACATCAGCGTTATTGCCGTTAGTTGATGATATGTAACTGTTCCATCCCGGATCAAACCTCAGAATCTCATTGGGCTGGGCAGATTTATTGTCAAGGTTCTTACTCAGTCCCACAAACTTGTTCTGGCTCACACCGGCTCTACTTGAAAGATACTTCTTTACAAATACAGAGTCATTGTTACCTGACATGGCCTGCTCCAAAGCCGGGCTCGTGATAAGTCCTGCATTGAGAAGCATTCTGATATTCTCATCTCTGTCTTGTCTGTCGCTATATGAATAGGTAGGTACAGAGAAACGCTCGAGAATGGAGCTGAATATCTGGCTGTTGGGATTTGTCGCAATGTAATCGGCCATATTGGGCAACAGATAGACAACGTCTTCCATTACGTGGAGGAATCCATTGAAGCACTTCTTGTTGGGCCATGCAATGGAATTACCGTTGATACTTGCATCACCCGGTCTGTGGGCAGGCTTGCCTACCTTGCTGTAACGGCCAAGACGGAACAGGAAGTCATAGTCATCACTGTCAATTCTGTTATTAGTAAGGAACTTGTTGACAAAGAAGATGATAGGCTTGTTTGATCCATCCTGGAGAAGTACTATGCCTCTGCCGGCGTTCTTAGTGCGAAGACGGTTCCAATAATCATTGTGTTTGGGGAAATCGCTGGCCTTAAGAATCGGAATTGTATCAAGTACGTTTGATGCAGAAACCCTGCGCATACATTTTCCAGACATAGGGGGAGTTTCATTACCCATATTGCTGGAACCAGGGCTGCTGGAAAGCATTGCGACCTGATAAACATTGTTCAGCATAGATCCGTTAAGGATCATGGTCTTCTGAGCCTTGCTCAACTGTTCGTAACTGGTTACCCTCTCGCCGTTCTCAAGGAAGAACGGGCAGTTCTTGAAGAAACGCTCGAATGCCTTGTCATCGGCTACGAAAAGTGTCTTACTGCCGGTCTTGGCCAGTACGCTGACCTCATCCAGATCTTCGATTAGTCTGACGAACGTGTTAAATGAGTACATCTCACCGGTGCTGTCATTCTTGAAGCCTTCTTTGAGAGTCTCATAGATACTTGTACCGAGCCATTGGGGGAATTCTTTGTCAAGGACAAAATCCGGCGTACAGGAATTTATGCCGAATACTGTGCCCATGACGGCCAGAATTGCTCCAAACAACCCGGAACGGTTTGTAAGAGATTTGAATCTTTTCATTATTTGGTTGTTTTGATTATTGAATCAATTAGGTAATCTCATTTACTTGTCAATACCTTCAATGGTCTTGATATGGCCCTGGGCATCATATTCGATCTCGCAGACCTTGAGGCTGCGGAGCCATGACTTGCCGCCTGAAGGCACACTGTCATGATGGAACAGATACCACTTACCCTTGTACTCGATGATTGAGTGGTGGGTTGTCCAACCTACAACGGGAGTCAGGATGACGCCCTGGTATGTGAAGGGGCCGTAAGGGTTGTCACCGGTTGCATAGCACAGCAGATGGCTGTCACCGGTTGAATATGAGAAGTAATATTTGCCTTTGTACTTGTGCATCCATGAAGCCTCGAAGAAGCGGTGGGGATCATCAGCCTTGAGAGGATTGCCTTTCTCATCTACAACAAGGATGGGACGCGGTGCCTCTGCAAAGTTCAGACCGTCCTTGGTAAGGCGTACGCAACGGCTGGGAAGTGCATCCTCCTTGCCCTCGGGCAGGTACGGGGTCTCCAGATGGATATTGTCTTTATAGCGCTGAAGCTGTCCGCCCCAAAGACCGCCGAAGTATACGTAAACCTCACCGTCGGCATCGTCGCGGAATGCGCACATATCGATGCTGTAGCTGCCGGCAACGGGTGCGGGGTTGGGGATGAACGGACCCTCGGGACGCTGTGCTATTGCTGTACCCCAGTGGAACACATCGTTGCGGTCCTTCATGGGGAAGTACATGATGTAACGCTTAGTTTTCTTGCTGTAGCCCATTCCCTGTGCCTGTTCCTCTGCATTGGTGGGAACCTCGATTTCATACTCCTGAACGTCGCAGTCCCAAAGCTGGCGGCCGGCCCATGGAATATCTTCCAGACCGATTACCTTGCCGTGGTCAACTACCTGACCGTTCATGATGTCATCTGTGGAAAGGACGTGATAATCTTTCATGACATACTGGTCACCATTGTCATTCTCGACATTTTCGCATTCCCAGTCGTGTGAAGGATAGATGTACACTCTGCCGTTGAATACGTGAACTGAAGGGTCAGCCATGTAATCAGCGGGAAAAAGATAACGCTTCTTCATAAGTTACTTTGGTTAATATATTTATTATCTAAAAATTCAGTTAGCGGCCAAAGTTAACTCTTTTTTGGCTTTCAACGCAGATTTGACTTGTTTTTTTTTAAAAAAAGGGTAAAAAAAAGAAGCCGCTGCTGAGCGGCCCCTTTTTTTGGTCCTTATCCACATCTTCTCAGACCGGAGTCGGGACATCACGAAAGTCAATTACTAACCAAATATGTGCATGAAAACTTACGCTACAAAGATATGGCACGTTTCCGGCTTTGTATGCCCGAAACGTGCCATTGACGTTAAGATTTGTTCCGACTGTGAAAAAATTCCTTAAAAAAGCTGTCGTACCCGGATTCGAACCAGGACAAACAGAACCAAAACCTGTTGTGCTACCATTACACCATACGACAATCGCCTAAAGCCTTTAAAGGCGTGCAAATATAGGGTTTTTTCCCTTATTCGGCTATCAGGAGATAGTAGTTTTTCTTGCCTCTCTGGAGTACTATATAACGTCCGTCAACCAGATCATCCTCGGTAAATATGCGGGAGTGGTCATAGGTCTTTTCCTTGTTGACCGAAACGCCTCCACCCTGCATCATCTTGCGGGCCTCGCTCTTGCTGAAGAACACCGGACAGATGTCAGTCAGGAAATCGGATGCCTTGACCTCCTGCTTGAGAACCTCGCGGTTGAAACGGAACTGGGGAACACCGTCGAAAACTGAGAGCAGCATCGACTCGTCGATATTCTTCAGGTCATCGGCACTTGCACTGTTTCCGAACAGGATGTCCGATGCCTCGGCGGCTGCCTTGTAATCGGCCTCGCTGTGTACCATGCAGGTCACATCCTTGGCAAGACGCTTCTGAACCAGACGCAGATGGGGTGCTGCATCGTGCTCGGCAATCAGGGCCTCGCACTCTTCCTTCTCAATGTTGGTGAAGATCTTGATGTAGCGCTTGGCGTCCTCGTCGCTTACGTTGAGCCAGAACTGGTAGAACTTGTAGGGTGAAGTGTACTCGGGGTTGAGCCATACGTTGCCGCCCTCGGTCTTACCGAACTTAGTACCGTCAGACTTGGTTATGAGCGGGCAGGTCAGGGCAAAGCACTCGGTTCCGTTGATACGGCGGATGAGTTCCGCACCGGTGGTGATGTTACCCCACTGATCGGCACCACCCATCTGGAGCTTGCAGTTCTTGTGCTCGTTCAGATAAAGGAAATCATATCCCTGAAGTAACTGATATGTAAACTCTGTAAATGAAAGACCGTCGCGGGCCTCACCGTTCAGACGCTTCTTCACGGAGTCCTTGGCCATCATGTAATTGACGGTTATATGCTTGCCGATGTCACGTGAAAAATCCAGGAAAGTAACATCCTTCAGCCAGTCATAATTATTTACAAGTTCAGCCTTATTCGAGGCGTCGCTGTCAAAGTCCAGGAACTTGGCCAACTGCTTACGGATACACTCCACATTATGCTTGAGAGTCTCCTCATTCAGGAGGTTGCGCTCCTGTGATTTTCCGCTGGGGTCACCTATCATTCCGGTGGCACCTCCTATCAGCGCCAGAGGCTTGTGGCCGCAACGCTGGAAATGGCGGAGTATCATGATACTGCAAAGATGGCCGATATGAAGTGAATCGGCGGTGGGGTCAAAACCCACGTAAGCTGTAACCTGTTCCTTGCTCAGGAGTTCGTCGGTACCGGGCATCATCTGGTGAATCATGCCTCTCCAGGTCAGTTCTTCAACAAAATTGGTCATATTTATGTTCTTAGATTCTGTACAAAAGCCCGCAAATATACAACTCTTTAATTAAAGACGCAAACGCACGCTTCCTTTTTCCCCGTATCCGGCCATACCAGTTACCAGGAAGCTTGTAGGGAGGATTCTATGCAAGTATGGCAGCAAAAACCGCATTTTTGGCCATTTTTTGAGCCATACTTGTTGCCGTAGGGCTTGTGGGGCACATTTTTTGCAAGTATGGCACTATCTGGGAGATAGCAGGTTCGTAGCGTTTTTGGTGATTTGGTTTTGTATTGTTTGGGGCGGGGTTTCGCGAAGGGCCGATGCCAGAGAAATGGTTTGCACGATTGTGGTTTTGCCATCAGTTTCCAGGAAAAGACGGTCTGATGGGACTGACTTGAGGGATTCCGGGTTGTTTTTGAGGCCGAATGAGACAAGGATTCCCTGCGCGTATAGTTGGCTCATCTGTTCGGGACCGCCGCGGAATCCGTGAATTAGCCAGGGCTGCTCAGGCTTGAGCGTGCGGCGCAGGCGGATCACGCTGTCAAAATCACGCACCACATGGAGTATCATGGGTTTGGCATAACGCTCGGACAGTTCTATCTGGCGTATGAATGCCTGCTCCTGCAAGTCATGTGACGGGCCTTTTAAAGTGTCGAAGCCACACTCTCCAACCGCCGGAACCCAGGGATTCGCAAGCAGTATTTCCAGCGCATCCAATTGATTTTCAAAATCTTCAGTTACATCCCAGGGATGAAGGCCGGCGCTGAACCAATGACCCTCCTCATTTTCCGGTAACGGACCGCAGCCAATGCATACCAGCGCCGTTCCCGGCACCTGCGGCAGCACATGTGTATGGATGTCCAGGATATTCATGGAACCGGATCATAACCCGAGCCGCCCCACGGATGACAGCGCAGGACACGCTTTATGGCAAGCCATGTTCCCTTGAAGGGACCGTGTTTGGTTATTGCCTCAATAGCATACTCGGAACAGGTGGGGGTGAACCTGCAGGTAGGAGGGGTAAGGGG
>DBYT01000031.1:748-1353 GCA_002309915.1 Bacteroidales bacterium UBA1179 | reverse complement strand
GATTTGGTAAAAATATTCAACAATTTCCTCACTTCTCAGACACTGTTTCAACCAGTTTTTCCATTGCCTGCTGAAGGCGCTGGTCAAGCTTATCGGACTCCCATAGCTTATTGTCATTGAAAAGGAATGCCAATGCCATACCTTTACCTTTCTGTGCTACGGTTTCCTTGAGTGAAGAGGATCCGGTGCGGTAGAACTCTCGGATCTGACGCTTTATCCGGTTGCGGTCTACCGCGTGATGAAAATTGCGTTTGGGTGCACTTATGAGTACCTGCACCCCTTCTATGTCATCGGCCAAAAGCCAAACCAAGCGTACGGGAAACACCGATATCTGACGGTTTCCCTCACTGAAGAGACGGTCTATCAGCGTACTGCTGCAAAGACGCTCCTGTTTGCTGAATGTGTTTGAACCTGACAACATAGAATAAAAAACGGGTTCCGTCCGGGGCATAGTGCCTCAATGTAGGGAACCCGTCTGTATAGGATGTTTTTTACTTCTTCTGGTTGGCTGCGAACCATGCATCGATAGCGGCAGACATGGAGGTGATTCCGGGTACCGGAGCCTCAATGTCAAGACGCAGACCTGCATCGCGGATAGCCTTTGC
>DBYT01000031.1:550-702 GCA_002309915.1 Bacteroidales bacterium UBA1179 | reverse complement strand
TTCTGCTTGAGAGATTCGATACCGGCCGGGCTGAAGAACACCAGCATATCGTAATCGTCAAGCTCACCTGCTGCGAACTCGTTGCTTACGGTACGGTACATGATAGCCTCGGTATGGGCAATCTTATTGGCATCCAGCAGTTCCTTGAGTTC
>DBYT01000031.1:0-442 GCA_002309915.1 Bacteroidales bacterium UBA1179 | reverse complement strand
TGGACATACTTCTGGATGTACAGAGATACTGTCTCGGTGATGCAGAAATACTTCATATCCTCCGGGATGTTTACTCTCATCTCGGCGCAAAGCTGGAAGAAATGATCAACAGCGTGACGTGAAGTGAATACTACAGCTGTGTGGTCAAGTATGTTGACATGCTGCTGTCTGAACTCTTTGGCACTAAGCGGATCAACACGGATGAAAGGTTTGAACACAAACTCAACGCCATATTTCTCAGCCAGATCATAATAGGGAGACTTGCCTGTTGTAGGCTGCGGCTGGGATATGAGAACCTTCTTAACTTTCAAGGCTGTACGGTTTAAATTAGACCAAATAATCTGCTCGTTAGCAAAAACTCTATAAGAATAGGCGCTAATTCGAACGCACAAAGGTACAAAATAAATCCCGAATTGGAACGCTGATTCTTAAATAAGGTGGT
>DBYT01000037.1:4844-11899 GCA_002309915.1 Bacteroidales bacterium UBA1179 | reverse complement strand
GGATTGCCTATGCCGGCAGGCAGACCCTCAACAATGCATGTCACACAGCCGCCGGTTGAATCCTGCTCCTTGCGCAGATCCTTGATATAATCCTCCATTTTGGAAGCCAGCTGCTCATCGGGGCATCTGACGGCATTTGTCTCAACATTTACGCCGGCATACTCCATATCCTTGGCGGGATCAGTGGAGTAGGGACCTATCTGTGATGTGAATGCCTTGATCTTGAGACCGGGCAGCAGTTTGCCGAAAGCCAGTGAGGCCAGAGCGCCTGCCACGCAGATGGGAGCGGTCACGCGGGCCGATGAACGTCCGCCGCCGCGCCAGTCACGTATGCCGTAACGCTGTTCCCATGCATAATCGGCATGAGAGGGGCGGAACAGGTCCTTGAGTTCATCGTAGTCCGATGAGTGATGGTCTGTGTTCCTTATTATAAATGCTATGGGCGCTCCTGTGCTCACTCCGTCAAGAAGTCCTGACAGGAACTCAACCTCATCCTGCTCCTGACGTCCGGTTGTCACGGTGCTCTGTCCGGGACGGCGGCGCTGCATGCACTGTCGTACGTATTCGGTATCTACGGTTATTCCTGAGGGGAATCCGTCAAGCACGCCACCAATGGCGGGGCCGTGGCTCTCGCCGAAAGTGGTCAGGGTAAGGTTTTGGCCCAGAGTATTCATATTGTTTACTTTTTGCAGTCACCGTCGCAGTTGCAGTCACCACCGCAGTCACCGCCATTGCAGTCGCCGTTATTGCAACCGCCGCCGCAACCCTTGCATTTGGGGTGCAGTATGGCGTCAATCTCCTCCTGTGTGGCAGGACGTGACTCAAGGATGACTCCCTTGAAGGTGAGGTTCTCACCGGCCAGGGGGTGGTTCAGGTCAACTGTGACCTTATCGTCTGTGATATTTGTTACTGTAGCGTTGAATGTCTGCTGACCATCGCTCAGGGGGATGATGGCACCAATCTTGACGTGCTCGTCATCAAATACGCCGTCACGCAGGAATATGCCTTTGTCAAGGTCAAGCACGTTCTCCTTGCTGTATTCGCCGTATGCCTTGTCAGAGGGAATCTCGAACTCGAATGAGTCGCCTACAGCGAGTGAACCTACGTTGCTCTCAAAGAGGTCCAGTGCGTAGCCTATTCCGGTAATGAACTTGAAGGGTCTCTCACGGGTTGCACTTTCATACTTGTACAACTGACCGTCTGCGTCTTTCAGCATCAGATCATAGGTAAGGCTGATATATTTCTTTTCCATATTAGTTTGTTACGTGTCGCAAAGTTAGTCATATTTTGGGAGTTGACCAAGGGGACAGTTCTGTTTGGCACGTGCTTAAATTGGTGACAATGGGAACAGTCCTTGCGCCAAACAAAACCGTCCCCTGTTCACTTCAGGTTCTTAAGTGGGACTGAGGAGCAGGCGTTGGGCGGGTCGTTGCGGGTTATCAGTGATACTGTGGGCGCAAGGACGCTGATTGAGATGGGCTCGTGGTTGACCTCGGCCCTGATTCCGTTGCCGTAAAGTATCATGGGAACCGGTTTTGCCACGGGTTTGCGGTAAATGACCGTACCGGCTTTCTCGTCGGATATGCCCCAACCGGGAATGGCGTCGATGATGATGTCACCGGACCATGATGCGTTAAGGCCGTTACGCTTGCGGACCGCCTCCATATCGGGAACTGTCGACATCAGGTCACGCATAAGCAGGACGCTGCGTATTCCCGTAACCTGAACCAGCAGGTCCACGCTGCTCTCAAGAATCTCATGCAGGGCAAGTCCCTTATCCTCAATAAGGTCGTGGTTCAGGTAGATATGGTTGTGATAGAATGTCTTGACCCAAGTTCCGCTCCCGTATTTGGCCGACAGGTAGAGGCTGAGCAGTGCAGTGGCGCGCTCCATGCTCACCTGGCCGGTGGGGATGCGGGTGCCGCCAAGTTCAGGAGCGGCGTTCTCCAGATATCCGGTCGATGTCAGGAAGAACAGGACGTTGTCAAGTCCTATCTTGTTTGTGATGGTGCTTATGAGTTTTTCCAGAGTCTGGTCCAGACGGACGTAGATATCCTGCTGCTCGAGTGACCATACTGTGTTGGGCGTATGACGGAAATTGCCTGCGTAGTATGTGAGGGTCAGCAGGTCGGGGGTGTCGTCATCACCGAGCTCCATACCCTCAACTGCAGCAAGAGCCATATCGGTGACCTTGTCGTTCGCGAAGGGGGTGGTGAGATAGTCCCATATCTCACCCTTTCGGAGCACATAGAAAAAAGGGCGGAAACGCTCGTGGTCTGATAAGGGTACGTACGAACTTGTTGATAGGGCGGGCCTCCAGTCCTTAAGCAGCCATGTGCTGTCATTGCGGGCATCGGCCCATTTGGGAAAAGGGCCGTAATAGTCCGATGAACTCCATCGGCCGTCATCGGTGTTCATCCACATGACCGCGTCGGGATCATGACCTCCAGCCAGGACTGCGGCATCCCTCTCAATGGCTATGGAGCAGACTTTGGAACGGCTGCCTGAACCCAGTTTCATCTCATCGGCCAGGTTGGTTGACAGGAGTTTGGCGGGCGATGACTTATCGATGGTGTTGATGCCCTTGCAGTTGCTGTCATCGACCGGAGGGGCGGGCATCAGGGTCTTGGGGTTCATCCAGCGGTTTGCCACTATCCCGTGCTGGAAAGGGGATGCGCCGGTATGTATTGATGCCACGGCCGATGCACGGTCCATGTCGTCAAAGTCAAAGGTGGCATTGGTGCGGTTGTAGCCGTCGGTCCAGAGACGTTTCAAACCGCCGGTTCCCATTATTGGCAGCAGTTTCTCAAGGCACTCCTCATCAAGTTGGTCGACAACTATGCCGACCACCAGTCTGGGACTCTTCTCGGGTTTGGCCTGTAGGGTTGCAGATGTGAAAAGGGCCGCTGTCAGGAGAAACGTGAAACGTCTGAGTGAACTTGTGTCTGCAGGTTTCTGGCGGAGTCTTGCGGTCATTTGGAATGCTGCCGTACTCAAGGCTCTGAAAGCAAGGGTGCCTACCAGTATCATGACTGCCGGTTCTATAACCTGCGGGATGGCGGGTGAGAAGAGCAGGAAGGCGCTGCATACCACAGCCTCACCGATAATGAATACTGATACCTTTCCCTGACGGCACTTCTTGAGGAAGAACGGTATGAGTACCAGAGGCAGGGGATTGAGCACTATGACCAGCCAGTTTGTGTCAAGGGTGGGATGCTCGGAGAAGAAAAACATCAGTGCTATGATGATTCCCCCCAGGCCCTGTATGCCGAACAGGATAGCATCCACGAGCCTGAATAACCTGTTCTTGTACCATCCTATGAGTGTTATGAAGAGTACCAGCATGAATACAATCCACATGACCTGTATGGGTGTGAGCAGCGGCTTTCCGAAATCAACGCCATGATCAGGGTTGACAAGACGGAAGGCGGGCAGAACCAGAGGTCTTTCCGTACCGGCGGTATCGGTTATGACAGCTGTCTGTGCCAGATCCTTGAGGTAAAGGGGGGCAAAAGCCTCCTGTCTGTAGCCTGTAGGGAGATCTCCGTCGGCTCCTATGATGAGGTCTACTGCAAACTCACTCCACGGGCGTACCTTTGTGTGGGCTGTAAGTATGTCACGGAAGGTCTGTGATGAATCGCTGCTGTTGTAGGTTACGCTGCCGTCTATACACTCCTCTATCTTGTCGAGTGCCATGGTGGCGCAGTTGTTGAAGAGGAAATTGTAACGGTATACCCTGTTCTCGGGACGGCTGTTCTCAACGAGCAGCTCATAGAGCCGGCGGGCCTCCGGGCGAGACAGGTTGAGGGGTTGTGCGAACACCTCCGAGCCGCGTTCGCTGTATTCGCGAAGGAAAGAGCGCAGTCTTGTGTAACCCAGAATGTAGTCTGTCTTTCCCAGTGTGAAACGCCATACGAAATGAGGCGTGTTGAAATCAAAAAGACCGTAATTGAATACCACGTCGGTGCCGTTTCCGGCATCCTCTATCCAGATGGCGGTGTGGCCGTAAAGCTCATAGATGGCCTTGCCGGGCTCACAGGTAAGAAGATATGCGTTTATGCTGTCACTCTGTGCCTTGGCTCCGGGTATAAGGAACATGAAGGCGGCCAAAATGGAAATCAGTTTCCTATGCATGATTTGACAATTTGTGTGCAAAAGTAGTAATTTTGCGCTTAGTATGATACTATTAGCCGATTTCGGAAATACCAGAGTGAAAGCCGCCGTCCTTGAAAACGGCCGCCTGCGTCATGTGGATGACATGATGAGGGAGGATGTGGACGGAGGCATGTGGTGCTCCGTGCATCCGCAGGATTCCAGGATCACCGGATGGATGACGGCACACGGCATGAAACCGCTTACGGCCGATACTCCCATCCCGCTGGCAAACGCATACTCGACACCGAAGTCCCTGGGCATGGACCGTCTGGCTGCCGCTGTGGGAGCATGGTCCATACAGCCCGGTCATGACCTTCTTGTGGTGGATGCAGGAACTGCGATAACGTATGATTTCGTATCGGCCGACGGTACATACAGAGGTGGTAATATCGCACCCGGTATAGAATTGAGACTGAGGTCGTTGCATGAGCATACCGGCGCTCTTCCGCTGGTTAAGGCCAAAGGCGATGCTCCCATGTTCGGCACAGATACCGAAACAGCTATACGCAGCGGTGTCATAAACGGAGTCCGGAAGGAACTTGAAGGTTATGTTAACGAATTACGTTCCATATATCCCTCTCTTTTGGTTTTTTTAACCGGAGGCGATGCCGAATTCTTTGATATAAAAGCCAAAAGCACTACTTTTGCAGTTCCGGATCTGGTTCTTCGCGGACTGGCCCGGATTACAGAATTCAATGAGAAGGGTATTTGATAAAATAAAAGCCGTTTGGGTTATCTCTTTGTTGTGCCTGCCGCTTATACCGGTAAAGGCCCAGACAGGCGTCAATTCACCGTATTCCAGATACGGTTTGGGTCTGCTGTCAGACCAGTCTTCAGGTATAACGAAAGCCATGGGCGGCATCGGTGCGGGATTCCGTTATCCCAACACAGTGAACATAAAGAACCCGGCTTCATACTCAACCGTGGATACCCTGACTTTCATTGCCGATCTGGGATTCGCCCTGCAGAACGGAAACTTCAACGAGAACGGAGTCAGCGTAAACGCTCACAACGCATATATTGACCATCTGGACATGCAGTTCAGGATTTTCCCCAAGGTGGGAATGACTGTGGGCTTCATGCCTTTCTCAAATGTGGGTTACGGCTTTCTCAAGACTCAGTCTGTTCGCCGTGACGAGGACGGTGAGATTACCTCTACGATAACCAACGCCGGTACCGGAAGCGTCCGCCAGTTTCTGGCAGGACTGGGATGGAGACCTACCCGATGGCTGTCAATAGGAGCCAATGCCTCTTATCTGAGCGGTGACATAACGCATGTGATAAACAACACATACTCATCATCCGAGGTACAGTCCAGAAAAAAGACCTACTACGCCGAGATGTCGGCCTTCAAGTATGACCTGGGAATACAGGGAACAATCTCAAAGGGTGACAGAAGTCTGGTGCTGGGTGCCACATTCGCTCCCGCCCAGAATCTTAAGAGCGAGACATACGTCACTGACATTCATTCTGTCAGTGATACGACAGACATAGCCGATGCCTTTTCAATGCCCGCCCTCATGTCGGCAGGTTTCACCTACGGCTGGAGTAAAGGCATGATAGGTGCCGATGTCTCATACCAGGCCTGGTCAAGTGCCAGATTCTTCGGTGAGAAATACGGCAGTGACAGGATATCGGCCAATGTGGGTTTCATGCACAAGCCGGACGAAACCAACCGTAACCTGTTCAAACGTACAGGTTATCAGGTGGGTGCCAGATTCTCCCAATCCTATTTTAATATAGGGGACAGCAAGGGACCTATGGAATTCGGTATCAGCGCAGGTTTTTCAATGCCCTTCAATACGGCATACAACAGCATGTCTTATCTGAATGTTTCGGGTGAGTACGTGAGGGTGCAGCCTATGGCAAAGGGAATGATTACCGAGAACTACGTCAGGATCAATATCGCAGTGACTTTCATGGAGCGTTGGTTCATGAAACTGATGGTTGACTGATGCCCGGCGGTTTTAACTTATTGATTGATTTTACTATATTATAATTGAGAATACTAAACTGAACGATATGAAAAAGATTGGATTAATTGCCTTAGCGCTTGTGACTGTAACAGGCGTATATGCACAGAAAGGCGTTGAAGACGGTTCTCGTTATGGTCATGGAGAGGACAGTATCAATACTTTAAAGAACATCAGCATTTACCAGGAGTATGTTAAGACCAAGAGCTATAAGGAGGCTTACGAGTCAGGTTGGAAGGAAGTATTCCACGATGCACCTCTTGCTTCGGTCAATACCTATACTTACGGTATCAGAATCCTCCAGGCTCTCTACAACGACGCCAGAAAGGAGAAGAACACTGAACTTATGACACAGTATTCAAACGAGCTTTTCGAGGTATTTGACCAGCGTCTCAAGTATCTGGATAAGCTGAATGCTATGGCAAAGAACAAGGTTACCGAGGCCGAGGTATACGGTCAGTACGGTCACGCATACAGAACTTATAATCCCAAGGTTTCAATAAGCAGGGCATATGAGTTGCTTCGCAAGGCTGTTGACCTGGGCAAGGGTGAGACACAGTACTATGTTCTGGATGACCTGATGGCAGTTTCTGCACAGCGTTACACCAACAAGAAGGACAATGAGGAGTACCGCGATGCCCTGATTCAGGATTATCTGGATTGCGCCGGTTATATTGATGAGTTCATCGCAAGTCATCAGGATGACGAGGATGTCCTTAAGAATGCTACCACAGTTAAGGAGAATATCGACGGCCACTTCGTAAAGAGCGGTGCCGCTGACTGCGAGTCTCTGCAGGCTATCTACGGTCCCAAGATTGAGGCCAACAAGGATAACCTGGAGTATCTGACCAAGGTCGTTAAGATCATGCAGATGTTCGAGTGCAACTCAAGCGACGCTTATTTTGCAGCTTCTGAGTATGCCCACGC
>DBYT01000037.1:2969-4803 GCA_002309915.1 Bacteroidales bacterium UBA1179 | reverse complement strand
GATGATACAGACAAGGCTATCGAGTATTACAACCAGGCTATCGAGCTTGATGATGACAAGACCAGCATAGCAGGTACATACTATCTCATGGCTTCTCTTTACTTTGCAAAGGACAACTACGACCGCAGCCGTTCATGCATTCAGAAGTGTCTGCAGAACAATCCCAACAGAGGTGACGCTTACATTCTCCTGGCACAGCTTTACTATGTAAAACGTGACTGGTCAAATGAGCCCGCCCTGAACCGTTGCGCATACTTTGCAGTTATCGACAAGCTGGAGCAGGCCAAGAAGGTTGATTCTTCAGTAGCTGCCAAGGCCAACGAGCTTATCAGCACCTACAAGAAGCAGTGCCCGGATGCCAACGACCTGTTCATGCTTGGTTACAAGGTTGGTGATCAGATCGAGATCAAGGGCTGGATCAACGAGACTACCACTATCAGATAAATGATACAAACCACCGGTCTTGAACCGATGAAAAAGAGAACGTACCTGGCAACCGTCATTCTGGCGGTTGTCTCGTCGTTTTTCTGCCTCTCCTGCTCAAACAAGGACAAGCAGTTGGGACCGGCGGTTACCAGTCGTGACTCCACATCGGTCATAACCACCCGTGGCGTGGATATGCTGATATCCGAGAACGGAGTGATTCGCTATCATGTGATAGCCGAGGAGTGGAAGATATTCGACAAGATGAAGCCTCCTTTCTACAGCATGGAGCAGGGGGTTCTGCTTGAGATACTGGACACACTCATGCAGGTGGAGTCCAAGCTCGTGGCAGACACCGCCTATTATATGATTGACGATGAGTTATGGCATCTGATCAGTAATGTCCATGCCGAGAACATAAGGAATGAGGAGTTTGATACACCTGAACTGTTCGTGAACAACCGCAACAACAGGATGTATTCCGACAGCATAATACATATCAAACAGGAAAAGCAGATACTGGTAGGCCGTGGCTTCAACTCCAACCAGAGTCTGACCGAATACACTATCAACAAGACTGAAGGTGTTTTCCCGATCACTGAGACCAAATGAGCCATACTCTCATCATAATGCTTGTGGCGCTCTTCTTTTCGGCGCTGTTCTCAGGGCTTGAGATTGCCTTTGTATCGGCCGACCGGCTCAGGTTTGAGATGGATGTGGAGCGTCATACTTTCAGCTCCCGTCTGCTGGAGAGGTTTTTCCGCAACCCCAACATCTATATTTCCACCATGCTGGTGGGCAACAATATCGCACTGGTTCTTTACAGTACGATGATGGCCCATCTGATTGAACTTATCATCCCCGAGGGTATCATTACCAACGAGTTCCTGCTTATTGTGATTGAGACTCTGGTATCGACCGCAATAGTCATTGTGGTGGGCGAGTTCGTCCCCAAGACGATATTCCGTTTCAATCCTAACGGCAAACTCAATTTCCTGGCATTCCCCATCTATCTGATTTACATAATACTCTATCCCATATCCCTGTTCACCACATGGCTTTCACGCATGCTTCTCAGGATGTTGGGTGTACGGATAGACAAGGAGAACACGGCAAAGGCCTTCTCAAAGGTGGATCTGGATTACTTTGTCCAGTCCGCTCTCTCAGGAAACGAGGAGGACAGCCAGCCTGACCAGGAGGTTCGCATATTCCAGAACGTGCTTGATTTCTCAAATGTCAAGACACGTGACTGCATGGTTCCGCGCAATGAGATCTGTGCGGTTGAGAAAGGTGAATCGTGGAATGCGCTGAGAGAGAGGTTCATTGAAACCGGTTATTCCAAGATCCTGGTTTATGACGAGGATATGGACCATATCATAGGTTACATACACTCGTCGGAGCTTTTCAGACA
>DBYT01000037.1:1005-2932 GCA_002309915.1 Bacteroidales bacterium UBA1179 | reverse complement strand
CTTGCAGCCCAGAAACTTATGAAACAGCTCATGGCGCGCAAGAAAAGTCTTGCCGTGGTCGTTGACGAGTTCGGAGGAACATCGGGAATAGTATCACTTGAGGATATAATCGAGGAGATTCTGGGTGAGATTGAGGATGAGCATGATGTTCAGAATCTCATAGCCAAGAAGACCGATGACGGATATCTGCTTTCGGGCCGAATGGAGATTGACAGGATCAACTCCATGTTCGGACTGGATATCCCGGAGTCCGATGAGTATATGACCGTAGGAGGTCTGATACTGACTATGACCAAGGGTTTCCCCAAGGTCAATGAGAAGATAAACGTTGGCGATTATACATTCAGGATACTGAAACGCGGTGATACCAAGATTGAGCTGGTGGAACTGACATTAAATAAATAAGCGCTAATTGGGGTTTTAGAACAATTTTTAGTATTTTTGTGCGCTTTTACCCGCATTGGCGGCTTTTGACAGACAAAAACGAATAAAAACAACAATAAAAATGGCAACATTACAGAGTATCAGAAGCAAAGGTCCACTGCTTCTTATCATTATCGGTCTTGCTATGCTCGCCTTCATTCTTGGTGACGCATGGAAGATTATCCGTCCCAACCAGGGAATCCAGTATGTAGGTACAATTGCAGGTGAGGATATCACCGCTATGGATTTCCAGGATGAGCTTGAAGTTTACACAGACGTAGTAAAGTTCGCTAACCAGATTTCAGACATCACCGAGGAGGAGCAGAACTCACTCAAGGATGAGGTTTGGTCCACCATGGTTCGCACCCGTCTTATTGAGAATGAGGCTAAGGGTATCGGACTTACAGTTACAGATGCTGAGGTTAGGGATGTGATTGAGCGTGGTACAGATCCGATGCTTGCCAGAACACCGTTCAGCAATACAGATGGCGGTTTCGATGCCGATGTACTCAAGAGTTTCCTTGCTTTCTACAAGGAGCTTGATCCCTCTATGGTACAGGCTGAGGAGTATCAGTACTACCAGAGCATGTACAACTACTGGCTTTTCATTGAGAAGAACATCAAGAGCAACCTGCTCTATGACAAGTATACATCACTCATAAAGGCTTCAATCCTTTGCAACCCCGTTGCATCAAAGAGTGCCTTTGACAACCGTATCAAGAGAGCTGATGTCCTGATGGCTCTGCTTCCCTATTCATCAATCGCCGATGCAGACGTAAAGGTTACCTCATCAGACCTCAAGGCCGTATACAATGAGGCAAAGCCGTCTCTCTACAACTACTCTGAGAGCCGTGATATCGTTTACATCGATTATGAGATCCTTCCCAGCCAGGCAGACCGCGATGCTCTGCTTGCCGAGGTTAATGAAATCGTTGACCAGCTGGAGGGTGATGTTGAGGATTATGCTTCTTTCCTGCGCCGCGCCGGTTCAGTAGAGTCATTCAGCGAGGTTGCACGTTCTGCCAAGAACCTGCCGATGGATGTAGCTGAAAGACTTGATTCTGTCAAGGAGGGTGGAGTGTTCGGTCCCTACTACAGCGCTTATGACGATACATACAATGCATTCAAGTATATCTCAAGCACTACCGGTTATGACTCAATCCAGTTCGCTTTGATCCAGGTCGACATGGAGGATGAGGCTGCTGCCGAGAAACGTGCCGACAGTATCATCACTGCAGCCAGAAAGAGAGGCGCTGATTTCCAGGCCATCGCTCAGAACTACGGCCAGTCTGCTCCCGAGCAGTGGCTTGCCGCCGATTCATACGAGCCCGCAGCAATTGACGGTGAGAACGCACTTTATGTAAATACCCTGAACTCAATGAAGAAGGGTGATGTTACCAGAATCAACGTACAGGGAGTAATCCTCATCATCAAGGTTTCTGATGTCAAGACTCCTCTCAAGAAGTACAACCTTGCTGTCGTAAAGCGTCCTGTTGAGTTCAGC
>DBYT01000037.1:0-941 GCA_002309915.1 Bacteroidales bacterium UBA1179 | reverse complement strand
GCCGAGGATTCAGACTTCCGTCTGCTCTTCTATCCCGGTTTTGAGAACTACAATCACAATGTAGGCGGTGTAGCCAAGTCACGCGAGGCTCTGCGTTGGGCATTCGAGGCTCAGGAGGGTGAAGTATCACGTATCTATGAGGTAGGCAATGCCAATGATCATCTTCTTGCTGTAGGTGTTGAGAAGATCAATCCCCGCGGCGTACGCAGCATTCAGGATGCAGCCGCCAGTCTGTCACTCAAGACTCTCAACAACAAGAAGTTTGAGGTTCTCAAGGGACAGCTTGCAGGAAAGAGCATTGATGAGCTCAAGGCTATTGACGGTGTAAGAATCGATACCATCAGGTCTTTGAACTTCAACAATGACGCATACATCTCAGCTCTGGTTTCAAATGAGGCTATCGTAGGTCCCAGCGTATTCAATCTTGAGCAGAACGAGCTTACCGTTCCTATGAAGGGTGAGAATTGCGCATTCGTTGCCGAGAAGATTTCTGAGGACCGTTACACTGCTGAGTTTGATGAGGCTTCAGAGTCACTGCGTACACGCTCTATGGTTTCAAGCCGTATAATGGGTTCTATCCTTGAGGAACTCTACTACCAGGCTAAGGTGGTTGACAACCGTTATCAGATTTTCTAATCTGTACAAGACTATAAAAAAGAATCCCTCGGAGATTTCCGAGGGATTCTTTTTTGTATGACCTGTCAGGATCAGTTGTTCTCGGGACGGAGCTTGCGTACAACTGCACCGGTCTGCCACATCTCACTGTCGCGAAGGGCAGCCAGTTCCTTCTCAAGACCCTCACGATAGCCGGGCTTTGAGTTGCTGTCAATAGAGATCTGAGCCTCGTTACCGCTCTTTACGCTTGCATAGAGCTTCTGAACAACGGGCTTGATGGCATCGTGGAACGGGCCCATCCAGTCAAGAGCACCGCGCTGTGCAGT
>DBYT01000090.1:4219-4344 GCA_002309915.1 Bacteroidales bacterium UBA1179 | reverse complement strand
GAGACGCAGGAGATTGCCGACAAACTGATGCAGGACGGCTATAATGCCGATTCACTGCACGGCGACCTGTCGCAGGCACAGCGTGACCTTACCATGAACAAGTTCCGCAAGCGTCAGCTGCAGCT
>DBYT01000090.1:3448-4147 GCA_002309915.1 Bacteroidales bacterium UBA1179 | reverse complement strand
GGTCTGCCCGATGACATTGAGAACTACACCCACCGCAGCGGTCGAACCGGTCGTGCAGGCAAGAAGGGTATTTCAATATCCATCGTCAACCTGCGTGAGAAGGGTAAGATCCGCTTCATAGAGAAGGCCATAGGCAAGACATTCGTACAGGGTGTGATGCCTACCGGTACCCAGATATGCGAGAAGCAGCTCTATAAGGTTATAGACGATCTGGAGCGCATTGAGGTGAACGAGGAGCAGATTGAGAAGTTCCTGCCCGATATATTCCGCCGTCTGGACTGGATGGACAAGAACGATATCATCAAGCGTATCGTGACCCGTGAGTTCGGCCGTTTTGTGCGCTACTATCAGGATGCTCCTGAACTTGAGGAGGTTACCCGCAATGATGTTGAGGGCGAGAAACGCAAGAAAAAAGACCGTCACCGCGCACAGAAGGGTTATACCCGCTTCTTTATAAATATCGGCAAGAAAGACCACGTACAGCCTGTCCATATCATTGAGATGCTCAACCGCAATGTGGCCGGACGAGTGGATGTGGGCCGCATTGACCTGATGCAGAACTTCTCATTCTTNNTTCTTTGAGTGCCCCGAGGAGTTTACCGAGGAGATTGTCATCGGTATGGATGGCGTAAACTACAAAGGCCGTCAGGTTCACGTTGAGGTGGCCGAGACACGCTCCGAGGAGGGCGGTGAGGAGAA
>DBYT01000090.1:0-3396 GCA_002309915.1 Bacteroidales bacterium UBA1179 | reverse complement strand
CGTAAGCCCGAACGCAAGCCGGAGAGAAAACCGGAAAGAGCACCTGAGAAGAAATCCAAGAAGGTTCAGGACGATGATGAGTTCTGGAACAACTTTGAAAACGAGGATTGGCACCAGTTCTTCCGCAGCGGTAACGGCAAACCCTCCAAGAAGCATAAGGAGAAAAAGCCGGCCCATAAGGAGAAGGTCAACGGCCGCAAAGCCGCCCGCACCAAACCCTCCGGAAAATCACGTCACTAAAAAAACGCCGCATTGGGAAACGACCCCAATGCGGCGTTTTTAAATAGTCCTTATATCAAAGGGTAAGGTTTATACCACCCATGAAAGCAATACCCGGCATAGGATATCCGGCATTAATCTGATATTTGGTATTGAGCAAATTGTCTCCGTTCACCCAGAGCTGGAGCATATCTGACAGCTGATAGGATACGCGGGCATTCCAGAGTAGGAAGTCCTCCTTCTTGTCGGGACCTACTGCAGAGTAGAGTCCGTTGATGTACTGCAGACCGGTGCTGGCATGCCAGCCCTTGTTGGCGTATGAACCGCCCAGATAAGCCTTGTGCTCAGGGGCACCCACAATGGGAGTCTCCATCTTGAGGAAACTGTAGTTGCAGTTGGCAGCGAATGACTTGGAAATCAGGTATGAAGCCTCAACTTCAACACCGGTATTTTTGAGCTCACCGCTGTTCTGGTTGAGCATTGGGGGAGGAGCAACGGGATTGGGCAATGTCAGGATGATGTTCTTTGCATCCATATGGAACAGGTTGATTCCATAGTAGAGTTTACCATTCAGAAGTCTCTGTGAGAATGAGAGCTCATAGTTCCAGAGTGACTCGGCTTTGAGGTCCGGGTTGTGAGGAGGATACAAGTACATCTCCCTGATGATAGGATAGCGGAAACCCTTGCCTACAGAGAGCTTGACCTCGGCATTTGCAGGCAGATGGAATGCGGCGCCGGCCTGAGGTACCAACTCGGTTCCGGCCTTGGAGTGATGGTCTACACGCAGGCCTGCGTTCAGGGTAAGCAGTGAACCAATCTCCTGACGCATCTCAAGGTAACCGGCAAACTCATCTTCACGCTCATCGACCTGGAGTTCGTCAGTACCGGCCTTTGGTCCGTCAACATAATGGTTGTTTGCCTTGCCGCCGTAGCGGTAGTAGTCAAATCCCAGAGTCAGACGGTTGCCCTCAAACAGGCTTGCGCTCTGCCAGGCCGATGCTCCAAGCATCTCATCGTATGAAATGAAACGGAACAGTCTGGGTGTGCCGCCTGGTGCATAACCGTCATTGATCCAGTGGTTTCCCCAACTGTAGAACAGGCTAACGGCACCTTGCGTGCGTGAGTAGTTGTTCTCAATGAACAGGGCGGAAGTACCACGGGTTATCTCCTGGTCAGCATCTATAAGAGGAGCGCTCTCGGAACCCGGCTGTGAAGCATTGAAACGGGTAATGTCCACATTGGCCGATGCGTTCCAGTTGTCTGAAATGTCATATCCCAACTTGGCATAACCGCCGAACTGCTCAAAGTTCATGTTGTCACGGTGACCGTCAGTGCGGTTGTAAGAACCTGATGCCACTGCGCTGAACTTGCCCTGACGGGTGCTGGCTGTAAACTCGGTCTCGGCTGTGTTGAATGATCCGTAACCGGCATGCAGGCGTGCATGTGTGCCATCCTCTTTCTTGGTTACTATATTAACCACTCCGGCCATTGCACCTGATCCGTACAGGATTGATGCGGGACCGCGCAGAACCTCGACCCTCTCGGTCATGAGTGACTGATAGGAATCGGCTATGGGGTGTCCGTAGATACCGGCATAGTTGGGATGTCCGTCAATAAGAATTATCATACGTGCTGTTCCGCCGGTCATACCACGCATGGATATGTTACCTGCAGCACCGCCCGATACACCGTATCCGGCATAACCGCGCTGGGTGATGAACAGTCCGGGAACCTGCTCGGTAAGCAGGGGCAGAAGTGATGTGCGGTTGGTCTCCTCAATGGCAGCGCGGTCTATCACATTCACGGTCTGTGACAGTTGGCGCACATCGGTTGCGGCACGTGTACCGGTTATTACAACCTCCTGTAGAGTGTCTGGAATTTCAATTGCATGAGCGGCACTGAATGTCATGGCCGCAGCTGCGAGAATTAATGTGAGGTGTTTCATTACAGATATGGTTAGTTTGTTATCTGCAAAAATACACCTGTGGCACGAAATCACAAAATCGTAGCACGATTATTTAATCAGCGCGGCTCATAAGCAGCTTGCCGTGGCGGATGCCCTTGATGGATGTCATCTCATCGGCCAGGGCGGTAAGCAGGCGGGCCTCGCCCATGACGGTGCACACGTGCAGACAGGTGCCCTCGTTGATATAGTGCTGTTGTGAAGAGAGCACAAGATTCTGGTGGCGGATCTGTATATCCGATATGCGTGCGGATATATCGGTCCGCTGCTGGTCATATATTATAAATATGGTACCCGCAACGATATGGTTGCACTGCCATTTCTTCTCGGCCAGGTTCTTCTCAATCAGGAAACGTATGGCCTGGGAGCGGTTAGCGTAACCGTCTTCCTTTACCAAGGTGTCAAGCTGCTCAAGCAACTCATCCTCCAGTGAAACTCCGAATCTTTTCAGTGCCATAACAATACACTTTTTATTCAATCCAAAGTTATGCATTTTGGAAAACTTTTGGGCAAAAATTTTTCTAAAAGTTTTCCGAATGTGGAAAGAAACAGCTGCGGCGAGGGCTGTTGAAAACTTCTGGGCAAATAGGGCTTTTTAGTTATCAACAGACCGTATCATCTTATTGTTTTTATAATATCTTTGCCTACGTCATTGGTTTCCTAAAGGGCGGTTCCCTGATGGAATAATTTGGAATCCGGTGAAAGACCGGGACAGTGCCTGCTGCTGTAAATCCCTGATTATAAATCCGATGCACTCTCTGCCACTGGCCGATAAGGGACTGGGAAGGCGCATGGGACGGGATAAGTCAGAAGACCTGCCAATGACATTGGGCCCTTGGTTCTTGCAGGACTACAAGGCCGGGGATTTTGAGGGAGTTATCCTGATTATACAGTGCAACTTCGTGGAGGGACAAGGTCACTCCGCTATGCTGAATTGATGAATACTTTTAGTTATTTATGGAGACATATATTGTAAAAAGAGATGGCAAACACGAGGTGTTTACCATTGACAAGATTAAGGCCGCTATCTCCAAGTCTTTCCTGGCTTCAGGCGCTTTCGCAACTGAAGAGGTTATGACCGGAATCTTGAGCCATCTGAATATCCAAAGCGGTATCAGCGTGGAGGAGATCCAGAACCAGGTGGAGGTTGCTTTGATGGCCGAGGGCTACTATCAGGTTGCCAAAACGTACATGCTGTACCGCAACCGTCACGC
>DBYT01000066.1 GCA_002309915.1 Bacteroidales bacterium UBA1179 | reverse complement strand
TGGTCCAGGATGGCGTCGCTTCCGTCCATCATCTTCTGGTACTGCTCAAAGGGTACGCCTTCAGCAACGCGCAGGTCAAGCTGCTCGGGGTATTTCTCCTTGAGGTCCTGGGCGGCCTGGAGCATGATATCGGTCCCCTTATAGACTGAGCGGCCTTTGCTTATTCCTATGAATACTTTGACCGGACCGCCGTAGAAGGTGGTGTGGCAGATGCTGGCCTTCTCTATGGGCAGCGGGATGAAACGCATCTTACCGCGCAGTTCCGGAACCTCATTGTATGTGGCCCAGTACTCGTAGAGGCAGGCGGGTATGCCGTCGCAGTCACGGGCTATGTACTGGTTCAGGTGCTGCTTGGGGGTATCGGTCCACTCCTGACGGTAGAGGTGGGCCTGGGTATCGGTCCTTACCTTATCACCAATGTTGAAGTCGCTGTAGCGGAGCGGGCGTATCTGTGTGTTGACGTTTACCCAGTAGTAATCCATTCCGTAGGAACCCATGACCACCTTTTTGTTGTGGCGGCGCAGGTACTTGTAGATGGGCAGGATTCGCTCGGCCTTGAGTTCCAGGAACATGGGGTTGATCAGTTGCACCACGTCATAGCCTCGCATGCGGGGCAGGGCCTTGATGAGACGCCAGATGAACTGCATGCGGCAGCCGGGCTCGCGTTTGAGGTCTATGTCGCGGGGGTAGTCCTTCCAGCTGTCTCCGTCGCTGGCAACCGTGACCTGGTGACCCAGTTCACGCATTCCCTTGGCCAGGGTGTTGTGCACGTTGCTGTATTCGCCTATGAGCAGTATCTTCATTTGTAATGTGATTCAATCAGGTGGAGTATAAAAAGCCCAAGGCGGCAGCGTGACAACAGGCCGAACAGCCTGAACTTGAACGGCAGTCCCGCAGCCCGGACAGGGTAGAGCCCAAGCCTGCCAAGTTCCTGAGTCTGAACGGGTAGGGCCGATTTCCAGTCAGGGCGTCGTAACGTGCGGCGCAGATGGTCTATGGCAAGGGTCTTTATCTTGCGGTCAAGTCCCTGATGGGGCTCTGAAGAATGACTGTCGCGGAATGAAAGCAGGCTCTCAATGGCGGCGGTCATGTGCGTGGCCTTGAGGTCTGTCATCTCTTGCGTCTGTGTGGTGATGATGGTCCCCGAGTGTACGTAATAGGCATAGACGGGATAGTCGGTCCGGATAAACCTTTTACTGAAAAAGAGCAGACGGGGAGTGAACTCCTCATCCTCTATGTAAACGCCCTCCTTAAAGCGTAAGGCATTTTCTTCAATGAGCCGGCGGCTTATGATATACTGGCAGGCGCTGCCAAACAGGTTGTTACCGCGCATGAACTCATCGCCTGTCATGGGGCCTGAAAATGAGGGGCCGCAGCAAGTACTGACACTGTCAATGCCGTCGGCATTTGCGGTGATGCTGTGGCCGAATCCAAGCAGGTCGGCACCGGCAGACTCCATTTTCTCAAGGCAGGGTTTCATGGAGCCGGGATAGTAGTAGTCATCGGCATCCAGGAAGGAGATTGCATCACCTGTGGCTGCCTCTATTCCGGTATTGCGGGTGGCGCCCAGCATTCCGTGCTCGCGGTGCAGGTATTTTACCTCAGGAAAGGATGTCAGATCGGGGTCGGACGGTGATCCGTCATTGACCACGATTATCTCATACGGCTGGCTGTCACGGGCAGACCGTACGGCTCTTAGCAGCAGCGCGTCAGTTTGGGCGTTGCCGTCAGGATTCCAGTAGGGTATGATTACGGACAGTTTCATCTGTATTTTCTTATACTGAGTAACTTACATGCGGCGGCAGGTCCCAGGGCGGCTTTGATTCCCTGCTTAAGGGAACCTGCGTACCGTGTGGCTCCGGCTGGTTTCAATGAGGCCAGGGAGGCTGCGTTACGCGAGATATATTCCTTATCGGCATCCTTGCATCGTGCCAGGTCAATGAGCAGATTCAGGCACTGGTTCCAGAGTCTGGCCCTGCATAAATTGCCGAACCCCCGGTCGGTTATGAGTCGGAGCAGTTCAAGGTTGTGTCTGAATAGCGGTTCCTGATTGGCAAAACGGTACTGCCGGGTGATGCCCCCGCCTGAACTGTAATACAGGTAACGGCCACGGTCAGAATAAGTTATGGCGCGGCACTTGCGTATTATGGACGGACATACGGCAGCGTCCTCAAAGTTCTCACCCTCAGGGAACCGTATTCCCTCAAAAAGGGTGGAGCGGTATATCTTGTTCCAGGCGTAGCAGTGGGTGTATCCGCCTGTCTTTATCCAGTGGCTGAATACCTCATTGCCCGATATTGTCAGGGGTTTGAAATCAAGCTCGTAGCAGTTGGGTGCGCCGTAGTGGACTGATACCGGAAACTCTACCAGATCAACGTTATCGGTGGCCAGATCAAGGTTGGCGGAGAGGGTATCCGGGGCAAGTTCGTCGTCGCTGTCCACGAACGCAATCCAGGTGCCTGTGGCGGCATCGATTCCGCTGTTGCGGGCGGCGCTGAGGCCTCCGTTGGCGCGGTGAATCACACGGACGCGGTCATCGGCCCCGGCAAGTCTGTCGCACAGGGCTGGGCTGGGGTCGGTGGAGCCGTCGTCAACCAGTATGAGTTCAAGGCCGTCAACCTGCTGTGAGAGGATGCTGCTGACGCACCTTTCAAGCGTGTCGGCGGAATTGAAAACGGGGACTATGACCGATAATGTTGCCATACTTACTCTAAAACGTAAAATTAAGCTCTTTATTTCAGAATCTGTATACTTTTGCAGTTATAATCGCGTTTATTGTAACGTGGCGAAGAAAGAAACTGACTCTTACGACAGGATTATCAAGTATACCGGTCTGTTTGGCGGCGTGCAGGGCATTGTCGTCCTGATTAACATTGTGCGTACCAAACTGGTATCCATGCT
>DBYT01000118.1:4762-4968 GCA_002309915.1 Bacteroidales bacterium UBA1179 | reverse complement strand
CAACTTTTTTTAGGGAAAGACATTTTCGCCAAAGTGTCCCACAAGCACCCGCGCGAGAGCATATTCTCGGGCCGATGAGTGTGGGACATCCCCCTTCCCAAGGCTCGTGTCCCACACGCGGAGGGCTCAGAGAGTGCTCTGGGGCCGATGAGTGTGGGACACTTTGGCGAAAAAGCGACCCACCGATTCGCCACAAAGGGAAGCCT
>DBYT01000118.1:3807-4720 GCA_002309915.1 Bacteroidales bacterium UBA1179 | reverse complement strand
GATTACTTTTGCAGCCTTATTAAAAACAAACCTTATGTGGCGAAAATTCTGCGGATGGATACTGAGAGTCTGGGGCTGGGAGACAAGCCCTTTCCTACCCCCCGAACCCAAGTGCATACTTCTGGGCGTGCCCCACACATCGATGCTTGACTTTGTAGTGGCTTACCTGTTCTACGTCTCGATAGGCGGCAAAACCTTCTGCATGGTCAAGAAAAGCCTCTTCTTCCCGCCCCTGGGCTGGATTCTGAGAGCCATCGGCGGCATACCCGTGGACCGCAAGCATCCCGCATCGGTAGTACGTTCAGTACTTAAGGAGATGGAAAAGACCGATCTGATGCACCTGGCAATTGCCCCCGAGGGCACCCGCAAACCTATAGCCCGATGGAAAACCGGCTATCATTTCATTGCCAAAGCCGCAAACATTCCCGTTTACCTGTGCTACTTTGACTGGGGCCGCAAGAAAGTTGCCGTAGACCGCAAGGTAGAACTTACAGACGATGCCAACGCCGATACCCGTCGCATCCAGGAGATATATGAAAGCATGAATTTAAAAGGACGTCATCCACAAAATTACCTTACCAGATAAAAACCTTACAAGATAAATGAGACACAGATTTACAACCCTTGCAGATCTGCTTGAATACACCGCCACCGTAAACCATGACCGTCTGGCATCGGACTTTGTGGACGGCGGTTGCAGTTACACATTCTCACAGTTCCGTGACAAGGCCGATCAACTTTCTGGCCTGCTCGGCACATTCGGGCTCAACCCCGCCGACAAGGTTGCCATCCTGTCCGAGAACATGCCCAACTGGGCTGTAGCCTTCTTCTCGATAACCGCTCACGGCCGCATTGCAGTGCCCATGCTGCCGGATTTATCGGCCAATGAGGTTGAGAATATACTTGTTCACTC
>DBYT01000118.1:1211-3773 GCA_002309915.1 Bacteroidales bacterium UBA1179 | reverse complement strand
CCCAAAATCAGTCGGGAGTCATACGACCGCCTGAATCTGATAATTGACATAAGCACTTTTGAGCTCATAAAGGCCCTGGATGATAGTTATACCTGCGACGGACGCAGCAAAGTGCCCGACGCCACCGATATAGCCGCCATCATCTACACATCGGGCACCACAGGCAACGCCAAAGGAGTGATGCTGAGCCACCGCAACTTCTGCCACAACGTGCTCGAGGCGTGGTACGCACATAAGGTCTATCGCCGCAAGGACGTGTTCCTGTCCATCCTGCCGCTGGCTCACACATATGAAATGAGTATAGGCATGCTCTATCCGCTCTCCACCGGCTGCCCCGTCTATTACATCCAGAAGCCCCCCACTCCCACCATACTGAGTCAGGCGCTGCTCAAGATACGCCCCACCACAATCCTGTCGGTGCCGCTTATCATCGAGAAGGTAATCCGCGGCAAGATATTCCCCACCATAGCCGGCAGCAAGTATCTGCGCTACATGAAGAATCATTTCCCGCACATACTCTACTATCTGGTTGGCCGTAAAGTCAAGCAGCAGTTTGGCGGCCGTGTAAGGTTCTTCGGTGTTGGTGGCTCCAAGCTGGACCGCGAGGTTGAGGAGTTCCTGCGCAACATAAAATTCCCATACGCAATCGGCTACGGACTCACCGAGACCGCCCCGCTCATATGCGACGCCGGCCCCAAACGCACACATCTGGGCACCACCGGAACATCATCGTTCGAGGTTCAGGTCCGTCTGGCCGATGTCAACCCCGAGAACGGCCAGGGAGAACTGCAGGTAAAAGGCCCCAACGTAATGCTGGGATACTATAAGGATTACGCCCGCACCCGCGCCGTGATGACCGATGACGGCTGGATGAGCACCGGCGATATCGCCACCGTCGATAAGAAAGGCCGATACTCCATCCTGGGCAGATCAGGCAACGTAATCATAGGCGCATCGGGCGAGAACATATACCCCGAGGAGATTGAGAGCGTCATCAATAAGATATCGGACGTAAACGAATCGCTCGTGATAAGCCGCTCAGGACAGCTTGTAGCGCTGGTTCAGTTCAACGACGGCGCCATAGACTGGAACCTGGAGGGCCAGGAAAAGTTCCTGGAAGCAATAGAGAAACGCAAAAAGGAGGTGATGGAATTCGTGAACTCCAAGGTGAGCCAGTTCCTCAAGATCCGTGACGTGGAGGTAATGAAAGAACCTTTCAACAAGACCGCCACGCACAAGATCCGCCGCTTCCTTTACCAAGACAAGAAAGACAACAGTAAAACCGATAAGAAATGAACTTAAAGAAGATAATCAACCCCTGGATAGGGACTCCCACTTACAACTGCTTTGTATGCTGTCCCACCAACCCCAAGGGCCTGCACCTGGAGTTTTATGAGGACGGTGACTATGTGGTAACCAAGTTCAAACCCACACGTGACTACGAGAGTTGGGAGAACACCCTGCACGGTGGAATCCAGGCGCTTCTGATTGACGAGACCGCCGGCTGGGTAGTTTGCCGCAAACTGCAGACCAACGGCGTCACCTCAAAGATGAACATGGAGTACCTCAAGCCCGTCAGCTCACAACTGGACGAGATCACCGTCCGCGCCAAGATAAGCAAGATGATGCGCAACGTAGCCTTCATCGAGGCCGAACTGATGGATGCCGATAACACCGTCCTGACCCGTGCCGAACTGATCTACTTCTGCACGCCCAAGTTCAAACTGGACGAGAACAACTTCCACGAATTCAAGCTGGAGGGCGAATAGCAAAATGATACCAATGGGGTCAGGCCCCAATGGTACTATTTTTGCCAGGTGAACTGGACGCGAGCCAGCTCACGACCATCCTCTGCCTTGATGCTGTGCAGGGAGGCGTCGCCGTCCATCTGAGTGGAGACAAAAATCTTCTCGCCAAACAGGCCCTCCTTGCGGAAGTTTATTATCATGCCGGCAGGAACATGCTCAATGCGGTACTGAGGCTCCAGGCTCTCACTTGCCCAGAGTGAATATATCGCATTGTTAACGTGATCGTTACGGTCAATATCATCGTAACGCACCAGGAACCGCTCAGTGTAATCATCACGCTCCGTAGCCGGTAATTTCGGGAATCGGTCCTCCGGAATCACCTTCTCGCGGATAGGCTCATACTCCGGCAGACAATCCTTAAGATGCATTGGCCGACGCGTCGCAAAATCAATCACAATCCACTGACTGCAAGCACGGATAATACGCTCACCGCTTGCACTCCACACCTCAAACTCACGCTCGGTATAAAGGGCCGAAAAATCTGACGGCCAGCTCTTTAGCGTAATCTCCTCGGCCAGATGCGGCATGCGGTCAATCTGCACGTTCATTGCAATCAGCACCCACGCCTTACCCACCGTACGCAGATAATCGTAGCCGATGCCAATCTCGTTGGCGCTGTCATCGGCTATATCCTGGAAAAGATTGAGCAACGTGAGCAAACGGAGCGTATCGTTACGGTCGCATTCAAAACTCTTGACCGTGTATGTGTGTATTTGTTTCCTTACCATTATCAGCGAATCTCCACCTCGAGTTT
>DBYT01000118.1:877-1175 GCA_002309915.1 Bacteroidales bacterium UBA1179 | reverse complement strand
CCGGCTCCAGAACCCAGTCGTGCTTGGCCTCATCCCAGTACTTGAGTGATTCAACCGGAACCGTGAGAGTAATAGACGCTGCATCTCCAGCTTTCATCTGAACTTTCCTGAAGGCCTTAAGCTCCTTGTAGGGCCACTCAACCTTTGAATCTACCCTATGTACGTACAGCTGCGGTACTTCATACTGATCATATTTACCGATATTCCTCATAACGACATATACCTCAATCTCCTCGCCGTCAGTGTATTGGGTCTTGTTATCAACAAGACCCATTTTCTGATACTCAATATCAGAGTA
>DBYT01000118.1:0-731 GCA_002309915.1 Bacteroidales bacterium UBA1179 | reverse complement strand
TTGATCGGGGCATCGGTCTGCGGGAAACTGCCTGTAGCGTATGCGGGGTTGTCCTCCAGTTTGATGGGATATGAGAACGGCAGACGGCCGCTGGGAGAAATCTTACCCAGCAGGATATCGGCCAAAGCATTACCGCCCTCAGTACCGTTGAACCATGACTGAACGATTGCGGGGCTGCAAGCCTGAACGCGGTTAAGGTCAACCGGAGCACCGGCCACTGCAATGAACACCACATTGGGATTTACCTTAGCCACAGCCTCCAGCACATTCTCCTGATTATAAGGCAGATCCATGCTGCGGCGGTCGCTACCCTCGGTCTCATGCTGACGGTTGTCACCACCTATAAAGAGGACCAGATCAGCACCCTTGGCAGCCTTTACAGCCTCATCCTGCAACTTCTTGGCAGTATCATCAGGCTTAGGCGCAGCAGCAGATGCAGCAGGAGCACCGCCACGACGGCCAAAACCGCCAAAGCCACCGCCGAATCCGCCAAATCCGCCGCGAGCCTGCTGTGAAGTATAGCCCTGGGCATAAACAATCTTGGCCTTATCGCCAATACGGTTCTTAAGACCGGCCAGAGGAGTAATCTCATAAAGAGCCTTGACACCTGCACCTACTCCACCGGTAGCCATAATCTTATCGGCATTATCACCAATCACGGCAATAGTCTTAACCTTATTCAAATCAATCGGCAGCAGAGAGCCCTCATTCTTAAGCAGCACAATTGACTG
>DBYT01000052.1:17248-17515 GCA_002309915.1 Bacteroidales bacterium UBA1179 | reverse complement strand
AACACCTTATTAAAAATACGCGCGTAAAGTTGCTTATGAAGTATTTTTGAAGTACTTTTGAATGCTTTACGACAATAGTCCGTAAAGGTATTGTAGAAGACATTAAAACAAGACGAAATTGGAAAACCAGGACAGAATTATCAAGGTGAACATTGAGGAGGAGATGAAGTCCTCATACATTGACTATTCAATGTCAGTCATCGTGGCAAGAGCACTCCCGGATGCACGTGACGGTCTCAAACCGGTACACCGCCGCATACTTTACAG
>DBYT01000052.1:9475-17218 GCA_002309915.1 Bacteroidales bacterium UBA1179 | reverse complement strand
GTAGGTGATGTGCTCGGACATTTCCATCCTCATGGTGACTCTTCAGTATATGGTGCTCTTGTACGTCTGGCACAGGACTGGATAATGCGTTATCCGCTCGTTGACGGCCAGGGTAACTTCGGTTCGATTGACGGTGACAGCCCCGCTGCCATGCGTTATACCGAGGTCCGTCTGCGCAAGATGGGTGAGGAGATGATGCAGGACATCAACAAGAACACCGTTGACTTTGTTCCCAACTATGACAACAAGGAGGAGGAGCCTACGGTTCTTCCTGCAACCATCCCCAATCTGCTCGTTAACGGTTCATCCGGTATCGCTGTAGGTATGGCCACCAATATGCCGCCTCACAACCTCACAGAGGTCCTGAACGGCTGTATGGCAATGGTTGACAATCCCGATATCACCGTTGATGAACTGATGCAGTACATCAAGGCTCCTGATTTCCCCACCGGTGCATATATCTACGGTATCAGCGGCGTACGTGAGGCTTACGAGACCGGACGCGGCCGTGTTATCATGCGTGCCAAGACAGAGATCGAGGCCGGCGAGCAGCACGACAAGATCGTCGTAACCGAGATTCCTTACGGAGTCAACAAGGCAGAGCTTATCAAGTTCATTGCAGAACTTGTCACAGATAAGAAGATTGAGGGTATCAGCAACGTAAATGACGAGTCTGACCGCGAGGGTATGCGTATCGTCATAGACGTAAAGCGTGACGCCAATGCCGGCGTGGTTCTGAACAAACTGTTCAAGATGACCGCCCTGCAGACATCATTCGGCGTAAACAACATCGCCCTTGTAAAGGGACGCCCCAAATGCCTCAACCTGCGTGACCTTATCAAGTGCTTCATCGAGCACCGTCATGAGGTTGTGATACGCCGCACCAAGTTTGATCTTGAGGAGGCTAAAAAGCGTGCTCACATACTGGAAGGTCTGATCATAGCTTCAGATAACATCGATGAGGTAATCCAGATCATCAAGAAGGCCAAGACCCCGAATGATGCCATCCAGAACCTTATGGACCGTTTCGGACTGGATGATATCCAGGCCAAGGCCATCGTAGATATGCGTCTGCGTCAGTTGACCGGACTTATGCAGGATCAGCTGCATGAGGAGTATAATGAGGTTATGGCACGTATAGAGGAACTCCAGAGCATTCTGGATGATCCCGAGAAGTGCAAGCAGGTCATCAAGGATGAGATGCAGGCCATCATTGACAAGTACGGCGACGAGCGCAAGACAGAGATCGTCTATGCAAGCGAGGAGTTTAACCCCGAGGATTTCTATGCCGATGAGCCCATGATAATCACAATGTCACATCTGGGTTACATCAAGCGTACCGCCCTTACAGAGTACCGTCTGCAGGGCAGGGGTGGAGTAGGATCACGCGGAAGCGACAAGCGTGACGAGGACTTCATAGAGCACATATTCACTGCAACCACACACAATTACATACTGTTCTTTACCCAGAAGGGACGTTGCTACTGGCTCAAGGTATATGACATTCCCGAGGGCGGCAAGACATCAAAGGGCCGTGCCATCCAGAACATGCTCAATATTGAGCCCGATGATGCCGTAAACGCTTACATAGCAATCAAGAACCTGGGTGATGCAGAATTCACATCCAACCATTACCTGGTATTCTGCACACAGAATGGTGTTATCAAGAAGACAATCCTGCAGGATTACTCACGTCCGCGTCAGAACGGTATCAACGCCATCAACCTCAATGAGGGTGACAAGGTCATCAACGTTCTGCTTACCGACGGCAACAAGGAAATCATTATTGCCAACCGCAACGGACGTGCCATCCGCTTCAACGAGAGCACCGTACGTTCAATGGGCCGTACATCAACCGGTGTACGCGGCATGACCCTTGACGAGGACGGCAATGATCAGGTAGTAGGCATGATAGCTGTTGACGAGCAGCCTGAGGAGACCATCATGGTGGTATCCGAGCAGGGCTACGGTAAGCGCTCAGAGATTGAGGATTACCGCAAGACCAACCGTGGCGGTAAGGGTGTCAAGACCCTGAACATTACGGACAAGACAGGCAAACTCGTTTCAATTCAGGCAGTTACCGATGACAACGACCTGGTTATCATCAACAAATCCGGTATCACACTGCGCGTAAGCGTTGCCGATTTCCGTGTGATGGGACGTGCCACACAGGGCGTAAGGCTCATCAACCTGGAGAAACGTAACGACCAGATAGGTTCTATCTGCAAGGTCGACAGTGAACCCGTTGATGACGAGCTTCCGGCTGAGGGTGGGGAGGAAACCGCTTCTGAGGCTACTCCTGAGGCACCTGTAACCGAGTGACTTTAACTAGAGGAAACAAATAATATATTAATAATGTAAAACCTATTAAACTTTATTCAACATGAAGAAGCTTATCTTTGTTTTGATTGCAGCTCTGGGTATGTCATGCACATCATACGCCCAGATGACTGAAAAAGAGCTCAAGAAAGCCACTAAAGCCGCCCAGAAGGAGGTTAAGGAGGCTAAGAACGAATTCGAAAGAGATGACGTTCAGGACAAGAGAGGTGCAAAACGTCTCATCGACAATGCTATGAAGAATCAGCTCAACGAGAATTGGGATCAGACATGGCTTGTTGCTGCCGACATCTATCAGCATTTCTACTATCAGGAGAATACCAAGTCCTACACCCAGGCATATGATACCGTAGGTATGTACAATCTGCTTACAAGCTGGTACAAGTTTGCCATGAAGGCTGACTCTCTCCAGCAGATTCCCAATGCAAAGGGCAAGACATCCCAGGAGGCCAGAAAGAAACATGCAGGCGAGATCCACAGAACAATGGGTGACCTGATTCGCGGCGGTATATTCTATTTCAACGACCACCAGGATTACAACAAGGCTTATGAGATGTTTGACGCATACTTCACAATGGCCAGCCATCCTATGGTAAAGGATATCGTCGATGCTGATTCAAACTTCATCAAGAACAAGCCCATATTCTCATATTATCCTGCACTTGCAGCATACAATCTTGAGAAGTGGGAAAACGTTCTGAAGTATGCACAGGTTGCTACCGCTGACGAGGAGGTAGGAGAGACCGCTACCGAGATGATCTGCGACGCTTACGGCAACCTCCAGGATACCGTTAAGTGGCTGGAGACCCTTAAGAGTGGTCTTGTAAAGTATCCCACAGAACAGTATTACTATGGTAAGCTGCTCAACTACTACAACCTCAAGGGTGATCTTTCAGAACTCGAGGCATTCGTAAAGGAGATGATTGAAATCGATCCTGAGAAGGCTTACAACTACTACGTTCTTGGTTATGTATCACAGCAGAACAAGAATTACGATGCAGCTATAGCTCAGTATGAGAAGGCTATTGAGAAGGATGAGAAACTCTCAGACGCTTATTTCAACCTAGGTCTCTGCATCATGTTCCAGGCTTCTGATTTCATGGATTCAAAGAGCAACCTGGATTACCGTTCAAAGGCTTACAAGGATGCCATCAAGGAGCAGAAGAACTACTACAAGAAGGCTCTTCCGTATTTCACCAAGTATCGTGAGCTTGAGGCTTCTTCAACTGACAAGTGGGCAATTCCTCTGCAGACAATCTACTATCAGCTGGATATGTCAAAGGAACTCAACGAGGTTGAGGCTCGCATGAAGGAGAAAGGATTGCTCTAAATCAATTGAGAATTGAAAATTTGAAAGGCTCCACAGATTGTGGGGCCTTTCTTGTTATTTCCCGGCAGTGGGGTGTGCTTAATTATTTGCTATTTAACATAATAGTTATTATGCAAAAATTGGGGAATTTAAGACGAGGGGACTTTCCTAGGAATATATAAGAAAAAATGCTTGCGGTATTTCGCAAGCATTTAATTCTCAATTCTCAATTTTCAATTCTCAATTACTTCTTGCTTTCTGCAATAATTTCAAGAGCTCTATCCAGAACTGTAGTATCATCCAGGACAACGCATCCGCCGTTTGGTCCCGGCTCTATGTGGAAACCTACTGCTGAACCTTGCTTGTAGTCTGTACCTCCAAAGAAGTTTCTTACTGTCTCTACATCAAGATTCAGCTCGTCGGCAATTCTGTGAATACTGCCCTCCGGAAGTTGCGCTTTGATCTGGCGCAGTTCGTTGAATGTGATTAATCTGGTCATAAGCATTAAAATTAGGTAGTTATCTAAATCAGTTTACAAATATTCAATTCTCGTAAAACAAAAATCATGCCAAGCCCTGCGTTATACAGGATCCTATCAATATTACCGAATATGTTCCGAACAACACGCACATGAACACAAATACGTCACTGCGCATGAATCCGGTCCTTGTATACAGAAGACTTGAATCATGGACATTACGGCGGTTGCGGTCCTTACGTGTGGTCATGTAGAATATCCAGTACATCAGACTGCCGATAAGACTGCCTACGATGGCACCTACAAGGATATCTCCTGCAAAGTGTACGCCTAAGTATGTCCTTATCAGCGAGTTGATTATAGCCCAAATTCCGACTGCCAGACTGAACCAGCGGTCTCTTACCAGCCACATGAACAGAGCCGCCAGGCCGAACGAATTGGCCGCATGCCCTGAGAAGAACCCGTAAAGTCCTCCACGATAGCCATTTACGGTATCCACCATATTTAATATATAGGGATCTCTTGTGGGTCTTAACCTATGGAAAAGCGGTTTGCAGACCGATGATGACAGTTGGTCACACAATACGACTGTCAGTACCACCATAAGCAGTACCAAAAGCAGTTTTTTAGGATCTATGTTCCTGATTAACAGTAAGATAGCAAACAAGGCAAGCGGAATCCACACTAATGCTGAGGTATATATATTGGCCACACCATCCCAGAAAAGGGATTCGCTGCCGTTAATTGACAGCGTGGCCAATCTGTCTGTCTCTATGAGACCCTGTAACTCAGTCATTCATATTCCGATTAAATGATTTCCATTACGCTGACCGGTATCCAACCTGTATTTCCGTCCTCAAGTCTTATCTCCACCCACTCTTTCATGGAAGAATCAAGAATCTTAACCTTGCGTCCTTCATGAATGATGAACAGGTCTGTACCGGCGCTGGTGGGTGTACTCTTGACCGTAACACTCGGTGACATGATGATTGCGGTGTCACGCTGCTTGAGATTTCCCATCTGCGTAGTAGCGAAGATAAAAGATAAAATGGACAAAAGCAAGAAAAAGAGACTAAAAGAAAAAGATATTTTCCTGATGCCTGATTTCTTGGAGAATAGCAATATGCCCACCAATATTACGGCCAGAACGAACAGAATTACAGTCAGTAAGGCCCATCCGTTGACGTCAAGTACCGCCAGCAGTTTCTTAAACCACACGGTGATAAACAACTGATTTACAGCACTTACCTTATCAACTGTTTTAGTGCGTGCCAACTCCAGATTGAACCTTATATCAGGGTCTGAAGGATCAAGCAGGTATGCGCGCTCATAATTGAGTATGGCCTTGGCAACCTCGTCACGCTTGAGCCAGCAGTTACCCAGGTTCATATATAAGGTGGCGTTAACACCCTGATTCTCAATAATCCACTCATAATTACTGATAGCGGTAAGGTAATCACCTTGTATATATGCGCTGTCAGCCTCAGCCAATGTAGGAACGGCATCGATCTTTGTAGAGTCAGTCACCAGACTGGTCATTCCGGTATTCTCCTGAGCCATTGCCAGGACAGGAACCAATGCAAATAAAAGAGCAATTATCTTTTTCATAATCCTATTCACTTAATGGTGTTCTCAATCTGGCCGATTACACGTGCGGCCTCCTCATACAGACGGTCCATGCGGCCGGTGTCGTCACCGGGAGCGAAACGGGCGAACTCGCAGTCATCCAGCAGTCCTATAACCTGTTTTACAGGCTCCTCAGGCACATTCCTGCGCTTAAGGCTGGCTTCGATGTTCTCCTTGGAGAGCTCAGCTACGGGAATTGACAGTTTATCGCCGAAATAGCCTTGCAGAGCGCGCATCATCTCATCATAGAATTGGTCCTTACGGTTTTCCTTCATAAGCTTGCGCGCAATCTTAAGGCGTTTGGTTGCAACCGAGTTGGCCTTTCCTGCACGTACCTTGGCTACGTTGGCGTTATCGGCCACACGCTTTCTGGAAATGGCAACAACGGTTATAAGGATTACAAGCGGCAATGCAATGCAGAGCCAGAACAGCAGTGAGCCGAAGAACTGTGAACTGTCAGACTTGAGTCTGGACGGAGTCGAATGGAAACGTACGTCCTGGCCTACATACCTAAGATCTTCCTTGCTGACGTATGAGACTGATCCCTGGGACTCGCCTCCACCCTGCCCTTTGGCAACGTTCAGCGTGTATTCATCGGTCTTTACGGTCTTGTAAGAACCGCTCTTGGGATCGAAATACTGGAATTCCAGCGCAGGTATCGTGTACTGACCGGCGTAACGCGGAATGATCAGATACTCATAAACCTTGTTACCCGTCTGACGGCCGCCCTTTATGGTGTATTTGTTGTCAATCTTGGGATCGTATATGTCAAAGTCCTGCGGGAACTTCATTTCCGGGGTTTTGATAAGTTTCAGGTTACCTGTTCCTGAAAGGATGACTCTTACCGTTACGGCGTCATTGGCAGTCACATCGGTGCTGCTGATGGTTGAGCTTATGCTGAAATCACCCACTCCACCGTAGAAAGCGCTTGTCTTTCCCTGCGGCAGGGGTTTGACAGTTATCTTTATGGGCTTTGCTGTCAGATCCTTCTTTACCTCCACATATCTGCTGGAGTTGAAGAACATGTCAAAGATGTCACCGCTGTTGTTGTCAACCCTCTGTGCTATGGTGCCCTCAAATGTGGTTGAAGGTATCTCTACTTCGCCTGAATGCTGCGGGAAGAGCACATACTGACTCCATAACATTGTCTGGTAGTTGCGGCCGTTGTAATGCTCCAGATTGAACTCCTTGTTGGATGGCAGTTCCACCTGCTGTACATGGCAGTTCTTGATGTCGGGCATCGTGTTGCTCATGGTCTGAAGGTCAACTGATGGCAACTTGTATATCTTGTATGTCAGCAAAAGAGCTTCCTGCTCATATACGGTGGTCTTGTCTACGGTTGCCAGCATAAACAGGTCATCGGCTCCGACGGTCTGCGAACCCTGTCCGGACGACTGTCTGTTTGAGGACTGGGCACCCCCCTGCCCTTGACTGGCCTGCGTGGCCTGATCGGGCGGCAGTACCTTGATGGTCAGTTTGTTGGATGTGACCTGCTTGCCGCCGGCCTTTATCGTTGCGCCGTCCAGTTCAATTTCACCCTCCTCCGGAGCAATGGCCATATAGGTATATGTGACAGATGTATTCTCGGAGCGCTGGCCATTGATAATGGTTGTACTTGATGATGTCGATGTTGCAGGGCCTGACAGGATCTGAAGGTCCTTCATATCCGGGGCACGGAACTCCTTGGCATCACGTGTATTGACCTTATATGTAATCCTGAAGCGCTCTCCTACCACCACAGCCTTAGGAGCCTGTGCGGTAAAGGTCACGTCCTGGGCAATAGCTCTCACTCCGGCCATCATGATGACAGCGGCCGCGAGTAACAGTCCCTTTGTCTTGTTGAGTATATTCATAATTACCAATCTTTTTCCAACGGTTTCTTAGGCTGAGCCTTCATAAGCTGTTCCTGAACACGTTCCTGAACCTCTTTCTCATCCTGCATTGCAGCTTCAAGAATCTGCTCGGCATTCTCCTGGGACATATCCTGCGGCTG
>DBYT01000052.1:2480-9423 GCA_002309915.1 Bacteroidales bacterium UBA1179 | reverse complement strand
TGCTCCTCCTGCTTTTCCTCCTGTTGTTCCTGTTGCTGCTGTTGTTGTTGCTGCTCCTTGAGCATACGTTGTGCCAGGATCATGTTGTAACGGGTCTCGTCATCCTGAGGATTATTGCGCAGGGCCTGCTTGTATGCCTCTACGGCCTTGTCATACTGCTCGCACATGTGGTATACCACACCGGTGTTGTGATAGGTCTTGGCCAGATCCTGCTTGCATTTGTCAAGGTCTTTGGGAGACGCTGAAGGATTCTCCATCAGTTGTTTCTTCCTGACTTCAAGAGCACTGGCCATCTTGCCGTACTGCTCAATGGCCTCGTTAGGCTTCTGCTGAGCGGTATAGGCATTTCCCAGATTGTAGTATCCCTCAATGAGTTCCGGATTCATATCTATAGCCTTGAGGTAATTCTCCTCGGCTTTGATGAACAGGCTGTCTTCAAACAAACGGTTGCCGTTGCGTATCAGCGAACGGTCCGAGCGCTGTGCGTAGGCACCAGCAACGGAGAGTGTCAGAAGGCAGAACAACAATATCTTTTTCATTTTACTTACTCCTCATCGGTTTTGAACAGACTGAAATTCCTGAGTCTGGAGTTGCGGCTCTCGCAGATGAAAATCTCAAAGAGCAACAGAACCAGAATCATCCATGCTATGATGGCGAACTGTTCATCATATTCAGTATAGACGGTGGTCTCGACATCGGCCTTAGCCAGTTTGTCAATCTCTTTCTGCAGTGCTTTCTCGGCTGCATTGGAATTGTCCACGTAGAAATATGCGCCCTTTCCGGCAGCTGCTATCTTACGGCACATCTCCTCATTGAGACGGGTAATCACCACATTGCCCTCACGGTCCTTGCGGAACTCGCCTGTCCTGTCACCCGGAATGGGTGAACCGGAAGGTGAACCGACGCCCATGACATAGACGATATAGCCCTTCTCGGCTGCGGCCTGGGCTGCCTCTATGGCACCGCCTTCATGGTTCTCACCGTCGGTGATTACTATGATGGCCTTACCCACCCCGTCGTTTGGAGTGAAACTGCGTGTGGCCAGTTCAATGGCGGTCTTGATATCGGTTCCCTGACGTGTTATAAGCGCCGGGCTGATGGTATTGAGGAATACCTTGGCCGATATGAAATCACTTGTGATAGGCAACTGTACGAACGCGTCGCCTGCGAACACGATCAGTCCTACCTTGTCATCCTTGAACTGGTCAACCAGATTGGAGATGATTCTCTTTGACTTGTCAAGACGGCTCGGTGTCACATCATCGGCCAGCATTGAATTGGATATATCCAGTGCTATGACCGTCTCTATACCCCTGCGGGTTACAGTCTCCTGCTTGGAGCCGAACTGCGGTCTTGCCAGAAGGAAGCAGCAGAGCGTATAGCATCCGAACAGAAGCCAGAACCTGATATTGGGGCGTGTTACGGATGCATCCGGCATAAGACGTGACAGCAGTTCCCTGTCGCCGTACTCTTCAAGTTTCCTGCGACGGCGGATATTGGAGACTACATGTAATGCTACCAGCACCGGAACCAGTGCCAGCAGATACAGATATTCGGGATTTGCGAACTTGAACATAGTGACTCCTTTTTATGGTATTGTACGCAGAACGGTCTGTTTGAGCAGGATTGAGAGCAGCAGTGAGAGCAGCAGAGCCAGCGCGAGGGGCTGATACTCCTCCTGGTTCTTGCTGAACTCCTTGACCTGAAGTTTGGTTCTCTCCAGCTTGTCAATCTCCTCATAAACCTCCTTCAGCTTGCTGTTGCTGGTAGCACGGTAATACTGTCCGTTTGCGGTCTGTGCAATCTGACGGAGCACATTCTCATCAATCTCGACGGCCACATTCACGTACTGCTTGCCGAATGCACCCTGTACGGGATACGGTGCCGTGCCGTTGGTTCCCACACCGATGGTGTAAACCCTTATGCCGAAACTCTTGGCCATCTCGGCGGCTGTCAGGGGCGATACCTCACCGCGGTTGTTGGAACCATCGGTCAGAAGTATTATGACCTTTGACTTGGCCTGACTGTCCTTGAGTCGGCTTATGGCATTGGCAAGTCCCATTCCAATGGCTGTTCCGTCCTCGATGATACCTCTGGCGGCTATGTCGCTGCTCACGTTCTGGAACATGTTCAGAAGTACGGTATGATCGACGGTCATAGGACATTGGGTGAATGCCTCACCTGCGAATATGGTCAATCCTATATTGTCATTGGGGCGTCCGTTTATGAATTCCGATGCCACCTGCTTGGCTGCCTCTATACGGTTGGGTTTGAGGTCCTCGGCCAGCATACTGGTCGATACATCGACGGCAAGCATTATATCAATGCCCTCAATCTCCGTATCCTGCCAGCGATCAGTCGTCTGGGGACGTGCCAGGATAAGGGACAGCAGCACGATGGCTGCCATATCCAGTATGAACGGTACGTGTATAAGGTAATATTTCCAGCTTTTTCTCATGCCGCCGTACATGGACAGAGTCGGTACGGACATGGAGGCACGCCTCTTATTGCTCTTGAGTACATACCAAAGAACGCATGGTATGACCAGAAGCATCAGAAGTAGATAAGCGCTGTTTGCAAATGTCATGACTATTGTTCTTTAGAAAAACAGATAATACAATTTCAATACCGCCAGCACAAAGAATGCCGTACCGGCTGCAGCAATGACTATTCCCGCTGTAAGTAATACCATACGGGCTCCCTTGCTGCGTTTCTCCTCAATGACAGTCTCCTCTTCCTTGGGCTGCAGTTCCTCGGGTGACACCTCTATCTTGGTGTCATTGACAAACTCCAGGGCATTGATCAGATTCTGATCATTCTCGTTCAGCATCGGTTTGAACTTGGCGAACTTTACCATATCGGCCGTAGAAAGAAGATCACGCAATTCGCTGAGCGACTCCTTGTCACGGCTCTCCTCCAGACGTTCCATAATCTCATATGAGGTCATCTCGGTGGCATTGAAACCGAAACGGTCATTGATATACTCACGCAGGATATCCGTCAGTTGGGTATAATAGGCTTTTGAATCCTCACTGTGGGGACCGCCAGCCTGACGGAGTTCCTCAATATCGGATATGGCACGTATATGAGCGGGTACCTTGGGCTCGATCTTTATCCTCCTGATAATAGGCTTGTCGTCACGATACCTGAGAAGCAGATAAATGGCAGCGACAATTGCAATAGCAGCAAGAATCCAATAAAGAGCCATCCCTTTGACCTCATAGAATTTTACGGGAGTATTCATATTCTCCTTGGGGCCGAAAATCTGCTTCGCGTTCTCCTCAGGGATATCATATGACATGAAAGCCAATGCCAGACGGTTTGACTGATACTCCTCTCCATCTACCGTAATGGGTATGTATGGAATATAGATAAGAGCCGAATCAAAACATGTAACGGTGTAGTTGCGGGTAAGAACCATCCGCTGTCCGCCGTTCACGAACTGAGTATCGGTAGTTACGGGAGGAATTATCTCCAGACCTTTGACAATGGTATCGCGGTATGCGGGGAATGCAACCGTCTGACCGGCGTCACATGCAACCTCCACGTGGATTCCGGTCTGTTGTCCAACCCACATCATCATTGAGTCAAGCTCAGCCTTCACAACGACATTCTGAGCCGATACCAACGCGGGAATAAAACCCAGGCACAGATATATAAGGAATCTCTTCATCATTAGTTTCGCTTAGCAAACAGTCCCATAAGGGCTTTTACATAATCCTGGTCGGTTCTGACGGATACTGAATCCACGCTGCTACGGGTCAGACAGTCCTGGATACGGGCTGTATTCTCATCAAACCACTTGCGGTGTGCCTCACGGACCCTTGACGATGATGTGTCTACATACATCTCCTGTCCGGTTTCGGCATCGGTCAGTTTCATCAGTCCCACATCCGGCAGATCCTGCATTCGTCTGTCATATACGCGTATCGCTACTACATCATGCTTGCGGTTTGCAATGGAGAGCGCATTCTTATAGTCATGCTGATCAATGAAATCGCTTAGCAGGAATGCGGTACAGCGTTTCTTGACGGCTCCTGTAAGGAACTCCAGAGGAACGGTTATGTCAGTAGACTTACTCTCAGGCTCGTAGTTAAGGAGTTCACGGATCAGGTACAGGATATGCTTACGGCCCTTCTTGGGCGGTATGAACTTCTCAATCCTGTCACTGAAGAACACCAGTCCCACCTTATCATTATTCTCGATAGCGGCAAATGCCAGCGTGGCGGCTATCTCGGTAACCATCTCACGTTTCATCATTACCTGCGTACCGAAATTAAGGCTGTCCGATACGTCCACCATGAGCATTACAGTAAGCTCACGCTCCTCCTCAAACACCTTTGAGTAGGGTTTGTTCATTCGGGCTGTAACGTTCCAGTCAATGTCACGGGGCTCGTCACCGTACTGGTACTCACGCACCTCGCTGAATGCCATACCACGGCCTTTGAAGGCGGTATGGTACTGACCGGCAAAGATGTTACTGGACAGACCCCTGGTCTTGATCTCAATCTTCCGGACCTTCGCTATCAGTTCACTTGTTTCCATACTAAACTGATTGTAAGGTAGTTAAATTAAGGTACTTCAACCTTATTCAAGATACGGCTTACCAGTTCGTCCTGTGTTACATTGGTTGCCTCGGCCTCATATGTCAGGCCAATGCGGTGACGCAATACATCATGGGCGATGGCACGTACATCCTCGGGCACAACATAACCGCGACGCTTGATGAATGCATATGAACGTGCGGCTAGGGCCAGATTGATTGATGCACGGGGTGATCCGCCGAATGAAATAAGTTCCTTGACCTCCTTGAGCCCGTATTTCTCGGGATAACGGGTGGCGAATACGATATCGGCAATGTACTGCTCGATCTTCTCGTCCAGGTATACCATATCAACAACCTTACGGGCCTCGATGATGTCATCGGTGCTCATAACGGGTTTTACGGTACCTATTTCATGATGTATCTGCTGATGGATGATCTTCTTCTCCTCCTCGATCTTGGGATAATCTATAACGGCCTTAAGCATGAAACGGTCCACTTGAGCCTCAGGCAGCGGGTATGTACCCTCCTGCTCTATCGGGTTCTGTGTAGCCATTACAAGGAAAGGTTTGGGGAGTTTGAATGTCTCGCCGCCAAGTGTTACCTGACGCTCCTGCATGGCCTCGAGCAGAGCGCTCTGAACCTTGGCCGGAGCACGGTTGATCTCATCGGCCAATATGAAATTGGCGAATACCGGACCTTTCTTAGGCAGGAAAGACTCATCTTTCTGACTGTAGATCATTGTACCTACCACGTCGGCAGGCAACAGGTCAGGAGTAAACTGTATGCGGTTGAAACTTGCGTCAATCAGTGATGCAAGGGTCTTGATGGCAAGTGTCTTGGCCAGACCGGGCACACCTTCCAGAAGGATATGACCATCTGAAAGAAGGCCGATAAGAAGTGACTCTACAAGGTGTTTCTGCCCTACGATAACCTGATCCATACCGGCCATCAGGTTGGTAACGAATGCGCTCTGTTTCTCTATGCGCTCATTCAGTTCCCTAATGTCAACGTTTTCACTCATAAGATTATTATTTATCAGTTAGTCAGTCCGTGCCCGTACCCTTTCGGGAACAGGCACGGCCCAAATATATGACTATTTATCAGCCGTTATCGGCTAAAAAGGTTTAAATAGTATTGCTTTTATAATACCGTTAAACTTAATTGTCATTTGTTTGCCAGCTCGGGTACCTTTACCTTGAAGCCTACGGGCATCTTCTTGAATGACTTTGACTTAAGGCCGTTGTACTTGGCTATGTACGGCCACAGTTTCTTTGTTCCGTAGTACTGCAGTGATATTGTGGTGAGCATATCACCCTTAACCATTGTGTGAGTGGCCTTGGTACCTGTGATCTTATAGTTTACAGTATCAGCTATGGTAAAGAGCGGCAGAGCCTTATCCTGATCGGCCTTGGTGAGAGTGAACTTGGCGGGTTCCTTCTTGGCAGGCTGAGCCTCAGGCTTCTTGGCAGGAGCGGGCTGTACTGCTGCGGGTGCGGGTGCCTTCTCCTTGACATCCTTATCGGCCTTCTTAAGAGCCTTACCGCCGAATACCGGCCAGAGCAGGATGATAATCAGAGCGATAACAAGTATGGCGATGATGAAACCGATCCATACCTTACGGCAGCTCTTCTTCTCTTCCTCTTTCTTAACCTCTTTCTTACTCTCCTTAGGAGCCTTCTTGGGCTCGTTTGCTTTACCTTTTTCCATACTGTCTGTTGTTATTTTTGTTGAATTTTCATCCTGTTCCATCTTATCTATCTGAGCAGCCTGCTCCTCGCTGATCTCAACCGTTTCAAATGCTGCAAACGGCTTGTTGATACGCTCCTTGAGGTCTGCGTCGGGGATAAATGAGATCTTTTGATGTCCCTCGATGGTGAATCTCTCGCCGGAATTCACATTCACGCTCTCGCGGTCCTCCATCTGGACAAGTTTGAAGGTACCAAGGCCCTTGACCTTTACAAGGCCCTCGGAAAGTACACTCTGTGATATAATGTCAAAGAAGTTCTTTACGAACTGCTCGGATGCGGCTTTTGACATTCCGCCAGCCTGTGACAACAGGTCGGCAAGCTGTGAAAGATTGATCTTGTTATCCATAGCCGTACCTTATTTGAGTTTCTCCTTGAGGATTGAACTGGGCTTGTAGGTCAGTACAAGTTTTGGCGGCACGAGCATACGTACGCCTGTAGTCGGATTGACCGATACACGCTCATTCTTTTTCTTAACTTCAAGAACACCGAATCCGGAAAGACTCACGGAATCGCCGTTCTGCCAAAGGTTCTCCATGACTCCGATAAGAGTCTGGATCTGTTCCGCAGCCTGTTCGGCCGACATCTGGCATTTGCCGGACAACTCTGTCAAAAACTGCTTGTTATTCATTTATCGGTTAGTTTGGTTGTT
>DBYT01000052.1:0-2401 GCA_002309915.1 Bacteroidales bacterium UBA1179 | reverse complement strand
CTGTCGGCCTTGATAAGGACCTCGGGGTCAACCTCAGGTGAATCAAACTCAGTACGTCCCACATAATAGTCACCCTCCAGACGGTCAATCATCGTCTTGAAGGTCTTGCCTACCTTGGATTCACTTATTGCAGCCGATATATCCTGCTGTACCCGCATCAGACGTGACAGGCGGGCCTGCTTGATTTCATCGGTTATATCATCCTTGTAATGCTGTGCGGAGTATGTTCCTTCAACCTCACAGTATGCGAAAGCGCCCATACGCTCAAAACGCTGCTCCCTGACGAAATCCAGGAGTTGGGCGTAATCATCGTCGGTTTCACCGGGGAATCCAACCATGAGTGTGGTACGAAGATGGATTCCCGGGACCTCCTCACGTATTCGGGCCAGGAACTCACGGGTCTGCTGAGCGGTTATATTGCGGCGCATCCGTTTGAGAACGGGATCACTGATGTGCTGCAGTGCAATATCCATATACTTGCACACGTTTTCACGCTCACGCATTACAGGGAGCAGGTCAAACGGGAAGTTATTGGGATAGCCGTAGTGCAGACGCAGCCACTCTATACCGGGGATGTCTGACAGACGCTGCACAAGTTCCGCAAGCGTAGGCTTATGGGCAATGTCAGTGCCATAATATGTCAGGTCCTGTGCAATCAGCTGTATCTCCTTTACACCCTTACCTACCAGTTTGCGGGCCTCGTCCAGGATATCCTCCTGGCTGCGGGAGCGGTATTTGCCGGTCATAAGGGGTATTGCACAGTATGCGCAGCCGCGGTTGCAGCCCTCGGCGATCTTGAGGTATGCGTAATGTGACGGTGTGGTGATGATACGATCATTCTCGTATTCACCGTGCCATTTGCGCCCCATCTCCTTAAGGATGCCGCCCCAGTCGAACTTGCCGTACCAGCCGTCAACCTCGGGAATCTCGGCCATAAGTTCCTTGTGGAACTTCTGCGAGAGGCATCCCATGACATATATTTTACCGATTTTTCCGGCCTTTTTAAGTTCCGTGCACTCCAGAATCATGTTGATTGATTCCTCCTGGGCATCACCTATAAAGCCGCATGTATTGATAACAACAGTCTCGGCGCTGACCTTGTCAGGATCATGTCTGACCTTCAGACCCTCAGCTCTGAATTGAGCTATAAGTTTCTCAGAATCAACAAGATTCTTAGAGCAGCCTAAAGTGATTATGTCAACGCTGTTATGACGCATGTTACTCGGCATTAAAGAGTGAATCAACAAATTCGGTCTTGTTGAACACCTGCAGATTATCTATTCCCTCACCCAGTCCTACGTACTTTACAGGCACCTTGAACTGGTCTGAAATACCTATTACCACACCTCCCTTAGCCGTTCCGTCAAGTTTGGTGATGGCCAGCTGTGTGACATGTGTGGCCAGGGTGAACTGCTTGGCCTGCTCAAAGGCGTTCTGACCGGTGGAACCGTCCAGAACCAGCAGAACATCATCAGGGGCACCCTCAACGACCTTGTTCATGACGTTACGTATCTTGGTGAGCTCATTCATCAGGCCCACCTTGTTATGAAGACGTCCTGCGGTATCTATAAGCACTACATCAACGTCATTAGCCACGGCTGAGCTGAGAGTGTCATATGCCACTGAAGCGGGGTCAGAACCCATCTCCTGCCTGATTACCGGAACATCAACCCTGCGTCCCCACTCCTGCAGCTGCTCTATTGCAGCGGCACGGAATGTATCGGCAGCACCCAGCATAACCTTGAGGCCGCGTTTCTTGAACTGATAGGCAAGTTTACCGATTGTGGTGGTCTTTCCCACTCCGTTCACGCCAACTACAAGCACAACGTACGGCTTGCGGCCTGCCGGAACGCTGAAAGGCTCCATGTCATCATCCGGATTGTTCTCCACGAGCAGGGCCGATATCTCATCACGCAGGATAGCGTTCAACTCAGAAGTACCCATGTACTTGTCACGTGCCACACGCTCCTGAATGCGCTTTACGATCTTGAGTGTGGTCTCCACGCCTACATCGGATGTTATGAGAACCTCCTCGAGATTGTCCAGCACCTCATCGTCAACGACAGACTTACCGGCAACGGCGCGGGCTATCTTGGAGAACACTGAACTCTTGGTCTTTTCCAGACCTTTGTCCAGGACCTCCTTCTTATCTTTTGAGAAAAATGAAAACAAACCCATAAAAAACATTGGTGAATACGGCGGTTTTTAGCCGTACCCATTCTGCAAAATTATATAAATAAGGTGGAATAAACAATACCGACAAAAAAGAAGAGTGACTTAAAAAAGCCACTCTTCAATATTTTTTTTGTCAAGTATCTGTTTACTTGATAGCCTCCTTAAGCTGCTCGTCTGAAACGATCTGCTCGGTGAACATGTAAGCACCGGTCTTGGGGCTCTTAAC
>DBYT01000099.1 GCA_002309915.1 Bacteroidales bacterium UBA1179 | reverse complement strand
GTCATTCCCGGACGCAGGTTCTCAACTGTCTCCTGCGGTACGGCACGAACCTCGAATGTCTTGAGGTCATACTGGCCGTTCATCTTTGTGGCCTTCCATGCGGCGTATGAACCCAGGTCACGGATATATGTGACCTTGACCGGGACAGTTTTGTCCAGTGCCGGGACATATGCGTCACGGACAGCATTCATTGTCAGGTCCTGAAGCAGGTCCTCACGTACGTTGAATGAAACCCACATATCATTCATGACTGCTATGTTCATGATGGGGGCTCCGGTACCGACCAGTTCACCTACCATGGGGAATATCTCGCTCACCTCACCGTCAAGTGATGCGGTCAGGACGGTCTCCTCTATGTAGGAGTTGACCTCGGCCACAACACCCTGGGCCTGGCGCATCTGGGCGGCGGCCATCTCCTTGACCTCCTCCTCGGCTCCGTTTACGGCCATGTCATATTGTGACTTGGCTGCCCTCTCGGTTGCTACGGCGGCATCGTACTGGGCCTTGGCTTCATCACGTTTCTGCTCGCTGACCACACCCTGGCCGAACAGATTCTCAACACGGCGGTAAGACTTCTCGTAGATTTCCAGTCCTGCCTTGGCCTTCTGCCAGAGTTCATATGCGCCCTGGATCTGCTCCTCGCGGGCACCCTTCTGAGCTTTGGCGTTCTGGGCGGTGGCGGCACTCAGTACTGCCTCGGCCTGAGCCTGCTTGGCGTTGATATCAGGGGTGTCAAGTATCGCCAGGGTATCGCCGGCCTTGACCTGCTGGCCCTCATGTACCCTGATCTCAAGGATACGTCCGGGAACCTTGCTTGATACACGGTATTCGCTCACCTCGGCCTGTCCCTGAACAATCTCGGGAACACGGTGGTTGAAGGTGTAGATGCCAACCGTGCAAACAATTGCCACAACAACTGCGAATGCTGTCAGTGACAGCACAATGTTCATTTTTTGAGTCTTGTTGTCCATATCTTTATGTTTTTATCGTTTTCAGAATCAGTTATTTGAGTTGTCCGGTTGCCTGACGCAGATAGACGGTAGCCATTATGCGGTCTATGCGTGCATCTATCTCCTCGGAGTGGGCCTTGAGCCATGCGGTCTGTGCGGCAAGCACAAGTGATGACTCTACAACACCTTCGTTGAATCCTATGTTTGCAACGCGCAGGTTCTCCTCGGCGTTCTCCATGTTCTTGAGTGCCATCTCAAGACGTGAATCGGCCTCGGCAATCTTCTTCTCATACTGGTTGACCTGCAGCGAAACCTTTCCGCGGGCATCCTCCAACTGATACTGTGTCAGTATCATGTCTGATTTTGCACGGCGGTACTTGTTCAGACCCTCGCCGAAGTGGTAAACCGGAATCCTGGCAACCACGCCTACGTTCCACATTCCGTGAAAGTCATTTGCGAATCCGTTATTGGCCGATGGGTTGGTAACCAGGTAGTTACCCATTAGTGCAACAGTGGGCAGGTAATCGGCACGGACAATCCTGGATTTCATGTCATACATGTTGACTGCCAACTGCAGGCTCTTTAGTTCGGGACGGTTCTCATAGAGGTCTTCCTGGGTGTAGATGACCGTATCGGCCGGAATATCAAGCGTTTCGTTCAGTTCATCCTTGAGGGTTATCTCAGAGTCAAGCGGCATTCCGCATAGCTGGCAGAGCAGCATCTTGGAGAGTGCCAGACCGTTCTGGGCCTTTATCTGACTCATCTCGGCCTCATTGAGTTTCACCCTTACGGAGAGTTGGTCCGATGCTGTTGCAACGCCCTCCTGCTTCATTATCTCAACGTTACGGTCCATCTGGCGGAGCAGGTCAACGTACTGATCGGTCAGGTGAAGTTTGTTGGCGATTGAGACAATCTGCCAGTAGGCCTCGTCGACGGTTACCATCACCTTCTGGTCCTCACCGCTCAGTTGGGTCTGGGCCAACTCCTTGGCGTATGCGGCCACCTTATTATATGCGCGTATCTTGCCGCCCGCATAGATGGGCTCCTCGACTGTGATGGCGCCTACATAGACGTTCTGGATGTCAAGCGTCAGATCATTTGACAGCTCCTGACCCAACTGGTTCAGGGTACCCTCAACGTCCGATGCCGTCATCTTCTGAACTATGTAGTTGACGGTGTTTTTCACGGTCTGGTCTGACATGTAGAGGTTCAGGAAATTGGGATCGGTCATAAGATTGCCTGATATGCCGGCAACCGATGAACCCATGTGTGACAGGGAGTTCTGCTGATCCTCGTTGATAAGGTTGATGTTCTCGCTGTTGTGCAGGTAGAGGGCAGTGGCCGATACCTTGGGCAGATAGTTGGCTCGGGCGGTCTTGCTGTCATATTCGGCTGCGGCAACCTTCTCCCTGGCTATCTTGGACTGGCTGTTGTTTTCAAGCGCCATGCTCCTGCACTCCTCAAGTGTCAGTACGGTCTGCGCGGAACAAGGGGTAACCGTAACGGTTGCTGCGATGCAGGCCATACCAAGAATTCTACTGATGTGTTTCATATCTTTTGTGTTTTTGTTGTCCTTTGAATTGCACTGCAAAAATAGTGCCGTTACGTGGTCAAAAAGGAATCTTTTTAATCACTCTTTGTATCTTTTGGTCGAAAATACCAACAAATAGGTATTATATTCCATAAAAACATATTACTTTTGGCACAAAATCAAGACATTAGAGATGGAACAATACTCAGAAACACTCATCACGCCCTCCAAAATCAAGCAGATGGTGCCTTCCGGAATATCGCTTGGCATAGGTGACGACTTCTTTATTTCGCGTCTGGTGGAGAAACCCCAGTATGCCTATCTGCGTTATCCCTTCAGGGTGGACTGTTATCTGGCTGCATACTGCGTCGAAGGGTCGGTTGACTGCTCCGTCAACCTGACCGATTACCATCTTACCACCGGCACGCTGCTGCTGTTCACACCCGGCAATATAGTAAAGATCACGCAGCCCGATGAACTGGACCAGAACCTGCGTGTGACCCTTATCTGCGCTTCCACCTCTTTTATTACAAGTATAGGCATCAATCCCAGCAAGTTCCTCATCGAGGCGGTCGAGGTCCTGAAGGATCCGTGCATCCACTTATCGGCCGATGAAACCGAGATGCTCCACAAGTATGTCAATCTGGCATTGGACATAACCAAGGCCAATCCACAGTTCGTTAAGGAGAGCATAGGCGGACTGGTATCGTCGGTATTCTATCAGTTTGCGGGATTCCTGGCCGATTCCAAGCGCCGTCAGGATATGGAGGCGCCGGCGCGCACCTCACGCCAGCGCCAGATGCTGGAACAGTTCATAAAGCTGGCCGTAAATGACCACGCCAAGGAGCATCAGGTAGGCTATTATGCCGACAAGATGTGCGTAACTCCAAAATACCTTTCCAAGATTGTGAAGGAGACCAGCGGACGCTCTGTTCCCGACTGGCTCAGCGAGCTGCTTATCCTTGACGCCAAGAACATGCTGCGTCACACAGATATGACGATAAAGGAGATATCGGCCCGACTCAATTTCCCGAGCCAGTCATTCTTTTTCAGGTTCTTCAAGAACCACACCGGTCAGACCCCGACGCAGTACAGGGAAGAATAGTACCATTGGGGCCTGACCCCAATGGTATCATTTTATTGCGCTAAGGTAGAGAACTTGCCGGTTACCGTCTCGGAGTAGGTGGTGGAGATGGGTATGTGCTGCGCGGGAGCGTAGGTGAGTTCGGCAAACAGTCCGTCAGCCCCTTTCTGGATGGCTCTTATCTTGCGCAGGTTCACATAGTATGACCTGTGACAGCGTACTATGTTGTTTGACTCGCATATCTGCTCAATTGCTCGCATGGAGTTGCGCAGCGGGAAACGTACCAGTTTGTCATTATTCAGATAGCAGATATTTACATAGTTGTCGGCTGCCTCGACGTAGAGTATGGCATTTGCCGTTACTGCCAGTTTGAGTGATTTCTTGTCATCCAGGAAGGGCAGGGTGCTGTCCTCGCGGCCTATCTGGCCGGTTGCGTATTTCTCGATGGTTACCGAGTTCTTGGCCAGACGGATGTCGCGGTCCTTTATCTCGGCAATGAGCGCCAGTATCACATAGGGGAATACCAGCAGGGAGAATGTTATGATGAACATCTTGGGCAGCAACTCAATGTAGGGCATTGTGCGCTGGTCCATGAGCCATACAAACAGTGCGCAGAACATGGTTATGGCAAGTCCCTCCAGGAGTTCCCAGATTACGAATCCCGTGTAGTTCATCTGATGTTTGCTGCGGGTGAGCAGCATAGACAGACGGCTTATCAGCACAACCACAACCTCAATAGAGGCCATTATGGCCGATCTGAAAGCCAGTTGGTCCTGCGTTACGTTCATAAAAGTGTCCAGATGGAACGGACGTGCTCCTATAAGAAAGAAGAAGGCGTACAGAGGGATAAGTAGAATATAACAGGCAAGCATGTTGCCTTTGAAGTAGGAATCGGGGATTTTATGCATAATTTCCGTTTCTTTTTGCAATCCGATGCAAATATAGGGGTAAAATTTAACCCCTGTATCTATGGGGCGAAAATTTTTTCACTTGATTTTTACCCTCATATTTCAGATTTCACCCCTGAATATCGGTTTTAGTCACTCCAACTGGGTGTATATCCCTTTTATTTTTACCCATCACATATGCGTTATATCTTTGTGGCGAAAACAAAAGCAAAAACCATTACAAGATATGACTACAATCTGTTCTTTCGACTGCAATCAGTCAGCTATCAAGTCTCTTATAGGAGACCGCAAGCCTATTGCTCCCGTTGACGGAACCTGGATGAAGGTTTCTCCCCGTGTATTTGAGGAGCAGGTACGCAAGCTCGCGTACGGTCTTATGGTAAAGGATTTCCGTCGCGGTCAGACAATCGTGTTTACCGGATGCTCGGATGATATGAAGACTTTCATCAACACAGCATGCAGTCTGACTCATCTCAAGGCTGAGTTCTCTGATTCGGCTGACGGACAGAACATACTTCCGGTTTCTGAACTGGAGTATCTGATGACTATCGGTTGCACATGGTCACGCAAGTACAAGGCTTCGGTTGACCGCACCATAGCCCGTATTATTCTGGGTTGCTGA
>DBYT01000136.1 GCA_002309915.1 Bacteroidales bacterium UBA1179 | reverse complement strand
GCAAAAATACTCTTTTTTCGTTTTTATAGAGCAGAACTTATGTTATCTTTAATAAATTTGCAACTGAATATTTAAAATCAGAAACGACTATGAAAAGAAATAACTTCCGCTCAATTCTCGCCGTCTGCATGGCATCGGCCGTAATCATGGCATGTGACCCTATGGAGCCTTCCACATATACCGAGTATTTCTACCGTATCGCATCAGTAAACTACGCTGACGGCAAGGCTTCACTCAAGTTTGACTATACAGGCGAGAAATACGCTATCGACAACTTCAAGACAAAGGCCGACATGAACCATTTCGGCCTCAAGCACGGTGACCGTATCATTGCCGGCCTTGAGTATACCGCAATAAGCACAATGGGTAAGATTACACTCAAGAGTGTATCCCAGTACCCTATCTCCAAGTTGGAGGAGACACGTCCGGCCGACAGCTGCAACCACGACTGCCGTTTCAACGTACTGACCCTTTTTGACGTACAGTATCCCACGATCTGGTCACAGGGCCATCTGATCAATCTGGCACCTATCTACTACATTCCCAATCAAAACTGCGAGAGCAAGTTCTATCTCTATCCTGTTGAGATGAGACAGGATACGCTTGATTTGCGCCTGTACTCCTACATTCCCGACAACGACCTGTACATACGCACTTATGACAGCCCCACACAGACATGGCTCTGCTACGACATATCGTCCATAAGGGATTCAGTGGCCAACACAGACGAGTTCAACCACCGCAAGCAGATACTCGCTCAGATAGATCAGCTCCAGAGAGACTCCATGGTAGTTAATGTAATCCAGCCCGACACCCTTCGCGGTATGCTGGACGGCAACTATTACGAGCGTTATACAAAATCGGGCGTATCCGTAAGAATTCCAAAAGATTTCTGATCCCCCGATGGCCAAGCGTACAGCCTCCAAGAGCGTAAACATAAAGAACAAGCGGGCATCGTTTGACTACGAGCTGCTTGACACCTGGACAGCCGGCATAGTGCTCACCGGAACCGAGATAAAATCCATCCGTGACTCAAAAGCCAGCCTGGCCGACAGTTACTGCACGTTCATAAACGGAGAACTCTGGGTAAAGGGCATGCATATAGCCCAGTACGCATTCGGTTCCTACAACAATCACGAAGCCAAGCGTGACCGCAAACTCCTGCTCACCAAAAAGGAACTCCGCAAACTGGCCGCCGACAGCAAGAACCCCGGCTTCACCATCGTCCCCACCCGCCTTTTCATAGGCGACAAAGGCCTGGCCAAACTCGTCATCGCCCTTGCCAAGGGTAAGCACGAGTACGACAAACGTCAGTCAATCAAAGACAACGAAGATAAACGGGAGATAGCCCGCGCATTCAGCGTTTCGCGGTGAGCATCACGGCGTGAACAGCCTGGAGCCAGCCCTGCATGTTTTTGATGCGTTCTTCGGGTTTCATCTCCGGCAGGCAGATCTCACTGATCTTGCGGACCTCCTTAATCTCCTGCACTGAGGTAAAGACTCCGCATGCGCAGCAGTTGAGGATGGCCGATCCCAGGCCCGATGCCTCTTCCAATCCCAGACGCTTTACGGGGAAGCCCAGGATATTGGCCTGGAACTGCATCAGGAAATCGTTCTTGGCTGATTCGCCGTCAATGCAGAGTTCATGCAGAGGTGTGGTCAGTCCGCGCATGGCCAGTTCCACGACATCGGCCACCTGATATGCGATTGACTCCAGAGCGGCACGTACCACATGAGCCTTGGTGGTCTGCATGGTCAGGCCGGTAATCATGGCCTTGGCCTCAGGCACCCACCATGGTGAACCCAGTCCGTTGAACGCCGGCACAAAATAGACGCCGCCGTTGTCCGGAACGCTCTGTGCCAATTTCTGAGTGTCATCGACCGAATCCACCAGACGCATGTTATCGGTAATCCAGTCCAGCACGGCGCCCGATGAGTGCACGTGACCCTCAACCACGTAGTAGTTGTGGTCAAACATTGAGTAGCCTATGGAGCAAACCATGCCGTTGGGTGCCGCAACCGGTTTCTCGCCCACGTTGAACATGACCGATGAGCCCGTGCCGTATGTGGTCTTGCCCTCACCGGGCTCAAAGCAGAGCTGTCCTACCAGGGCTCCGTGCGAATTACCCAGCACGCCTGCAATCTGAACCGGTTTGGGCAGCAGGCCCTCTATATCGGTCTCACCGAACACGCTGTCCGACGGTTTGGTCTCGGGCAGAATCTGTGCGGGAATTGTGAATACCCTGAGAATATCGGGATCCCACTCCAGGGAGTTGATGTTGAACAGCAGTGTGCGTGATGCATTTGAGTAATCGGTCACGTGACTCTTGCCGCCGGTAAGTTTCCAGATAAGCCATGTATCGATGGTGCCCATCAGGATATCGCCCTTATCGGCACGCTCCCTTACGCTCTGGACATTGTCCAGGATCCATTTTACACCGCTTCCGCTGAAATATGTATCGGGAATAAGTCCCGTACGTTCCTTGATGGTAGCCTCATAACCTTTGTCTATGAGTTCCTGGCAGAAGGCGGCACCGCGACGGCACTGCCACATCACTGCCGGATAGACGGGCTTTCCGGTATTCTTATCCCACAGCACGACTGTCTCGCGCTGGTTTACCATTGAAACTGAGAACTCGTTGCCCTCAAACGGGGGCAGGTCCAGCTGCTTTATGGCAGCCACGGTATTTGCGTAAATCTCCTCGGCATCGGCCTCAACCCAATCCTGGCGGGGATGGCTGATCTTGTGAGGGATTATCTTACAGTCTATAAGATTGAGTTTCTCATCGAACAGCAGCGCTTTTGATGATGATGTGCGCTGGTCAATTGTGATTATGTATCTCATTACTTGTTGTTGTCAGCTAGTTTTTCAATCGCCCTGAACAGTTGTTCCTGGTTCTTGTACTCGTTATATTTACGGTTAACGCGCTTTACATAGTTAAGTGTCTCGGTCGCGTCGAACTGTCCGAACTGGCATACGCTGTCGTTATAGACCTCGGGGTCCGATAAGGACGCCAGCACCGGGCTCAGGCTGTTCCAGTTGTATCGGTTGATACCTTTCTTGCGCGCTATACGCATAGCGTCAAAGATATGGTTAGAACCGCCGTTGTAGCTGCCCAGAATATAGTTCATACGCTCTCTCTCATTGATGAAACCGAACAGGTCGCCCAGATCATCAATGTATTTAACTGCCACCCTGATGTCAAGTTCCACGTTCTGCGCCATCGTATCGGCCACACCCATCTTGGCTAGCAGATGGTGATATGTTGAGGGCATGATCTGCATCAGACCCTGTGCACCGCGGTGTGAACGGGCGGTGGTATCGAACTTGGACTCCACGTATGCAATCGCAGCAAGCATTTTCCAGTCACAGACGCTGTCGGCGTAGAGACGGAACAGAGAATCAAAGGGGGAAATGTAGATGTAATCCTGAGGCTTGGGCTGTACCTCTTCCTCGGCAGAGGCATCGGCCACCGGATCCTGCTTACAGGTTCTGGTGAGGAAAAGGATAAGTATCAGGGCTGCGGTTGCAAGAAGTATAATAACCTTCCTGGCATTCATCTCGGGCCCGTTGTATCTAGTCTCCTGCATTGCAAACGTCGCACCTTACGGCGGATCAATTAAATATCGCTGCAAAGTTACACCTTTTTTATAAGAGAGCAAAATCACAAAAATCGGCTCCAGGCTTGCATAATACAAAAAAGGCGCA
>DBYT01000117.1:383-6021 GCA_002309915.1 Bacteroidales bacterium UBA1179 | reverse complement strand
GGATACAAGGCCGGCCGATACATGACTCTGACCGAGCAGGATATGACCCTGCTGGCCCGCCAGTTCCCCGATATAATCGACCAGGTTACCACATCGGTCTCAAGAAACGGATTCGCCGTAACTTATAAGAAGAAGCATTTCAACAACATGAGTCTGACCGGCACCTTCCCCGGACAGGCCGACATGAACCATATCGATGTGCTTGCCGGCCGATTCATAAACAATCTGGATATTGCCGAGAAACGTAAGGTGATGGTAATCACGCACATGCTGGCCAAGAACCTGCTTGAGGGCGGTACCAACTACTCATCGCTGCTGGGCAAGAGACTCAAGGTAGGCGACCTGGTATTCACCATAATAGGTGTACGTCGAGCCTTTGAGAACCGCAACGACCGCGAACTCTATATCCCCTACACCACCGCAAGGACCATATTCGGTATGAGCAATGATCTGGACGTAATATCCTTCACGTTCAACGGACTTGAGACCGAGGCTGAGAACGAGGCATTCGAGGCACGCATCAAGCAGATACTCAACGCCCGCCACAGCGCGGCACCCGATGACGACAGCGCCTACTTCATCTGGAACCAGTTCACCCAGAACATACAGATGAACAAGGGCCGCGGTTTCCTGAACACAGGACTCTGGATAGTAGGATTCTTTACCCTGCTGGGCGGAATTGTCGGTGTGAGCAACATCATGCTTATCACCGTCAAGGAGCGCACGCACGAGTTCGGCATCCGCAAGGCCATCGGCGCCAGCCCCTGGAACATAACCAAACTGATAATAGCCGAGAGCATAGGCATAACCGCATTCTTCGGATACATAGGAATGGTACTGGGCATGATAGCATGCTACATAATGGACCAGACCATCGGCCAGGAATCCATGGATATGTTCGGACAGAGCATCCGACTGCTGATCAACCCCACAGTCGGATTGAACGAGGCAATTAAATCAACCGTACTTCTGGTCATTTCAGGCACAGTGGCAGGACTCTTCCCTGCTGTGAAAGCTGCACGTGTTAGACCTATTGAAGCATTAAGAGCAGACTGATTATGAGATTCGATATTGATTCATTTAAAGAGACGCTGGATTCCCTGACAAGGAACCGTCGCCGTACCATACTTACCGGATTCGGAGTATTCTGGGGCCTCTTCATGATGCTCTTCATGATGGGCGGCGGCCAGGGCCTGAAAGCACTTCTACAGGAGAATTTCGGAGGATTTGCCAGCAACACCATAATCCTGATATCCTCCAACACCTCAAGGCCCTACAAAGGACTGCCCGAGGGCCGTTACTGGGAGTTCACCCGCACCGATATAGACCGACTCAAGCAGATGATCCCCGAGCTGGACGTAGTATCACCCATGATCAGCGGATGGGGCAACACCGTAGAATACGGCGAGTACTCCACATCGGCCGCACTGCGTGGCGTAAACGCCGACTATTGCAGGATTGAGTCCCCAAAACTCCGTTACGGCCGATACCTGAACGAGACCGATATCCTGATGGAGCGCAAGGTCTGCGTCATAGGCAAGCGTATCTACCAGAACCTCTTCCCCGAGGGCGGCGATCCCTGTGGCAAGTTCATAAAGATGGGCGATCTGAACTTCATGGTAATTGGCGTTGATTTCAACACCAGCATCATAAGCATCAACTCCGATGCCAGCCGTTCGCTCATGATTCCCGCGTCGCTTGCATCGACCATCTATAACAAAGGAAACACGGTTGACATCATATGCATAACCGCCAAGGGAGGCATACATACCAGCACTCTGGAGCCCCGCATACGCTCCATCATGGCACGTCAGCACTCATTTGATTCCGAAGACCTGGAGGCCATGCAGATACTCAACACCGAGGAGCTGTTCATGTTAGTGGACAACCTGTTCCGCGGACTCAACTTCCTGATCTGGCTTGTAGGTCTGGGTACACTGCTGGCAGGCTGCATAGGAGTGAGCAACATCATGATGGTAACCGTCAAGGAGCGCACCATAGAGATTGGCATACGCCGCGCCATAGGTGCAATGCCCGGTGAGATACTTACTCAGATCATAACCGAGAGCGTAGCCCTGACGCTGGCCGCCGGAAGTGCCGGAATAATGTTTGCGGTATTACTTCTGAATATCTTTGATAAGGTAACATCCGGCGCCGCATTCCAGATATCATTCAACACCGCCATACTGGCAGCAGCCCTGCTGACCCTGCTTGGAGCATTGGCAGGTCTTGCACCCGCCCTCAGAGCGATGGCAGTGAAACCTGTAGATGCAATGCGTGACGAATAACAATAATTGAAAACGAAAAAATAAAACAGATATGAAAAAAGTAATCAAGTACATCGTAGTAGCACTCATCGTAGTAGCTTTTTTAGGAACATTCGTATTCCTGTACAAGAACTCACAGCCCAAGGAGATCCGCTATCAGGAGCTCACCGCTCAGAAGCAGGATATTTCACGCAGCACCGTCCTTACCGGTAAGATAGTACCCCGCAACGAGGTCAACATCAAGCCCCAGATCAACGGTATCATCGCCGAAATCTACAAGGAGGCCGGCCAGATGGTACAGCAGGGTGAAGTCATCGCTCGCCTGACCGTAATCCCCGATATGAACTCGCTCTCTGCAGCCCAGAGCCGCGTACGTCTGTCCGAGATCAACCTGAAGCAGGCACAGACCAACTTTGACCGCGAGAAAGCCCTGTTTGAGAAGAACCTCATCAGCGCCGAGGAGTACGAGAAGACCGAGCAGCAGCTCAACCAGGCCAAGGAGGAGTACGCAGCATCACAGGAGTCACTCGAGGTTATCCGCGACGGTGTATCATCCAAGAACGCAACCTCAAGCTCAACCCTTATCCGCTCAACCATCACCGGTCTGATTCTGGACATCCCCGTAAAGGTGGGTAACTCAGTCATCCAGGCCAACACCCTTAACGACGGTACCACCGTTGCCACCATCGCCAACATGAACGACCTTATCTTTGAGGGTCAGGTCGATGAGACCGAGGTTGGTTCACTCCACGAGGGAATGCCGCTTACCATCACCATCGGCGCCCTCCGCGACTACACCTTCGATGCCAAGCTGGAGTACATATCACCTAAGGCAGTCGAGAGCAACGGAGCCAACCAGTTCAAGGTAAAGGCAGCCGTAAAGGTTGACTCGGAGCACACCATCCGCTCAGGTTACAGCGCCAACGCCCAGATTGACCTGGAGAGAGCATCGGATGTACTGAGCGTACCCGAGAGCGCACTTGAGTTCGTAAAGAACGAGCCCTACGTATATAAGAAGGCCGAAGACGGCACCTACGCAATGACCAAGGTAACCACAGGTCTGAGCGACGGCGTGAACATCGAGATTAAGGAGGGTCTGAGCGAAGGCGATACCGTTCGCGGACCGCGCATCATCGAGGATGAGACCACACAGACCGAGACCGCACAGGCTGAGACAACCGAGACTACAGAGCAGGAAGAAACAACTGAAACCGAAGAATAATTATGAAAGCAATAACATTAACTCTGGCAGCACTTGCACTTGCAGGATCCATCCGCGCCCAGCAGGGCTGGACGCTTGACCGGTGCATAGACTACGCCTTAGAGAACAACATACAGATACGTCAGAGCGACATTGCCGCCCGGACCCGTGATGTAGACCTGAACTCAGCACGCAGCAACCGCCTGCCGGGAGTATCGGCCAGCGCCTCTCAGAGTTGGTCATTCGGCCGAAGCCTGACCATCGACAACACCTATGCCAACACCAACACCGCCAGCACATCATTCAGCATCGGAACCGATATGACACTGTTCGCAGGTGGACGCATATCGGGCAACATACAGAATGCCAGACTTGGACTTGACGCCGCCATGGCCGATCTGGAGCGTATCAAGGACGATGTCCGCGTGCAGGTGGCTCAGGCATTCATCCAGATTGTGTATAACCGCAGCATACTGGATGTGGCACAGGGCCAGGTAACCATTGACTCAATGCAGGTGGAGCGTCTGACCGCCCTTGCAGCCATAGGTAAGGCCAGCAGCGCAGAGGTAGCATCACAGCGCGCCACACTGGCCCAGAGCCAGCTCTCTGTAACCCAGGCACAGAACAACCTGAACATGAGCATCCTGACCCTGACCCAACTGCTGGAACTGCCCTCACCCGAAGGCTTTGACGTAATCCAGCCCGATGCCGATGCCATTGAGTTCAGCATCCCCGACAGCCCCGAGCAGATATACGCCCAGGCGCTTGACATCAAGCCCGCCGTCAAGAGCGAGGAGATCCGTCTGCAGCAGGCCGCAAACAGCATAGACATTGCCAAGGGCGGCTACTACCCCACTCTGAGCCTGAGCGCAGGCGCCGGAACCGGCTACTACACCAGTTCCAACCGTACGTCCGATAACTTTGGAAGTCAGATGAAGAACAACTTCGGCCCTCACGTAGGACTGAACCTGAGCATCCCCATATTCTCACGCAACAGCAACCGCAACAGCGTACGATCTGCCCAACTCAGCATGATGAATCAGGAGATGCAGCTTGACAACGTTAAGAAACAACTCTACAAAGAGATACAGCAGGCCTACTACAACACCGTATCCTCCAAGAGCCGCTACGAGAGCAGCCAGGAGGTAGAGGTAAGCGCACAGGAGTCATTCCAGCTTGTACAGGCCAAATATGAAGGTGGAAAAGCCAGCATAACCGAGTTCAACGAATCCAAGAACCGTCTGGTAACAGCCCAGGCCGATGTCATCAAGTACCGCTACGAGTACCTGTTCAACACCGCCCTGCTGGAATTCTACCGCAACAGCTCGTTTGAGCTTTAATGTGATCCCAAATTAATTTGAGATAATAGGACAATAGTTTAGTAATTCATGGGATGGCACCGCCTGCTGAAGGTAGTGCCATCTGTCTTTTAGTAGTACCGGTAGAAGAGAGCTATGCTCTGCATGCCGCCAAAGAACTGCTTGAGCAGGTAACTCTCGTTGGGGCTGTGGATGGTGTCACGCTCCAGGCCGAATCCCATGAGGAGCGGATCCAGGCCCAGCACCTTCTGGAACTCTGCCAGGATGGGGATGCTTCCTCCGCCGCGACTGGGTACGGGTTCGATGCCGTAAACCTCACCTATTGCTTTCGATGCAGCCTTGTATGCATCGGACGAAATTGGGATAAGGAATCCGTCACCGCTCTCGTAGGGGGTTACCTCAACCTTTACGTAAGGGGGAGCGATGCGCAGGAAATGGTCCATAAAGAGTTTTGAAATCTCAGCGCTGGTCTGGTTGGGTACCAGGCGCATGGAGATTTTGGCGTGTGCCTCGCTGGGCAGGACGGTCTTGGCGCCCTGACCGGTGTAGCCGCCCCAGATGCCGCAGACATCAAGCGACGGACGGATTCCGGTGCGCTCCAGTGTGGTGTAACCCTTCTCACCCTTTACCTCGTTTATATCCAGGAACGCCTTGTACTCATCGATGTCGAACGGGGCGCGGGCCAGCATCTTACGCTCATCGGGGGTAAGTTCAACCACCTTGTCGTAGAATCCGGGCACCGTTATGCGGCCGTCCTTGTCAATGAGTGACGAAATCATGTCGCACAGCACGTTGATGGGGTTGGCAACCGCACCGCCGTAGTGGCCTGAGTGCAGGTCCTTGTTGGGGCC
>DBYT01000117.1:0-329 GCA_002309915.1 Bacteroidales bacterium UBA1179 | reverse complement strand
GATATCATGGTGGTGTCCGATACCAGGCAGATATCGGCCTTGAGCAACTCTTTGTTTGCCTTTATGAATTCGGGCAGTGAGGGGCTTCCTGTCTCCTCCTCGCCCTCAAAAATAAACTTTACATTATGCTTCAGCTGGCCGGTGCGTACCAGGAACTCAAAAGCCTTGATGTGCATGAACAGCTGACCCTTGTCATCGTTGGCTCCGCGACACCAGATGGCATCGTCGTGGATTACAGGCTCAAAGGGGTCGGTCTTCCATTTCTCCAGAGGTTCGGGCGGCTGCACATCGTAGTGTCCGTACACCAGAATGGTCTTGTATGAGGGGTC
>DBYT01000064.1 GCA_002309915.1 Bacteroidales bacterium UBA1179 | reverse complement strand
GTTAGGCCGATGCCTACGGGAAGGTCACTTCAGGGACTTAAAGATTTGAACTTGTAAATCAGCTGATTATGACAAAGAAAGTAGTTATATCATTCCCCGATGGCGAGGCCAGCCGCCCGCTTATCTATGAGCTGATTAAGAAGTATGACATAATGGTCAGCATCATCAAGGCCGATATAGACGGCGGCCGCAGCGGAAAGCTGGTACTGGAGTTGGATTCGGACTCTGACCATATTGCGCAGGCTATCGGTTTCATGCAGAAGAGCGGTGTGGATGTAAGCCCGCTGGAGAAGAAGATCAGTTACGATGACAGCAAGTGCGTGAGCTGCGGCGCATGTACTTCGGCCTGTCCCTCTGGTGCCCTTTCAATAGGTGCTCCCGACTGGAAACTACGCTTCCAGCCCGACAAGTGTGTTGTGTGCAAGATGTGCATAACTGCTTGTCCTTTAAAGCTTTTCAAGATAGAGTTTGCCGATTAGCCTTTGTGCTATGGAGTACAGGGAACGAAGTTACAGGAGTCGTTTCTCAAATGATGAGAGACGCTGGTTCTGTGTCAAGTTCCTTGAGTCGGATTTGTGGATAGGGGTCGACAGCGGCTCCTATCGTGCGTCTATGGAGGCCGATACATACGCCATGCTGGTGGACCTGCGCCGTCAGATGGATGCGTATCTGCTGATGGATCCAGCCTACAAGGCTGCTCTGACGCCTTATGATGCGGGTCTGGAGGCTCCCGCCATACTTAAAGAAATGTCACGCGTGAGTCACAAAACCGGAATTGGGCCCATGAGCGCGGTTGCCGGAGCGGTTGCAAAAAAGGTTGCGGAGTTTCTGGGAACCAAAGAGGTGATTGTGGAGAATGGGGGAGACATATACGCCCAGGCGGCATCGGACATGGATATATCGGTCTTTGCCGGACAGTCTCCGCTGTCTGAGAAAATAGGCCTGCACATACCTGCTGCGGACTTTCCGTTGGGTATCTGCACATCGAGCGGTACTATAGGCCCGTCATTGAGTCTGGGTAGGGCCGATGCGGTGATGATTGTGTGCAAGGATGTTCTCCTGGCTGACAGTTACGCCACGGCGATGGCCAACCGGATAAAGACGGTGAATGACCTGCAGAGCGTGATTGACCGGATATCGGACCTGCCGGATATTCTTGGCGCTATAGCTGTCAAGGATGACCGTATGGCCATTACCGGATGTTATGAACTTAGATTATTCAAATGAAAGATATTATAAGAAGGGTCTTTTTGTTTGTGTTTGCTTTGATGACCGTTTTACCGGTCATTAGCCAGGATGAGATACGTATAAGAAGTTGCCGTCCCGGACTGGAGAATACGGAGCGTGCGCATACGGCGCGTCGTGCATCGGCCCTGACGGGTACAAACAGGGCTGCGGCAAATCCTTATACAGGTGACCGCCGTCAGTTGGTGGTGTTGGCGGCGTTTGCTGACAAGGGGTTCCTGGGGGACAGCGCCCAGACTATGACTCAGTGGAATAAGATATTCAATACCAAGTACTTGAGCGAGGATTCATTATACGGGTCCGTGTATGATTATTTCGTTGACCAGAGTTACGAACAGTTCCGTGTTACGTTTGATCTGCATTATGCGACTGTGGACAGTATGATAAAATACCACAGCACCAAAATTGATGACGAGAACAGCCGGTTCCTGGTTCAGGACGTTGTACAGTTGCTTGATAATAAGGTCGATGACTGGGCACCTTATGATTGGGACGGCGACGGTTATGTGGACCAACTGCTCATTATCTATGCCGGCAAAGGTCAGCAGGATGGCGGTAATGACAGTACCATCTGGGCACATCAGTGGTGGATGAGTGAGCATGAAGATTCAGAGCCCGTTAAAGTACAAAGCGCTGGTAAAGAGTATTTTATAGATACATACTGCTGTGTTCAGGAGCTGTCGGGAAAAGGCGATTACGGATCATTCGGCACTCTTTGCCACGAATACAGCCACTGTTTCGGTCTGCCGGACTTTTATTACGGATCTTCCTGTATTGTGAGTAGTTGGGATCTGATGGACAGCGGCAACTATAACGGAAACGGTTTCCGTCCCTGCGGTTACTCGGCATTTGAGCGTGCTTTCATGGGCTGGCTGACACCCGAGGAACTGACAGGTAAAACATCGGTAGATGGATTGCCGGCTCTATCAACCCAGCCTAAGGCATACATAGTACGCAATGACGGGCATCCGGATGAATACTACGTAATAGAAAACCGTCAGAAGATAGGATGGGATGAGAAACTGCCGGGTAGCGGAATCCTGATTTTTCATGTGGATTATGACGATTACATTTTCCGTCATGCAGCGCCTAATGAGAGAATAAAGCGTTACACAATATTTCCGGCCAACAATAAGACGGTTGCCACCAAAGAGAATATCAAAGGCTGGGCATATCCAAACAACGGAAACAACAGTCTTACCATTACCTCGGAGCCTGCCGCGGAACTCAATAACATGAACACTGACAGTACGTTATTCATGAACAAACCTATCACTGAGATGGCTGTGGTCAGTAGCATGGCACAATTCAAGTTCTGTTATCCGATAGAGAACGGTATGGTTCCTGCCACAGAGGAACCTGCAAAGGATCACGGATGGTTTACCATAGATGACCGTCAGTTATTGGCACCACCTACGGGTAAGGGTATATACATCCACGATGGCAAACTGTTGCTGATTAAATAATATCATTATCTTTGCTAACCGGTAGTAATCAATTTAACCAAATATAATTATGAGAAAAGTATTGATGGTCCTTGGCGCGGTGGCGCTTGGTTTTGTATCAGCGTTTGCAGCTGACAATAAAGGTATTTCATTTGATGAGTTATCGGCCGATAGGTTCACACTCATAGAGAACGGCAAACCCGTTCAGATTCTGGCCGATGAGGCCGATAAGAGCGGCGTTCAGATTGCTCTGAAGGCTTTGCAGAAGGATTTCAAGGCTGTGGCAGGGCAGGAGGCACAGGTGCTGAATGATGCAGCGGCTGTGTCCGGAAAGCCCGTGATTGTTGGTACCATTGACAGCAAGTTCATTGCTCAGATAATCAAGGCCAAGAAGATTGACAAGAAGCAGTTGCAGGGCAAGCGCGAGAAGTATATCATGACCGTTGTAAGCAATCCGTTGAAGGGCATTGACGAGGCTCTTGTGATTGCCGGTAGCGATATGCGCGGTGCCATTTACGGTATCTACGAGCTGTCCGAGCAGATTGG
>DBYT01000014.1:4408-5710 GCA_002309915.1 Bacteroidales bacterium UBA1179 | reverse complement strand
GAGTCAACCTTTTTTAGGGAAACGCATTTTGCAACGTTTTTGCAACGCTGATTTTTTGATTCGTTAGGATTACGGGCCTATTTTTGCCCCTGAATCTTAACGAACAATAATGTTTATGGCTCACGGATTAACTTTAGAGCACTTTTTGCTTCCTTATTATAGAAACCTAATTGCAACTAACATGAGAAAATCAGTCCTTTCTGCCTTTGCGTTTGCAATTTCCTTGTGCGCATCGGCCCAGAGTTCTTTTAAAGTGGCTGTTCCTGTGAACGTGCCCAAGTGTCTGACTCCGTCCACGCGCTCGGGTATTGCCGTGTCGGACAGCTACGCAGCCATTGTTACTGATATGTTTGAGCTGACGGGCCGAAAGGTGAAATGGGCGTTTGAGGACCGTCCGTCATTCGATCCGGAGTATGCGGTCAAGTGCACTGGAAGCTCGGAGCAGCCGTTGCTGGTAGCCACAACCGCAAGTAAGAATATATGGTATAATCAGCCCCAAAACGTTGAAATATTGGCCGATACGCTCCCGGTAAGCAAGGAGGTGGCCGCTAAGCTGGACGCACTGTTCCGCGCGGCGATCGAGACTTCATCATTCATGCCGGCTCCTCAGGAGGTTTCGGTCGATGAGAACGGCAACAAAACGCTGGGTGTACATATTGTGGTTTCTCAAGTGGACGGCAATTCGTATACATTTTTCTCGGAGGGCCGATCAGCGGGCTGCGGCAACCAGCATTACGGCCCCTGCAAGGACCTGATAGAAATAGGTCACGAGCTCTACCTGGCAGTAAAATCAAAAGACCTTTCCATAATAACCAAAGTTCTGGAAAAGGTTGAACCAACCAAGCAATCTCTCTTTGTTTCAGCACCTGACTGGTACCCGGACTATCTGGAGGCCAAAACCAACGACCTCTGGAAACTCCACCAGTAAACAAAAAGGGACGGTCCCGTTTTGCACGCAAGATCAGTTAGCGAATAGAATCTATTCGCGTGCCAAACAGTTCCGTCCCTTGTTTTTTGCGAATCACTATGCAGGTGCAAAAGTATTGGGGCGAAGCGAGTATGCGAGCGAGATGGCCCGGAGGGCCACCGTTTGCGGAGCAAACTAAAAAAAGGGGACCCGTCTAGACGGGTTCGGTTCCCGTAGGCGCTACAAAGAAAAAGGCCCGAAAAATCGGACCTTTCTTTGTAGCGCCTACGGGAATCGAACCCGTATGCCAAGATTGAGAATCTTGTATCCTAACCGTTAGATGAAAGCGCCATGCGGTTACGTATGTTTTGCCAAAAGGAGGCGGAAGCTGGGGG
>DBYT01000014.1:0-4347 GCA_002309915.1 Bacteroidales bacterium UBA1179 | reverse complement strand
CACCCAAACTTCCCTGGGAACCGTTGGTTCGGAATCCTTTAGCGGGCACAAAGGTAAGGCGATGTTTTGAGTTCTGCAAGTTTTAGAGCGATTATTTTTGAAAAAACAACATAAGCCAAAATAATCCGTTATCTTTACGATAATTATGAAAGAANNAGAAATGGAGCAACTCCCTCGTGGAAGCAGAATTATAGAATTGCCAGAGTCTGTCGACGACCGCGGAGCGTTGTCATTCGCGGAGGGCGCACATCAGATACCTTTTCAGATAGAACGCGTTTTCTGGATCTACGGAGTCCCGGAAGGCAAGACCCGCGGAGGCCACTCGCACAGCGAATCGGCCGAGGTCGTAATTCCCGTATCGGGCTCATTCACCATGAAGGTCGATGACGGAACCCACAAAGCCGCAGTAAGGATGGATTCGCCCCGCAAGGGTATCCTCATCCCGCCCGGAGTATGGTGCGAGTTGTGTGATTTCGCGCCCGGAACGGTCTGCGTGGTGTTTGCATCGCACCCGTATAATGCATCGGGCTACATAAACAACTACAGCGAATACCTGACCGAGCAGCTCCGGATTGTAAGATACGACGCTTCACGCAAGGACGAGTGGAACGAATTTGTACGCCAATCCAAGAACGGCACGTTCCTGTTTGACCGTGATTATATGGATTACCACAGCGACCGGTTCACTGACTGCTCGCTCATGTTCTACAAGCACGGCAAGCTGCTGGCCATGCTGCCGGCCAACTGGCGCGAGAGCGAGGGCACGGTCGAGTCACACGGCGGCCTCACCTACGGCGGTCTGATTGTAAACAAGGAAATGATTGCGGTCGATGCGCTCGAGGTGTTCAGCTGCGCCATCGACTGGATGAAACGCCAACTGGGCGCGCACCGCTGGCTCTACAAACCCATTCCTTATATATACAGCACGCTCCCGGCCGAGGAGGATCTCTACGCCCTGTTCCGCAGCGGCGGCACGCTCAAGGACCGCGGAGTGTCATCGGTCATAGATTTCGGCAACCGCCTGCCCCTGCGCGAACTCCGCAGACGCGGTTACAACAAAGCCGTCAAGGCCGGACTCAAGGTCGATGTGGCCGATATGGGGCCCGATTTGCAGGCGTTCTGGGATATTCTGGCGGGCATTCTGATGACCAAGCACAAGAAAAAACCCGTGCATACGGTCGATGAACTGCGTCTGCTTCAGAGCCGGTTCCCCGACCAGATCAAGCTGCATGTGGTACGTGACGGCGCTCAGATCGTAGCGGGAATCCTGGTTTATGATATGGGGCATGTGGCTCACGCGCAGTATATCGCGTCATCGGAGGCAGGCAAAAAGAACGGCGCTCTGGACCTGCTTATACATCATCTTATAACCGATGTGTACGCTGACCGCACCTATTTTGATTTCGGTGTCTCAACCGAGAACGGCGGCAGTTACCTGAACGAGGGTCTCATCTTCCAGAAAGAGGGATTCGGCGCTAGATCAGTGGTTTACGATACTTACGAAATTCTCTTCTGAATTTCGTAAGTATCATTTCCTTTTTTTATTTCGCTCCGCGAAAATGGCGGCCTCCGGCCGCTCTCGCTCGTAATCTCGCTCGCTTATTCGTGGTGATAAGGGAGGTTGTTGAGTATTGTGAATGCCCTGTATAACTGCTCTACGAAGATTAGCCTTACCATCTGGTGGGAGAAGGTCATCTTTGATAAAGAGAGGCGGCCGGGAACGCGGCTGTAGACATCGGGCGAGAAGCCGTAGGGGCCGCCGATGATGAAGACCAGGCGCTTGGTGGATTGGGACATGCGCTTTTCGAGCCACTGCGCCATTTCGGGCGATGACATTTCCTTGCCCTTGTCATCCAGGAGCCAGACGTCATCAGAGGGCTGGAGCAAGTTGAGGATCTGCTCGCCTTCACGGACCTTCTGAGTCTGAAAATCCATGTTCTTGGTGTTGCGGATGTCGGGGATTACCTGCATCTCAAACTGGGCAAAGTGGGTGAGGCGTTCGGTGTATTGGCCGATGCCGTCAATGAGCCATTTCTGGTCCGTCTTGCCTACGACTATGAGTAGAATCTTCATGAAAATACGTTCCTAAAGGCAAAGTTACAATCATTCCGCGTGATTTTGGAGGATTGTGGGACATTTGTTATATTTGCCAAACTTTTGACTGGAGTAATACCTAATGTACGAGAGTCTTCAACAGCTTGATGCGCTTAATATCAACTTCAACAGAACAGGTAACTGGCTGCTGATGATATTCATGGCCGTAGTCATGTACGGCGTGGCTCTTGGATTGAGGCCTCAGTTCTTCAGGGGCGTGTTCAACCGCCCGCGAGGCATGTTCATCGGCCTTATTTGCCAATGGATAATTCTGCCTCTGGTAACATTCCTGCTCTGCGTGCTGTTCCACAATTATGTTCCGCCGATGGTGGCAATGGGTATGATCCTGGTGGCTTCATGTCCCGGTGGTGCGGTATCGAATTTCATGACATCTTACGGTAAGGGTAACGCCGAGCTGTCGGTGCTTATGAGCACAATCACGACTCTGGGCGCTCCCATATTCACTCCTATAAACTACGCCATCTGGGGCGGCCTCTACACCAAGTACATGGATGCATCGGCCCAGGAGGTGCTTCGTACGCTGCAGGTTCCGCCCATGCAGATTGCGCTTACGGTTATAGTTATAATAGGTATTCCGGTTCTGCTGGGTTTCATTACCGTGAAACTGGCACCCAAGGCTGCCGAGAAACTCAAGGAGATTATGCGTTATGCTTCTATCCTCATTTTCCTTAGCGTTGCGGGAATGATGATTTCACAGAACATGATGCTGTTCAAAGAGTACATAGGGTTTATATTCATTATAGTTTTTATCCACAATCTGGTTGGTTTCGGCATAGGTTACACTGCGTCCACAATAGGTAAGGTTCCTGTGAAGGACCGTCGCGCGGTGACGCTGGAGACCGGTATCCAGAATTCGGGATTGGGCCTTATCCTGCTGTTCAACACCGGCATTTTCCCGCCTGAGATTGCCAAGGGCGGAATGGTGTTCGTGACTGCATGGTGGGGCGTATGGCATATCATATCGGGCCTGCTGCTTGGAACGGCGTTCCGCTTTTCGGCCTTTGATACGACAGGCCTGTCAAAATTCTTGCACAGAGACAAATGAAAGAACACATACAGGACCCGGATTGGTTCTATACATTCTTGAGGTATTTTGTGGACTGGTCTGTACGGAGTTCATACCGTAAGTACCAGGTAGAGGGGATTGAGAACCTTCCGGAGGAGGGCAGCATAGTTATTTGGGCCGCCAATCATACCAACGCGCTGATGGACCCCATGGTGATGCTGCCGGCCAACAAGATCCGCAAGGTGTTTGTGGCCAGGGCCGATATATTCAAGAAAAACTGGGCAAAAAAAGCACTCTATTTTCTGCGTGTGATGCCCATCTACCGTATCCGCGACGGAATTGATGCCGTAAAGCACAACAACGAGTGCATAGACCAGGCCACAGGAGTAATCATGGACGGTGTCCCGTTCATAATCTTCCCCGAAGCAACCCATCGTGCCAAGCATTCGCTGCTCAAGCTCTCCAAAGGCATATTCCATATAGCCGAGAACGCCATTGAGAAATCAAACGGCCGCCCGGTTTACATACAGCCCATAGGCATAGAATACAGCGACTATTTCCGTTTCCGCGGCAAGGTGCTGGTAAGGTTCGGCAAGCCTATCAATGTAAACAAGTTCCTTGAGGAGCATCCCGATGAACCCACACCAGTAGCAATGCTGCAGATGCGCGGTCTGCTAACCGACGCTCTTGCCAGTCAGATTGTCTATATCCCCGACGACGAGGATTACGATGCCATTTGGGAGTACGCCAAACTCAAGGCCGATAACCCGGAATACTTCAAGAAGGCACTGGCCGAAATTGAATCGCGTGACGGTAAGAAGCTGAAAGGATTGCTCCGTATTCAGGCAGTCGATAAATATGCCGTAGCCGAGGCTCTGAAACTGCGTGAGGAGGAGCCCGGAAAGGCCCGTGACCTTTTTGCAAAGGTCGATGCCCTGCGCGTATGGCGTATCCAGAACGGCATATCGGTCTATTCGATTGCCCGTGAGCCCGGAGCATTCAAGCTGCTGCTAAAGACACTGGTTGCACTGCTGGGCGTACCGTACTATCTGTTCTGCGCCCTGGTGGGATGTATCAAGTGGATTCCGATAGTCTATATCCTGCGCGGCGTAAAGGACGACGCATTCTACAATACGGCCCGTTACGGCGTGCGTCTGGCTCTGGCTATTCCCGCGCTGATAATCTGGTCACTGGTTTATTTCCTGATATTCAAGTGGTACATCGCA
>DBYT01000131.1 GCA_002309915.1 Bacteroidales bacterium UBA1179 | reverse complement strand
CCGCAGACGGAGGTAATGGAGTATCTGATGGAGACCGATGCCACCGCCCGCACAGGCATGGCCGTACTCCAGGCAGAGAGTGAAGTTTCCGCCATCAACATGGTCTATGGCGGTGCATCGACAGGTCACAGGGTTATGACATCGTCATCAAGCCCCGGTATCAGTCTGATGGCAGAAGGAATATCATATCTGGCAGGTGCCGAGCTGCCCTGTCTGCTTATCAACGTATCACGTGGAGGTCCCGGACTGGGAACCATCCAGCCCAGCCAGGCTGACTATTTCCAGACTGTTAAGGGCGGCGGCCACGGTGACTACAAGCTGCTCACGCTGGCCCCCTCATCGGTCCAGGAGCTGGCTGACTTCATTGCACTTGGATTCGACCTCGCATTCAAGTACCGCAACCCGACAATGATCCTTGCCGACGGCGCCCTGGGTCAGATGATGGAGAAGATCTATCTGCCTGTACAGCGTCCCCGCATGACCGAGTATCCCGACTGGGCTACAAACGGTACCCCCGAGGGTAAGGAGCGCCGCTTCATCACCTCTCTGAACCTGCTGCCGCAGGAGCATGAGCTGGTAAACATCCGCTTGCAGAAAAAATACCGCGAGATGGAGCAGAACGAGGTACGTTATGAGATGATTCAGTGCGATGACGCCGATTACGTAATCGTAGCCTTCGGTATCATTGCCCGCATAGCACAGAAGAGCATTGAGCTGGCACGCGCAAAAGGCCACAAGATTGGTCTGTTCCGTCCCATCTCACTCTATCCCTTCCCCTATGACCAGATTCGCGAGCTGGCCGATAATCCCCGCATCAAGGGACTCTTCTCAGTTGAGTTGAGTGCCGGTCAGATGATCGAGGATATCCGTCTGGCTGTTGAGGGTCGTAAACCCGTTGGCTTCTTCGGTCGTCTGGGCGGTATGGTTCCCACACCTGAGGAGATTGAGAGCGCTCTCTACAATTACTTTAATATCAAATAAGCACGGCAATGGAAGTAAACGATATAATCAAACCTGAAAATCTGGTTTATCAGAAGAGCCGCCTCATGGCCGAGAAGCAGTTCAACTTCTGCCCCGGCTGCGGCCACGGTGTTGTTGTACGCACCATTGCCGAGGTTATCGAGGAGATGGGCATTGAGCACGATGTTATCGGCATATCACCGGTAGGCTGCTCTGTATTCCTTTATGATTTCTATAAGTTCGACGTAGTTGAGGCCGCTCACGGCCGTGCCTGCGCTGTTGCCACCGGCATCAAGCGCGTGCAGCCCGACAAGTTCGTGTTCACCTATCAGGGTGACGGTGACCTTGCCGCCATCGGCACCGGTGAGACCATGCATGCCTGCAACCGCGGTGAGAACATCGTGATAGTATTCATCAACAACGGTATTTACGGAATGACCGGCGGTCAGATGGCACCCACCACCCTGGAGGGTATGAAGACCACCACCTGCCCCCGCGGCCGCGACGTAAAGACCATGGGTTATCCGCTCAACATCACCCCGCTGCTTGCTCAGCTGGACGGTGTATGCTACGTAACCCGTCATTCAGTTCACACTCCCGCCAATGTACGCAAGCTCAAGAAGGCTCTGCGTCAGGCTTTCGAGAACCAGCGTGACAAGAAGGGAACATCAATCGTCGAGGTTGTCTCCAACTGTAACTCAGGCTGGGGTTTGAGTCCCAAGGCTGCCAATGACTGGATGGTTGAGAACATGTTCAAGAAATACCCTCTGGGTGACATGAAAGTTGACGGCAAGATCGTCATGGACATGAACGCTCCCAGATAACCTGAAAAGACACGAACATCATGACAGAAGAAATAATCATAGCCGGATTCGGAGGACAGGGTGTCCTCTCAATGGGTAAGATAATTGCATACTCAGGCCTGATGCAGGGTCTGGAAGTGTCTTGGATGCCGTCATACGGTCCTGAAATCCGCGGCGGTACAGCAAACGTGACGGTTATCCTGAGCGACAGCCGCATCAGCTCACCTATCCTGCAGAAGTTCAGCACCGCTATCATCCTGAACCAGCAGTCAATGGACAAGTTCGAGCCGATGGTAAAGCCCGGCGGTGTACTCATCTACACCCCCAGTACCATCACCCGCAAGCCCACCCGTACCGATATTACCATCTACCCCATCAAGGCCATCGAGGAGGCAGCCAAGATCAACGCCTCTAAGGTAGCCAACATGTTCCTGCTTGGAGCGTTCATGAAGATACGCCCCATCCTCCAGGTAGATTACGTAATGGAAGGCATCAAGCACTCCGTATCGGAGCGCAACTGGAAATACCTGCCGCTCAATGAAAAAGCGATAAAAGCAGGTATGGAACTTGTAAAATAAAAAAAGGCGTCCGACGGACGCCTTTTTTATTTTGCTGCATCTTTATTTCTGATCTCCACTCGTTTTATCTTACCGCTTATGGTCTTTGGCAATTCATCGACGAATTCCACTACGCGGGGATATTTGTAAGGAGCCGAAACTTTCTTTACGTGGTTCTGGATGTCTTTGATAAGGGCCTCCTTATCCGGGACATCCTTATACTCCTTGGCCAGAATGATGGTAGCCTTGACCACCTGACCGCGAACCTCATCGGGCACGCCTGTCACGGCGCACTCCACAACTGCGGGGTGAGTCATAAGGGCGCTCTCAACCTCGAACGGTCCTATACGGTAACCCGAGCTCTTGATAACATCGTCGGTACGTCCCACGAACCAGTAGTAGCCGTCACCGTCACGCCAAGCCACATCGCCGGTATGGTAGATACCGTTGTTGTGCACGGTCTTGGTAAGTTCAGGGTTGTGATAGTACTCCTCAAACAGGCCCAGCGGCAGACGCTTGTCAGTATGCAGTATGATCTCACCGCTCTCACCGTCCTCGGCCGAACGTCCGTCACTGGTGAGAAGGTCCATATCATATGCGGGGTTGGGCACGCCCAATGAACCGGGTTTTGGAGTCATCCATGGGAATGTACCTATGGTCATTGCGGTCTCTGTCTGTCCGAATCCCTCGTGGATATCCAGTCCGGTATGCTCCTTCCAGAACTCAAACACGCTGGGGTTGAGCGGCTCGCCTGCAGTGGTGCAGTACTTGAGGGCGCTCAGGTCATACTGGCTCAAATCCTCACGGATAAGATAACGGTATATGGTGGGAGGAGCGCAGAATGATGTCACCTTGTACTTGGCCATTGCCTCCAGTATGTTGGCGGGAGTGAACTTCTCATGGTCATACACGAACACTGCTGCACCTGACAGCCACTGTCCGTAGAGCTTTCCCCATACAGCCTTACCCCAACCGGTATCGGCCACGGTAAGATGCAGGCTCTGCTCGTTCACGTTGTGCCAGTACTTGGCAGTTACGATATGCCCCAAGGGATAGAGGAAGTTGTGAGCCACCATCTTGGGGTTGCCGCTTGAACCTGATGTAAAGTACAGCAGAGATATATCGTGGTTGTCATTCACATATTCGGGACGCACAAACGGAGCGGCATTCTTCATACCCTCGTCCATGCTGTGCCAGCCATCCTTATTATACGAACCGGTTGCCACCAGCACCTTTACTGAAGGCGCATCCTTGAGGCAGTCATTCACATGCTGTATCATGATAGGCTCATCGGCACTTACAATCATCTTGATATGGGCCGAATTGGCACGGTAGATGAGGTCCTTGGGTGTAAGCAGGTGAGTGGCGGGAATTGCCACGGCACCCAGTTTGTGGAGGGCTACGATTGAGAACCAGAACTCGGCACGGCGCTTGAGCATCATCATCACGCAGTCGCCGCGGCCAATGCCCAGTGACTGGTAGAACGATGCCACCTGGTCACTCTTGCGCTTGATATCGGCAAAAGTGTAACGGACCTCAGCACCCTCATCGTTGGTCCAGAGCAGGGCCAGTTTGTCCGGATTGGTACGGGCCCACTCATCGACCACATCGTAGCCGAAATTGAAGTTGTCCGGTACTATTATCTCAAAATTCTTCTGGAAATCCTCCAGTGAATCAAACTCGACTTTCTTAAGGTATTTTTCTAACATTGTAAGGCTTAGAATATGATGGCAAGGAACCTTGCGGGCTCGCCGTTAAGTGCCCTCATTCCGTGGGGCTGTGTTGAATCAAAGTATATGCTGTCACCGGGCTCCAGTACCAGTTCCTTTCCGCCGATGCTCAGCAGCAGAGTGCCTTTGAGCACCAGGTTGAACTCCTGTCCGTCATGTGAGTTAAGATGCATGTGCTCCTCCATCTTGGGATCAACCGTAACGATGAACGGCGATGCCTTGGCATGCTTGAATCCCATGGCCAGAGCCTGATACTTGTATGCCTTCTGACGCTCTATGACAGGACCCTTGCCCTTACGTACCAGCCAGTAGCTGGACATGTTGGGGGCATCGCCCGAGAACAGTTCCAAAGGCTCCACACCCAGAACGTTGGCGGCGTTGCAAAGGAAATTCATGGGAATGTCCGATTCGCCCGACTCATATTTTTTCAACTCATCAGGAGTGATGCCGCACTTATCGGCCACCTCCTCGACAGTCATTTCCAGGTCCTCGCGGAGTCCGCGCAGACGCATGGCCATCTGTTTGATCTGTTCGTTGATTTCCATCTTAGATAACTTCTATTCCCTGTTCGGCGCAAAGCTTAAGACTAAGTTCACGCAACTTGAATTTCTGAATCTTACCGCTTCCGGTCAGAGGATACTCCTTGACAAAGAATACGTACTTGGGTATCTTGTAACGGGCAATCTTGCCGCGGCACCAGTCACGTACCTCCTCCTCGGTCAGTTTTGCGCCCTCATCCAGGATGATGAACGCACCAACCTCCTCACCGTATTTCTTGGAGGGAACGCCTGCCACCTGGACATCACGTACGCCGGGCAGATGATAGAGGAACTCCTCAATCTCACGCGGGTAGATGTTCTCACCGCCACGTATTATCATATCCTTGATACGGCCGGTTATGCGGTAGTTGCCGTTCTCATCCATGACACCCAGGTCTCCTGAGTGCAGGTATCCGTTCTCATCGATAACCTCAGCTGTAGCCTCGGGGTTCTTGTAGTAACCCTTCATCACGTTGAATCCCTTGCAGCACATCTCACCCTGGACGCCAACCGGAACCTCCTTGTTTGTCTCGGGATCCAGAACCTTCACGTCCACGAACTCATAGTCGCGGCCCACGGTGGTGTAACGGACCTCATCGGGATCGTCTATGCGGGTCTGACTCATGCCGGGTGAAGACTCGGTCAGGCCGTATACGCTTGTAACATGCAGATACATCTTCTCCTCAACCTTGCGCATCAGTTCTATCGGGCAGAGAGAACCTGCCATGATACCCGTACGCAGGCATGAGAGGTCAAACATATCGAACATGGGGTGATTGAGTTCGGCAATGAACATGGTAGGCACGCCGTAAAGTGCGGTGCAACGCTCCTTATGGACCGATGCCAGCGTAACCAGCGGATCGAAACGCTCCACAACAACCTCGGTACAACCGTGTGTAAGGCAGTTCATTGTGGCCAGAACCACGCCGAAGCAGTGGAACAGAGGCACGCATACGCACAATTTGTCATCCTGAGTGAACTTCATGTGCTCACCTGTCAGGAAACCGTCATTGGCTATGTTGTAGTGGGTAAGCATGACTCCCTTGGGGAATCCTGTGGTACCCGATGTATACTGCATATTGACCACGTCGTGGCAGCTTACTGACTTGCGCAGACGCTGGAACTCGTCATCATCGGTATTCTCACCCAGAAGCAGGATCTCGGCGGTGTTGTACATACCGCGGTATTTCTCCTGGCCGATGTAGACAACGTTCTTGAGTTTGGGGAAACGCTTGCTCTCCAGATGACCGCGCTGGCATTCGCGCAGTTCGGGCAGCATGGTGTAAGCCATATCCACGTAATTGCTCTCCCATGTGCCGTCAGTAAGGCAGAGGGTGTGCATATCGGAGTCCTGGCACAGGTACTCAAGTTCGTTCTGCTTGTAGTTGGTGTTTACCGTAATGCAAACGGCACCTATCTTGGCGCAGGCATAGAGGAATGTAAGCCAGTCAGGCACGTTCTGAGCCCACAGACCTACGTGGGTTCCCTTAGTTACGCCTATGGCAATGAGACCGCGTGCCATATCATCGACCCTCTCGTTAAACTGTTTCCAGGTGAAACGGAGGTCGCGGTCAGAGTAGACAATGTATTCTTTGTCCGGGGTTACCTGAGCCCAGTGCTCAAGCCAGTCTCCCAGAGTTCTTTCCGATAACTGATACATATAAGGTTAGATTGGAGTGTAAACCACGGCAAGTATGCGGGCCTTCTGGCCGTTGTAGCCGTGAACATGGTGTTTTACAATTGAATCGTAGTAGATGCTGTCGCCCTTCTCCAGAACGTAAGAGTTCTTGCCGTAGTTGATTTCAACCTGGCCGTCCAGAACGTAGATGAACTCCTCGCCCTCATGGGTGGAGAGATCGAACTTGGGATCCTGGTCGGGAAGGATATCAATTACGAAAGGCTCCAGATGGCGGTTGTCCTTACCCTCGGAGAGTGAGTGATATATCATGTTCTCATGACCCTCGGCGGCGTGGTTTGAGAATCTTACGCTCTCACGCTCCTCGCTGGCGCGGCTTACCACGGCACCTACACTCTGCTGGTCATCCAGGAAAGTTCCCAGTCGTACACCTAGCACACGGGCAATCTTGATTAGGGGAGCCAGGCCCGGCAGGGGGCCGTCATTCTCAATTGCCTTTACTTGATCTACGGTCAGCTGTGCGCGCTCGGCCAGGACCTCAATCTCCATCTGCTTGGACTCTCTCAGAGAGCGGATTTTCTTACCAACTGGTACTTTAGGATTCATGATTATTTGTATATTTATGCAGTATATTCATTTTCATCGGGCAAAAATACAAAAAGCATTCCAAACAGACGCGTAAACCCTTATAATACTTACAAAAAAGTGATGTAAAATTATCATTTTTAAACAATGTGGTATGAACCTTTTTGATTATCTTTGTATGTTTAATAACGCATAAAATGACAGACGAAATCAACAACGGGCAGGCCAACTATTCAGCGCAGAACATTCAGGTGCTGGAGGGTCTCGAGGCAGTGCGCAAACGCCCTGCAATGTATATTGGTGACATCAGTGAAAAGGGTCTGCACCACTTGGTATATGAGGTAGTCGATAACTCTATCGACGAGTCCATGGCCGGCTACTGCACACACATCGAGGTAGCCATCAATCAGGACGGTTCCATAACCGTTCAGGATAACGGCCGCGGTATCCCTGTTGACATGCACCCCAAGGAGCACAAATCGGCTCTGGAGGTCGTAATGACAGTGCTCCATGCCGGCGGTAAGTTTGACAAGGGATCATACAAGGTTTCAGGCGGTCTTCACGGCGTTGGTGTATCGTGCGTAAACGCCCTGTCCACCAAGATGATAACCGAGGTATTCCGCGACGGTAAGGTATATCGTCAGGAGTACGCCTGCGGTAAGCCCGTCACTGCCGTTGAGTGCGTAGGTACTACCGATATCAACGGTACCCGTCAGACATTCTGGCCCGACGGCTCAATNNATATTCACCACCACAGAGTACAAATATGACATACTCGCAGCACGTCTGCATGAGCTTGCATTCCTGAATGCCGGACTCAAGATATCCCTGACTGATTACCGCGTCATGGAGGAGGGAGAGCCCAAGAAGGATGTATTCTTCTCAAACGAGGGCCTCAAGGAGTTCGTCTCCTACATTGACGAGAACCGTGTTCACCTGATTCAGGAGCCCATCTACCTGAACACAGAGAAGCAGGGCGTACCCATTGAGGTGGCCATCCTCTACAACACCGAGTACAAGGAGACCATCCGCTCATTCGTAAACAACATCAACACCATAGAGGGCGGTACCCATCTGGTAGGTTTCCGCACCGCACTCACCCGTACCCTCAAGAAGTATGCCGATGACAACAAGTTCCTTGAGAAAGCCAAGGTAGAGATTGAGGGTGAGGATTTCCGTGAAGGTCTTACAGCTGTCATCTCAGTAAAGGTTGCCGAGCCTCAGTTTGAGGGTCAGACCAAGACCAAGCTGGGTAACAGCGAGGTAGCCGGTGCCGTTCAGCAGGCCGTAGGTGAGGCTCTCACATTCTATCTTGAGGAGCATCCCAAGGAGGCCAAGTTGATAGTTGACAAGGTTATCCTGGCAGCCCAGGCACGCGTAGCAGCCCGCAAGGCACGTGAGAGCGTACAGCGCAAGAGCCCGCTCTCAGGAAGCGGACTTCCCGGCAAACTGGCCGACTGCTCTGATAAGGATCCCGCCAACTGCGAACTCTTTATCGTTGAGGGTGACTCTGCAGGCGGCAGCGCCAAGCAGGGCCGTGACCGTCACACCCAGGCCATCCTGCCTATCCGCGGTAAGATATTCAACGTGGAGCGTGTAATGTGGCACAAGGCCTTTGACCATGAGGAGGTCAACAACATCATCCAGGCCCTGGGCGTAAGGTTCGGCCTCAACCCCGACGACTCCAAGGCTGCCAATTACGACAAACTGCGTTATTATAAGGTAATCATCATGACCGATGCCGATGTCGACGGCTCGCATATCGACACCCTTATCATGACCCTGTTCTTCCGCTATATGCCGGAACTCATCGAGAACGGCCATCTGTACATAGCTACCCCGCCTCTGTACCTCTGCACAAAGGGTAAGGTAAAGGAGTACTGCTATGATGACGTTCAGCGCCAGCGCTTCATTGACCAGTACGGTGCAGGACTTGAGTCAAACATCATAACCCAGCGCTATAAAGGTCTGGGTGAGATGAACCCCGAGCAGCTCTGGGACACCACAATGAATCCCGAGAACCGCCTCCTCAAGCAGGTTCACATCCAGGATGCCGCCGAGGCTGACCGCATCTTCTCAATGCTGATGGGTGAGGACGTCGGCACCCGCCGCGAGTTCATAGAAAGAAATGCAACTTACGCGAACATCGACGCGTAAAACAAAAAAGGTTGGTTCTGCAGAACCAACCTATTTTTTTGACCTTTAGCAAAATCTTAATTAAGCCAATTTTGCGATGTGAGCGCAGAGCTTTGACTTAAGGTTAGCGGCCTTGTTCTTGTGGATGAGCTTGGTCTTAGCCAGCTTGTCCAGCATCTTCTGAACCTTGGGATAGGTTGCAGCAGCCTCCTCCTTGTTGGTCATAGCGCGAAGCTGACGAACTGCATTACGCATGGTCTTTGCATAATAACGGTTGTGAAGTCTTCTCTTCTCGCTCTTTCTGATAGCCTTGAGGGCTGATTTGTGGTTTGCCATTATAAAAAACGTTTTTTAATTATTCAATTCGTAGCGCGTATGAGAGTCGAACTCATCTTGCAAGAATGAAAATCTTGAGTACTAGCCGATATACGAACGCGCCATCCTTTCAGGTAACCTCTGGAGAGGCTGCCCTATAAAGCGGATGCAAAAGTAGTTACATTTTTCCAAACGGCAAACTTTCTCCAGTATTTTTTTATATCTTCGTACCACAGAGAAAAAGTCATGTGGCAGGCGGAAAAGGGAATACTGGTAGGTTCAGTGAGGCATAACGACCGCACAAGCGTGGCACATATATTCACCAGCGGACACGGAATGGTGCCGTTCATCTGGTTTCTATCCAAGACCGGAAAGAACGCCAGCCGCAACACCCTGCTCCAACCCCTGACCCAACTGGAGTTCCAGGCCGAGTATATTCCCACGGAGAACCTCCAACATATTAAGGAGATAAAGAACTGCGCCCCCTACGGAGATATTCCAAGAAATCCCCTTAAAAGTGCCATTTCGCTGTTCCTGTCAGAGTTCCTGACATACGCATTGAAGGGAGAGCAAAACAATCCGCAGCTTTTCAGTTTCCTGAGCGAGTCACTCAAATGGTTTGACCGGGCCGATGAGGGCTCATACTCCAACTTCCATATAGCCTTCATGATAGGCACCTCAAGCCACATAGGCATATGCCCCAACATTGACGATTACACACCCGGATGCGTGCTCGATATGCGCGACGGCTGTTTCACACCGCTGCTGCCCAAGCATACCGAGTACATGCCGGCGGAGCTCTCATACAAACTCTACCTGCTCATGAACTCCGGTTATGACGGAATGAAAGACGCGCCCCTGACTGGTCAGGAACGCGTCATGCTGTTGAATGCGCTCAACAATTTCTTCCGTCTTCACATACCCTCCTTCCCTCTGCTCAAGTCAATTGAGGTTCTGGAGACGGTATTCGGTTAAGCGCGCAGAGCCTTGAGCTCGGACAATCCCACAGTATTCCTCAGATATGTAGGTGATGCTTCGATGGCATCAATCAGTGCGTCGTTGTCAAGATCGGCATCGGACATCTCATAGAGATAGAGCTGGCGCTTGTCGACCCTGTCACCGTAGATATCCTCGATGACGCGGTCAGCCTCCTCTTCATCATCCATCATAGGAATGCTCTCCATTCCGAATCCGGTGGCAAGCACGGTAATCTTGACCTCATCAGTCAGGGTATCGTCATTGGCAAGACCCCAGATAACCTCGATGTTCTTGTCCTCGAACTTATCCATGAAGTGACGCACCTCATTCATTTCGTCAAGCATCAGCTGATGGTCAGCCTGTGTGCTCTGATAGATGTTGAACAGAATCTTCTTGGACTTATGGATATCATTGTTGTAGAGTAGAGGTGACTTTAGGGCCGAGTCAAACGCCTGGTTGACACGGTTCTCACCCTTGGCAACACCGGTACTCATTATAGCCACACCGCCGTTGCTCAGGATCTTCTTGACATCACGGAAGTCAAGGTTGATTATTCCGCGGCAGGTAATAAGCTCGGCTATACTCTTGGTGGCGGTGGTAAGGGTCTCATCCACATGCTTGAATCCGGTGGCAACACTCTTGTCGGGGTATATCTCAAGCAGTTTCTCGTTACTGATTACAAGCAAGGCATCAACATACTGTGACATCTCGCGAACACCCTTGAGCGCCTGCTTGATCTTGGGACGCATCTCAAACTTGAACGGGATGGTAACTATACCCACAGTAAGCATGCCGCACTCCTTTGCGCATCTGGCAATAACCGGAGCAGCACCGGTACCTGTACCGCCGCCCATACCGGCAGTGATGAACACCATCTGGGTATCATCCTTGAACTGCGCCTTTATCTCCTCAATGCTCTCCTCGGCTGCCTTGCGTGCAACTGCGGGATCATTTCCGGCACCCAGACCGTTGGTGGTCTGACGTCCCAACTGCAGTTTGATGGGTATATCTGAATCGGCCAGCGCCTGCTGGTCAGTATTGGCAATCACGAATACTACGTCATGAATACCCTCGCGGTACATGTTCTTGACGGCATTGCTGCCACCGCCGCCCACACCTATAACCTTGATTATCTTACGTGACTCCGTAGGGAAATCAAACGGGAGAATCTCTTTCTCCTCAAATTCTTTAATATCCTGGTTCATAGTCAATTGTTGTCTTTATCCTCAAAGAAGCTCTCACCCATGCTCATCACATCATCGACCCAACGCTTGAAGATGCTCACCTTCTTGGTACGTTTCTTCTCGGCTTCCTCCTCCTTTGCAGCAGCTTCCTCCTCTTTCTGGGCAGCGGCTTTCTCACGCTCCTCCTGTTCCTTGCGGTCACGCTCGGCCTGGGCGCTCTCACCTGCCTCGGTAAAGAGGTCTATCTGAACCACCTTATCCTGATTCTCGGCCGATATGTTATCAATCTCATCCATCTTGGGCAGCTCGCAGCAGTTCTCATCACCCTTGGCCATTACTGAAAGCAGAGCCAGCTGTGATCCGTCGCCGCGCTTCCAACTGGGCTCGCCCCATGTAACGCCGCATGCCGGTTCAGTCACCACACGCGGACGGCGCATGGAAGGCATCAGTTTTACGAACACCTGATCCAACTGGCGCAGTTGTGAGCCGCCGCCGGTCAGAACTATTCCCGCATAGAGAACCTCGGCATACCCCGAAGCCTTTATCTGTGCGCAGACGTTGCGGATAATCTCCTCGTTGCGGGCTTCGATGATATCGCCTATATCCTTGAGCAGCACCTTGTTGTCATTGATCATTATGGTCTCACTGGCATCCTGGCTGCCTATCAGGTTGCAAAGTCCGTAGGTGCACTTGAGCTGCTCGGCCTGCTCGGGTTCTATCTTGAGTACAGCCGCAAGGTCACGTGTTATAAGCGCACTGCCCAGCGGAATTACACGCAGATAACGCAGCATACCGTTCTTGTATACTGAAACGGTTGTGGTATCGGCACCGTAGTCAACCAGTACGCATCCCTGCTGACGGTCATCATCGGTCAGGATGGCATCGGCCTGGGCCATGGGTGCCACATAACCGTCTACAATCTCCACCTGTGCCATCATAAAGCACTGGGCTATGTAATCGGCCACCTGTTTCTTGAGCAGGATATTCAGATAACTGCCTCCGAGTGAGCGACAAGCCACACCCATGGGGTCAGTCTCGGTTCCGCGTTTATTGTCAACCACATACTCCTGTGACTCCTGGAACAGGTTGACATAACCTTCATAATCTATCTCACTGCACTGCTGGAACATATCGTCGATAACCTCCTGGCTGACAACAGTCTCCTCTTCAAACTGGTGCTCTACCTTGCTGATTATTGACTTGAGTCCCTTGGCGTTGTAACCCACATAAACCTTCTCGATGTTGGTTGAGAGTATTGAGTTGAGACGCTCCACGACTTCGGCTATGGCGTTAGCCGTCTTGTCCAGATTGTAAACAGCACCATGGCGTATGCATGATGATGAAGGAACTCCTGCATAAGCCAGCACCTTAAGTGAGCCGTCAGTCATGATCTGACCTGCCACTCCGGATATCTTGGACGAGCCAAGTTCAATAGCAACAATAACTTTGTCTTCCATCTATATTATTTTCGTTTCTTACATACTACCTGATTCTCATAGGCCACGCTTATGGAACGGTACTTGTTCCAGCCCACGTTGTCCAGGCCCTTCTCATAGAAGTTCATGAGGCGGTCCAGCTTATCCTCAACGTTATCGGCCGTGCCGATTATCAGCAGGTGGTCACCCACACGGGGTACCAGTTCAATCTGTCCGTCCTTGGTCACGTTTATCTGCTCCACCTGAGCCTTCCAGAACTCCGAACGGTCTATGACACGTACCACCTCAAGCAACTCGCCGGCCGCAAACTGGCGGTCTATGTATCCGGTCGCTACCGGCAGTTGAACCGCAAGTGAACGCTGAGTAAGTATCTCGCCCCTGCTGTCCACATAAAAATCCTGACCGCGGTTGTTGATGACACGTACCAGAGGTACCTTACTGGACAGGTTTATCCTGAGCATGTCGCCGCCGGTCTTGTAACACTGTACCTTGCCCACCAGCGGATGCATCAGCAGTGTGGCCTCTATCTTTTCAGGTTCTATCTCTTCAAGCGGCATGCCGACAGGATCTATCGAATGCTCCTGAAGCACTGCCAGAACCATCTCCTCATCAATAAGGTCAAAATGAAGACTGTCCGTGATATGCAGGTCCACACCGCGGCACAGACGGGAATCCTCATGCCTGTCAGTCATGGCCAGAACCGAATATACCAGATATCCGGCCAGCACAACCACCGATAATATGGACAGTATCTTCTTAAGCACCTTATTTGAGAATATCAGTTATGGTTTCAACATAATCCTCCAGATCACCGGCACCCAGGGTTACCAGCACCTGTACATCATCCTTTATTGACTTGACAAGTTCAGGAACCTGGTTACGTGAGATAACACCCTTGCATACGCCCGGCTTCATGTTCTCTGCCAGAAGCGCGCTTGTAACACCCGGTATGGGTTGCTCGCGTGCGGGGTATATCTCCAGCAGCCATACCTCATCAAACAGCGAGAGGCTGTCGGCGAATTCATTGTAGAAATCCCTTGTGCGGGTATACAGATGGGGCTGGAAAATACATGTTATCTTGCGGTCGGCATAGAGCTTGCGCAGTGACAGGGCGCACTGGCGGATCTCCTCGGGATGGTGTGCATAGTCACTCAGATAAACCCTGTCGGCCTTCTTTACATGGAAATCAAAACGGCGGTCACATCCGCGGAACGAGCCGATACGCTCACGGATGACATCATCCGGTGCACCGCTCATCTGTGCCATAGCCATGGCTGCCACTGCATTCTCCACATTGATGGGAATGGGAACACCCAGTTCGACATCGGCGATGCTGCCCAGCGGTGATACGTAATCGAACCTGAGTTCACCGTTACCTATCCTTATGTTTGCGGCATGGAAGTTACCCTCATCCAGACCGTAGGTATAGAGGTTCACACCCTTCTGAAGCTGGGGCTTGACCTTGTCGGCAAGTCCCACATGCAGTATCAGGTCACCGCCCGGCTTTATGAGTGAAGTATATTTGCGGAAACTCTCCACATAAGCCTCATAAGTGCCGTAAATATCCAGATGATCGGCATCGACGGCAGTGATGACCGTACGCAGCGGAGTCAGATGATGGAACGAGCGGTCAAACTCATCGGCCTCGATTACCACGCGACGGCTCTTGTTGGATATCATAAGGTTGCTGCCTATGTTCTTGAGAATACCGCCCAGAAATGCGTTACAACCCTCCTCGGTACCGTCCAGGATATGAGCCACCATTGATGATGTGGTGGTCTTGCCGTGTGTTCCGGCTACGCACAGACCGTCCAGTGAGCGGGTCAGCGTACCCAGCACCTGAGCACGTTTCTGCACGTCAAAACAGTGCATGTTGAACCAGCTCAGTATCCTGTTGTCGGCTGGAATTGCCGGAGTATATACCACAAGTGTCGATGCCTGGTCCTTGAAACAGGGGTCAACCTTGTCTATATCATCCTCGAAACTTATCATGGCACCCTCCTTTATAAGGGCCGATGTCAGTTCGGTCGAAGTCCTGTCATAACCGCCCACCTTGCATCCGCGGGCCAGGAAGTAACGAACCAGAGCGCTCATTCCTATACCTCCGGCACCCACAAAGTATACGGACTTTATGTCATCCAGACTGAGTGAACCGCTTCCGTAACCGGCCAGTTTCAGCACCTCACGGGCAATAATCTCGGCCGAGTCATACATGGCCAGCTTGAGTATGTTGTCATGCAGCTGCTTGAGACGGGGTTCATCCTTTACAAGATCGATGGCAGCCGGAATCAGTTCCTTCTTTGCATCAACATCACGTATATGTATTGCGGCGTCCCTATCTGCCAGAGCCAGGGCGTTCTTGGTCTGATGGTCCTCAGCCACATTGGGTGACGGAACCAGGATGACCGGCTTGCCCAGCAGGCAAAGCTCTGATATTGTACCTGCACCGGCACGTGAAATCACCAGGTCGGCGGCAGCGTAAGCCTGATCCATATCCTGTACGAACTCCGTGGGGAAAAGGTTATCAACCGGCTGCTCAGCTGACAGGCGGCTCTTCATCTCCTCAAAGTAGTACTTGCCTGTCTGCCATACGAACTGCACGTCATAAGACATACGTATCAGGTCCAGGTTTGCCATCACACTCTCATTGAGAGTACGGGCTCCAAGGCTGCCTCCCACAATAAGTACCGTTCTCTTGTCGGGATCAAGTCCCATAGCCGCGCTGGCTTTCTTGCGTGTAATTCCGCCTTTGGTAAGAGTGGGACGTACCGGGTTACCGGTCTTGATTATCTTGTCGGCAGGGAAGAAACGGTCCATGCCGTCATATGCCACGCATATCTTGGAGGCCTTCTTGGCCAGCAGCTTGTTGGTAACGCCGGCGTATGAGTTCTGCTCCTGAAGCAGTGTGGGTATACCCATCTTTCCTGCTATGCTCAAAGTCGGTCCGCTGGCGTAACCGCCCACTCCCACTGCCACCATGGGGCGGAACTGACGTATTATGCGGCGAGCCATCATCTGGCTTCGCATTATCTTGAACAGTACCACTATATTCTTTAACGGGTTCTTGCGGTCAAATCCGCAAATGGGCAGTCCTTTTATATTGAAACCCGCCTGCGGCACGCGCTGCATCTCCATACGGCCCTCGGCTCCCACAAAGAGGATCTCCGCCTCCGGGTTTAGCGCCTTGATTGCATGCGCTATTGACACTGCAGGGAAGATATGTCCTCCCGTTCCGCCACCGCTGATAATTATTCTTGGTTTTGCCTCCATATATTATGTTTTATTTCTCGTCAAATGATTCATTTCCGTCAACCGGTGCGGGGATATCGGCATCCGTACCCAGCACCTGCTCTCCGCGAGCCTCCTTGTCAAGGGTGTTGCTGATGCCCAGCAGCATTCCTATGCATCCGCTTGTCATCAGGACCGATGTTCCTCCCTTGCTTATAAGCGGCAGCGGCTGTCCTGTAACCGGGAACAGACCCACAGCCACCGACATGTTTATGAACGCCTGAAGTCCCAGTAGCATGCCCAGTCCCATAGCCAGATAAGCGGGATATTTCTCCTTGCACCTGGTGGCTATTCGACCCACCCTGAACAACAGTACTATATAAACCAGCATCACTGCCACACCTCCCAGGACACCCAGTTCCTCTATGATGATTGCATAGATGAAGTCACAACTGGCCTCCTGCAGATAATCACGTTCATCAGAGTTGCCCGGACCCTTGCCCAATATGTTACTGGTTGCAATGGCTATGTTGGCATGAGTCTCCTGCGGCTTCTCGGGAGCCACCAGTTTGGCATACTCGTATGCACTGGGCTTATTCTTTGTCTGGCTGAAATCCTGCAGACGCGCCTGCCATGTGGTGGCACGTGAAGGTATAATCTTGGAGTCGCGTATGGTCTGCGCCGGAACAAAGAGCAGTATCACCACCGCCACTATTCCAGCACCCACAACCACGCCCGTCAGGGCCAGCATCCTGCGCCATGCTATACCGCCCAGTATCATCATCACGAAAATCACTCCGGCCAGAAGTACGGCAGTGGAGAGGTTCTCACCCACAATAAGCAGGTCCACCAGTCCTGTCAGAGCCAATATCTTCCAGAATGTGTTGGCCTGGCTGAGTTCATCCTCGGGTTTGAGTTTGGAGAGCCAGTAGGCCACCGTCATTATGACACCTATCTTTCCCAGTTCCGACGGCTGCAGCTGGAAGAATCCCAGATTGATCCAGCGCTCGGCACCCGATGAACCCATACCGCGCATGGACAGGTAACCCAGCAGCAGTATTGACAGGGGCACGAGTAATACAGGGAACAACTTGTACCACTTGTAGTGGAGCAGATGCACCAGCCACATACCACCCAGACCTATGCACAGGTGCATGGTATGTGAAATGATAGGTGCCAGGAAACTGCTCTTGCCGAATGTAAGACGGCTGCTGGCACTGAACACCTCAATCAGAGATATCAGGCACAGTATGAAGACCATGGTCCAGATGGTACGGTCTCCGTTAAGCAGTTGTCTGCGCTTGGGTTTATCCTCAGTATTCTCCATATCCTTTAATTACAATGCTCTCACGCAAGCCTTGAACTGTTCGCCGCGGTCCTCGTAACTCTTGAATAGGTCAAAGCTGGCACAGCAGGGACTCAGCAGCACGATCTCACCCGGGTGAGCCATCTTGTATGCAGCATCAACCGCATCCTTCATTGACTGCACATCGGCCACGGGAAGTCCGAATCCGTCAAAGAAACCGTGCAGTTTCTCATTGTGCAGACCCATATAGACCAGACCACAGCATTTCTCGCGTACCAGGTCGGCTATCTCATTGTAGTCATTGCCCTTGTCCTTACCTCCCAGAATCAGCACGCACTTTACAGGCATGCTCTGCAGGGCATACCAGCAACTGTTCACGTTGGTAGCCTTGGAGTCATTGATGAAATCAACTCCGTTCACGCGGGTCACACGCTCCAGACGGTGCTCCACGCCCTGGAATGTCTGCAGGGCCTTACGTATTGTCTCGCTCTTGATACCGGCTATGTTGGCCGATATTCCCGCAGCCATTGAGTTGTAGAGGTTATGCTTGCCTGTGAGCGAGAGTGACTCCTGCTCCATGTTGAAGGCGTAAGGCTTGGTAAAGTAAAGGGTTTCGTCCTCGACATAAGCTGCCAGATCTTCCCTCTTGGCCTCTGCGAAGGGATAGAGGGTAGCCTGCAGACCGTACTTCTTGAGTTCACGGGTGATGATGGGATCATCGCTCCAGTAAACGAAAGCGTCATCCTTGGTCTGGTTGCGGATTACGCGCATCTTGGCGTCAACATAGTTCTGCATCTCATGGTCATAACGGTCCAGATGATCGGGGGTTATGTTCATGAGGATGGCAATATCAGCCTTGAAGTCATACATGTTATCCAACTGGAAACTGCTCAACTCAATGACATAGTAGTCAAAGTTCTTCTCGGCCACCTGCCATGCCAGGCTGCTGCCTATGTTACCGGCCAGGCCCACGTTCATGCCGGCCATCTTGAATATATGGTAAATGAGCGATGTGGTCGTGGTCTTGCCGTTCGATCCGGTGATGCATATCATCTTGGCGTTTGTGTACCGGCCGGCAAACTCTATCTCCGATATGATAGGGGTACCCTGGGCCATGAGTTTCTGTATTATGGGAGCCTCCTTGGGGATACCCGGACTCTTGATTACCTCATCAGCAGCCAGGATACGCTCCTCGGTATGCTGTTTCTGTTCCCACTCTATTCCGCGCAGGTCCAGTTCATTACGGTAATGTTCCTTAATCTCCGACAGGTCCGATACAAACACGTCAAATCCCTTGGCCTTAGCCAATATGGCGGCACCTGTACCACTCTCTCCTGCACCCAGAACAACAATCTTCTTCTGTGACATAATTCTCATCTGATTTTCAAGGTCAATATTGTCAGTGCTGCAAGACCTATGCTTATGATCCAGGTCCTGAGCGTTATCTTGGTCTCAAACTGTAACTTGTTGTCATTACCGTGGAACTTTACGGTGCTTGTAGGATCGGCCTTGAGCACCTGTTCCATGCTTGTACGGTAATGGTCATGTATGGGAGTACGCTTCCATATGCGCTGATGCACACCCTTGCGTTTACCCAACTTGTAATAGAAACGCTGGCAAATGACAGACAGGCTCTCCACCAGGAACACGCCGCACAGTATTGGAAGCAGCAGTTCCTTGTGTATGCAGAGCGCTGCCACAGCAATGATACCGCCTATGGTCAGACTGCCCGTATCGCCCATGAATATCTGTGCCGGGTATGAGTTGAACCACAGGAAACCTATCAGAGCACCCACGAATGCGGCCAGATATACAACCACCTCCTGGCTTCCGGGCACATACATAAGGTCAAAGTGACTGGCGGTCACGACGTTACTGGATACGTATGCCAGAATACCCAGCGTCACTCCTATTATGGCGCTGTTACCTGCAGCCATGCCGTCCATGCCGTCATTCAGGTTGGAACCGTTGGATACCGCGGTCACCACAAAGAGGGTGAGCAACACAAAGAATATCCATCCGGCCTTGTACTTGGTATTTTCACCCAGCCAGCCGAATGCGTCGGCATAGTTAAGGTTATGGTTCTTGAAGAACGGTATGGTGGTACGGGTTGATTTGACATCGGGAGTCTTGACAACTATCTCGGTGTTGTTCTCTATGCGTGTCTCAACCTTCTCGTTGATAACCACCTGCGGGCTGTAACGCAGAGTCAGGCCCACTATCAGACCCAGTGCCAACTGGCCTGTAACCTTGAGCCAGCCGTTCAGACCGTCCTTGTTACCGCGGAATGTCTTGATGTAATCATCGGCAAAACCAATGACACCTAGAATTACGGTGGTTATGAGCATGAGCCACATATAGACATTCTTCAGGTCACCTATCAGGACACAGGGAAGCAGGATAGCCACTATGATAATCACACCGCCCATAGTGGGTACGCCCTTCTTGGTCACGCCGAACGGATCCAGTTTCACGTCACGCTGCGTCTCGGATATGTTACGTTTCTTGAGCATGTCAATGAAATGACTGCCGAACCAGCATGACACAACCAGTGACATGACCAGAGCGAAAATGGCTCTGAAGGTCACATAACTGAACATTCCTCCGCCCGGAATATCAACTCCGGCATTCTTCAAGTATTCAAACAGACTGTACAGCATCTATACCATTTTTAAAAGCATTCACGAATAACCTCATGGTCGTCAAAATGGTGCTTGACTCCCTTTATCTCCTGATAATCCTCATGACCCTTGCCGGCCACCAGGATAACATCGCCGGCCTGTGCAATCATGCATGCGGTACGTATGGCCTCGCGGCGGTCAACAATGGATATCACCTTCTGCATATCCTCCTTGGTAAGACCGGCCAGCATATCGTTTATTATATCCTGAGGCTCCTCAAAACGGGGGTTATCGGATGTGATTATCACCTTGTCGCTGTATTTGACGCTCTCCTTGGCCATAAGCGGGCGCTTGCCCTTGTCGCGGTTGCCGCCGGCACCCACAACGGTTATTATCTGGCCCTTGCCATCCAGAACATCCACGATTGTGGTGAGTACGTTGGTCAGGGCATCGGGGGTATGTGCGTAATCCACAATTGCGGTGAAACCCTTGGGTGAGCGTATTGCATCGAAACGGCCGTTCACCGGAACCAGGGTACTCATCACGGTGAGCACCTCCATCGGGTCTCGGCCCAGGTTGACTGCCGTTCCATAGACGGCCAGCAGGTTGCTTGCGTTGAACTTGCCTATGAACTTGAGGAACACCTCACGTCCGTTTATCTCCAGCAGCATCCCGTCAAAACCGGACTCCAGCAGACGGCCCTTGAAATCGCTCATGCTGCGCAGGGAGTATGTGGTAACCTTGGCCTTGGTGTTCTGTGTCATGACCAGACCGTTCTTATCGTCCAGATTGGTAACCACGAAAGCATCCTTGGGCATATCGTCAAAGAACTTCTTCTTGGCCTTGAGGTAGTTCTCAACCGTCTTATGGTAATCCAGATGGTCACGAGTCAGGTTGGTGAATATGCCGCCGGCATACTTGAGTCCGCCAATGCGCTTCTGTACTATGGCGTGCGAGCTGCACTCCATGAATACGTACTTGCACCCTTCATCGGCCATACGTCCCAGCAGACGGTTCAGCGTCACTGCATCGGGGGTGGTGTGATCGGCAGGAATGGGCTCACCGTCTATGTAATTGCATACCGTTGACAGCAGGCCTGTCTTGTATCCGAACTTGCGGAACATGTTATAAAGCAATGTGGCGATCGTGGTCTTGCCGTTGGTGCCGGTAACGCCCACCAGTTTGACCTTGTCTGTGGGGTTGCCGAAGAACCTTGTGGCTACCGTGCCCACCACATCCTCGCAGTCAGGCACCTGTATGTAAGTCACTCCCTTTGCAGTCTCATCGGGCATGACCTCACACAAAACAGATGTTGCACCCAACTCTATAGCCTTGGGTATGAACTGATGACCGTCAACGGTCGTACCGCGCATGGCCACGAACAGGCATCCCTTGGCTGCCTTGCGTGAATCCAGCTGGATATCGGTAACCTCAACTCCGGTATCGCCTACCGTCCTGAGTATCTTAAGTCCTGCAATAAGTTCTCCAATTGTCACCATATATGTCACATTGATAATGTTAACTGTATTCTGTCACCCTTCCTGAAACGGGTATTGCGTGAAGGAACCTGGGTCTTTACCTTACCCACGCCCTCTATGCTCACTCTCATTCCCATACGCTCCAGCAGATAAAGGGCGTCCGATGCCCCCATCCCGCGTACATCGGGAACAACGCCTTCAGCGTACTCCACATAGTTCATCACGTATCGGCCCGAATCGGAACTGACCGATCCCCATATGCTGTCAGGCAGTGAACGGTCAATTTTGCGCATCAGGTTTTTCTTGCCAAGTCCCTTGAGCACTGTGCTTGCCTTGGCCAGATCACCCGGCATAACCTTGGGTATGAACTGACGGACGGAGTCATACGCCTCATGCACATCCCTCAGGTTACGACTGGCCATAACCTTCTCGGATATCTCATGGAATGCGGGAGCGGCCCATGTGGCACCGCCTGCCGCACCGCCGTCGGTACGAACCGATACTATGCATGAGTATTGAGGGTTATCGGCCGGGAAATAACCGCAGAACGATACCATGTATCTGCGCGGTCCGTCCCTGTAACCGGCCGAGCCCTGTGAGAGCTGTGCCGTACCGGTCTTTCCGGCAACCGTGAAGTATTTTGAACCGGCATTCTTTCCGGTACCGTCAATCACCACAAGCTCCAGCATGCTCTTTACCTTAGCCAGAGTCTCGTCCTTGCACATATGGCGTACCACCACCTCCACGGGGAACTCCTTTACCACCTCATCCTCACGGGTAACCCTGGTAACCAGACGCGGAGCCACCATACAGCCGCCGTTGGCTATGCCGTTGTAGAACGCCAGAGTATTGATGACAGGCAGCTGTGTGTTGTAACCTATCGACATCCAGGGCAGGCGTGTGGCATCCCAGTAGCCGTCACGTCTTATCACAGGCGCTGCCGTACCGGTAAGCTGCAGTCCGAAATGGGTGTTGATTCCTGTGCGGTAGACACCGTCCACAAACTCCTGCGGATTATCCTTATAAGCGGCATGTATCAGTTTTGATGTGCCGATATTGCTGGAATTGGCTATGATATGCGGAACATCCAGCCATCCGTACTCATGTGAATCGGTCATACGGGAACCGCCGAATCCGGTATAGACACCCTTCTCGCAGTAGACACTGTCCTTGAGGTTTATCTTACCTGCATCAAGCGCCACCATCATGGATACGGGTTTGAATGTGGAACCGGGCTCGTATATCTCCCTGACCGCATTGTTCTGTATCTCATCAAACTGACCGGGAGCCGTCTTGGTGAGACTGGCCATGGCCTTGATGTCACCCGTCTTGACCTCCATCAGCACCACGATGCCCGAGGCGGCGTTGTGAGTATCCATCACCTTGCGCAGTGCAACCTCGGCAATATCCTGCATATCCACGTTGATAGTGGTGTGTACGTCACAGCCGTCAATCTGAGGAACATCGGCCACCATACGGGTAACGTTCTGCACCTTCTCCTGATGCCCTCGTCCCGGAACACCGCGCAGAAGCGAGTCAAACGAGAGTTCCAGACCGTTACGGGCCGAGTCCTTGGCCTCATACATGCTACCTATGGTACGTGCGGCCAGGGCACCGAACGGTTTCTGACGTGATATCTTGGACTCGGCGCTGTAGAACCACATCTCATACTTGGGTTTGAGCCAAACGGTCTTTACAAGCGACTTGTACTGGTTGTATGAAACGGGATATGAGTTTCTTGATGTTCCGGGCAGGAGGAGCCATGAATGTGACTTGGACTCATAACCTTTCTGATAGTGGTCTGCAAACTCCTGAATCGAGTACTTGGGGAATATCTCGTGCATCTGACGTGCGAACTCGGCCAGATGCTTGGTGTAGAGCGTGTCCTTACGCATCTGGTCCTTTCTGGCACGCGCCTCATCCTTCTCGGCCGTACGGAAATCCAGGAATATGCGGTACTGCTTCATACTGCTTGCCAGCAGCAGTCCCTCATCACTCAGGATATTGCCGCGACGCGGTTCGATAACCCTGTTGACCGGAGTCATGTTACGCTCCACATCATTCCAGTACTGTCTCTCGCCGAACATGACCATAACCATCTTGATGATTATGAGAGCGCCCCACACAAGCATGAGCAGGAACAGAGAGAGGTATTTTCGGGATACCCTCTTCTTCTCCTGCTTGCGTGCATCGTCCTTTTCAGCCATATTCATTTGGGCAGTTTGTACGGCGGTTCTGTACTGGGCTGCAGTCCGGAGCCGTTCCGGGTAGCCACTTTCTCCACGTATGACGGTTTACTCTTGGCCGATACGTCACTCGTGGTATTCAGAGTCTGGTACTGCATGTCCACCAGCTCGCGTCTGAGTCTTTCAGCGTAAGCCTGGTCACGCTGGTATGCATATCGGTTGCCGATATAGAAGATAACGCAACCCAGAATCTCCAGCAGCAGCCAGAAATTGCGCTGGATAAGATCCGGCATGGACTTCATCAGTCCCTTGCGCTTTACGGTGTTCTGCGTAGCATCTTCCATATCAGATCTTCTCGGCTATTCTCAGTTTGGCACTGCGGGAACGCGGGTTGGCAGCCTGCTCGGCAGCATCGGGAATAACAGGTTTCCCTATGGCCTTGAACGGCACCAGACGGTTTCCGTAGAAATCCGTCTCTATATCACCCTCTATGTTTCCGCTCTTCATCAGGTTCTTGACCATGCGGTCCTCGATGGAGTGATATGTTATCACCACCAGACGTCCGCCCTTGTCAAGCAGTCCCACTGCACCGGTCAGCATCTCACGCAGGGCGTCAACCTCATGGTTCACCTCCATACGCAGAGCCTGGAACAGTTTGGCGGTATCTTTCTTTTCACGTTCACGTCCTATAACCGGACGGACGGCATCCAGCAGCTGTGTGACAGTCTCCAGGCGGCTGTTCTTACGGGCACGGCCGATGGCAGAGGCCACCTGACGTCCGTTCTGCAGTTCACCGTACAGCCAGAACAACTGTGCCAGCTTCTCCTCGGGGTACTCATTGAGTACGTCCGATGCCTTCATCCCCTCCTTCTGGTTCATGCGCATATCAATGGGCCCCTCGAAACGGAATGAGAATCCGCGTGTGCTGTCATCAAAGTGATGCCATGAAACGCCCAGATCGGCAAGAATGCCCGTAACCTTCTCATGGCCGTACCAGCGCATGAAATTGGGCATGTAACGGAAATTGGAATAGACGAAAGTAAAGCGGTCGTCACGGATTATGTTGTTCATGGTATCGGCATCCTGGTCGAAACCGTACAGATGACCTTTGCTGCTGAGTCGGGACACTATCTCGCGTGAGTGGCCACCACCACCGAAGGTGGCATCCACATAGACCCCGTCAGGGTCCACCACAAGTCCTTCTACACTCTGTCTGAGAAGAACCGGCACATGATATGTCCCACTTGTGTCCACTTACCTGTTATGTGTATAGTACGTATCACTCAGTCATGAATTTTTTCAGGTTATCGGCAAAATCGCTGTCCGACATGAACGGCTGCTTGCTCTCCGTAGCCGCAATGTCAGGAGCCCATATCTCTATGGTCTGCTCCATTCCTACAAACAGAGCATCCTGCTTGATGCCCACCTTGTCAAGCAAGGCCTGCGGCAACAGCATGCGTCCGTTGCTGTCCAGCTGCACTTCCTGAGCCTCAGATACAAGTTTGCGGTATACCATCTGCTGGTTTCCGTCAAAACGGTTCAGCTTGGCACGCACCTTTGCAATCTCCTCCTGCCACTGTGCTGCAGGATAAACCACAAGACAGTTCTCAAAGTAGTCCTTGCGGACCACCAGTGTCTGGCTCTCGGACTGCTGCAGGATGCGGCGGAATCCGGCGGGCATGAACGCTCTGTTCTTTGCGTCCAGACGTACGGGGAACTGACCTATGAAGCTCATTTTTATGCCGATAATCGATATTCGGTTTCAAAGTTAAAACAATTTCACCCACTTTAACCCACTTTGCCCCACTTTTTATTTAAAAAAGTTTTTAACAATCAGTTGATAACTCAACTCGCTAAATAACAAACAATTGGCCCGAATCAGCTGAAGTGCTGGTTCGGGCCAACTGTATAACCTGTTGAAAACTACCTTTTACTCGGCCAGGATTTCCTCGGCTCGCTTGAGTGCGATATTGATGTGGCTGCAGATATTCTCCTTACCTACAACTTCATCCATTCCGGCGTCTTCGATGACTTTCATCACCTTGGGATTGACACCGCTCAATACAACCTTGACACCCATCTGAGAACACATCTTGCACATATTTGAGAGGTTGTGCACGCCTGTTGAATCAATGAACGGAACCTTACGCATACGGATTATGCGAACCTTTGCGCGACCGCCCATATCACCCATCATCTCCTCGAACTTGTTACCGATGCCAAAGAAATAGGGACCGTTAATCTCATACACCTTGACACCCTCGGGGATGGTCAGGTGATCCAGATTGCCCTGAACGTCAGAATCGGCGTTGGGATCGATCTCATCACTGAGCACTGACACGTTGGTGGTCTCGGCCATACGCTTCATGCAGAGCAGGCAGGCAATCAGTACGCCAACCTCGATTGCGACGGTAAGGTCGAATATCACAGTCAGGAAGAATGTTACCAGCAGTACGATGATATCGGACTTGGGGTTCTTGAGGATGGCCTTGAAGCTGCGCCACTCACTCATGTTGTATGATACGACTACCAGGATTCCGGCCAGGCAAGCCATAGGTATGAACTTTACCAGCGGCATAAGGAACAGGTAGATTAAAGCCAATACAATGGCGTGCGCAATACCTGCCACCGGAGTGCGCCCGCCGTTGTTGATGTTGGTCATGGTTCGTGCTATTGCGCCTGTGGCAGGTATACCGCCTATCAGAGGTGATACCATATTGGCAATACCCTGTGCCACAAGTTCCTGGTTGCTGTCGTGACGGTCACCAATCACGCCATCGGCTACTGCTGCTGAGAGCAGTGACTCAATTGCACCCAACATGGCAATTACCATGGCCGGCTGAGCCAGGCGACGGATGCTGTCCCAGTTGATTTTGGGAACCTCGGCCTGAGGCAGTTGGGTTGATATTGAGAAACGGTCACCGATGGTCTCTATGCCCTCTACGCCAACACCGCGCAGGATAAGGCAGACAATTGTCATAATGATGATTGCCACAAGAGAACCAGGAATTTTACGACTGATCTTGGGAGTGAAAACGATAATCAGTATGCTGCCCACACCAATAAGGAGTGACCACCAGCTTACCGTATCGAAGTTCTGGAAATAAACCACCCACTTGTCAAGGAAACCTGCAGGAACACTCTCAATCTGGAGTCCGAACAGATCTTTGATCTGGGTAGCGAATATTGTCAGGGCGATACCGCTTGTAAAGCCCACGACTATGGGATAAGGGATATATTTGATGATGGTTCCCAGATGCAGGATGCCCATGAGTATAAGGAACGCACCTGCCATGAAGGTTGCAATGCACAAGCCGTTCATGCCGTAATCCTGTATGATACCGTACACGATCACGATGAACGCTCCGGTGGGACCGCCTATCTGAACCTTGCTTCCGCCAAAAAAGGAGATGATGAAACCCGCTACGATAGCAGTGAGGATACCGGCCTCAGGAGTAGCTCCCGATGCTATACCGAATGCAATGGCAAGCGGCAGAGCCACTATACCGACAATTACACCTGCGAGCAGGTCCTGAACAAGAGTCTGTTTGTTGTAACCGTTCTTGAGAGTAGAGAACAGTTTAGGTTGGAAACCTTTGATATTCATAAAGTTGACGTCGTTTTTGCCGGCCCTTTGCCGACACTGTTTTTGTTACTTTTCAATTTTCGGCCGCGAAATTACACATTTTCCGGTCTCATTGTAACGCTTGTCCTATGCACAACTTCATAATATTGTGCAAATTATACATTTTTAACCCCGTTTGCAATCTGCAGCAAGCAAAAACGGAGCCAATATTGCAGATTCGGGAAATAAGTGTACCTTTGCTGCGCTTTAAGAAAAACCGATCCTTTAGCTCAGTTGGTTTAGAGCGCTTGCTTGACAGGCAAGAGGTCAGCAGTTCAAATCTGCTAAGGATCACAAATAAAAAAGGCGGTTAACCCGCCTTTTATATTTTGTGATACAGAAACTTTATTCCCAGTATTCAATCTCCCTGACCAGAACCTCCAGAGGCAGCCGGAACTCATTGTATGTGCGGCAGTCCTTCCAGTTACCGTGTTCGTCCAGATCTCCGTATTCAGTAATGACTGATCTCTGCTCATGGATGCCATCGGCTAAATACTCCGTATACAGGTCTTTCTGCACCACGTTATGATTGGCATCGAACTTGTTTGTCTCAACAGTCTTGATACCCTTTTGTAAGTCGGTGATTGTAATCTTTACGGGATAGCCCTGACGGTCTGTCTTATAGATGCTGACCGTGGTAACCGCGCCGTTCTCGGAAACCACTGATTTATGGCGGCGCAGGAATGAGCTCTGCTTAACCTTCATACGTGTTATGCGGCCGTTAATCTCCTTATTATAGACAAGTGTGCCTCCATCCTTTGACATAAGATTGAGGGTAGCCACAGTCCTGTCGCCCGATTTCTGGGAACTGCGTATGCATACACCATCCTTGAACAGGCTCTCCGTTTCAACCTGGACACGCCCGGCGCTGTCCATCGTGACCGAGCATATCTCATTTCCGTAGACATCGTAGATTGATGTGTTGATGTTCATTACATCGGTGCCATCGAAATTGGCGTGCCATAACTCCGGCATAAGCTGATATACAGTAACCTTCTGTACACGACCGTTCAAGCCACCAAACGGTTTCTCCTTGTAGCGGCTCCCGCATGAGATCATAACCAGAGAGCATAAAACAGCCAGCAAAACGGCCAATCGTCTTCTATTCATATTCATATAATGTTCTGTTTCTTCATTTCACCCACCGTAAGTTCCAGCTCATCATACCACTCCTGTCCGAATCGGCGTATAAGCGGTTCCTTAAGGCATTTGTAAACCGGAATATGTTCACGGTGTCCTTTGATGGCAGCAGCCTGGCATACATCCCAGCGGTCATAGTTCAGTCCCCAGTAGGGGCCGATTTTCTTGACGCGGATAGGATACAGGTGGCACGATACCGGCTTCATGAAACTCACCTTTCCCTCACGGTAAGCCTTCTCAATGGCGCAGTAGCAGCAACCCGTCTCATCGTAGCAGGTAAAGACGCAGTCTTTGCCGTTCACTATCTGCGTTACCAGTTCTCCCTCAGGATCGGGATAGGCAATGCCCTTCTCCTCAATAGCCTTGAGGGCATCGGCCGATAACATATCCCTTATGACAGGCAGGAGTTCCTCAATCTGCGCTATCTCCTCCGGAGTGACGGGCGCACCGGCATCACCTTCGATACAGCATGCTCCGTGACACTTTTTTAAGTCACAGCAGAACTCCTTGGTAATGACATCAAGGGAAACTATCGTATCCTGAATCTGAACCATCGCGCAAAAGTAGTGAAATAATTGCTACCTTTAGCCCCCAAACGCGCAAACTATGACTTCAACCATACTGATTGTTCTTGCCGTCATTCTGGCCGTTATCGGCATTATCGGCAGCATCATTCCGGGGCTTCCCGGACCTCCTTTGAGTTGGGTCGGCCTGCTGCTGGCATTCCTCAGCCACAAACTGGGCGGGGCCGATATGACCCTCACCTTTGTCCTTATCTGGCTGGGAGTGACCGTCATCGTATCCATTCTGGATTACACCGTACCCGCCAGATTCACCAAACTGGCCGGAGGCTCCAAAGCCGGAAGCCAGGGTGCCCTGATAGGCATGATAATAGGTATTTTCCTAACACCCATAGGTATGATACCGTGCAGTCTTGCAGGCGCATTCCTGGCCGAGATGTTCCAGGAGAACAAGTCTGCGACCGATGCACTCAAGGCCTCACTGGGCACATTTGCAGGATTTCTGGTGGGAACAGGCCTGAAACTGATAGCCTCCGTTACAATGGCCTACTACATCGTATTCTGAAAAAAATATTTAACTTTGCGTGCCTTGTAAGGTATTAGATAAAGAATATTACTTCTTAATTACATCAATAATATGAAAAAGAAAATTCTTCTCGCAGCGGCTGTTATGATGTCGCTCACATGTTTTGCCCAGTTCCCGGGCGGAGGTTTCGGTGGTGGTATGCCTCAGGGCGGTTTCGGCGGCGGTATGCCTCCTATGGGTGGTGGCGGATTCGGCGGTTTCGGCGGATTCGGCGGTCCTCAGGGCGGTGCCCAGGTTGAGTGCTCCGAGAAATTCACCGATATCAACTACGCCGGTGATGACGGTCAGGTTTATCACATGCTCGACATCTATCTCCCCAAGGAAGTTAAGGATAAATACCCTGTAGTTGTACACATCTACGGCAGCGCATGGGGAAGCAACAGTTCAAAGGGTATGGCCGATATTAACACAATCGGTCAGGCTCTGCTCAATGCCGGTTATGCAGTGGTTTGCCCGAACCACCGTTCAATCTCCGACGCCAAGTGGCCTGCTCAGGTTAACGATATCAAGGCTGTTATCCGCTTTATCCGCGCTAACGCCGACAAGTACAAGTTCGATACTTCATTCATCGCAACTTCAGGTTTCTCATCAGGCGGTCACCTGAGTGCCGTTACCGCTCTGTCAAACAACGTAAAGATCGGTAAGTACGGCACAGCCGAGTACGATATCGAGGGTAACGTAGGCCCCTACACCAAGGAGTCAAGTTACGTAAACGCATTCTGCGACTGGTCAGGTCCCACTGAACTGCTCCATATGGACTGCGGTAACGCTATGATATTCGGTGGCCCCGGACAGACCCCCGAGGAGAACCTCATCGGCGCACCCAAGGAGGGCAATGAGGACAAGTTCATGCTTCTGAGCGCATCAGGTTTCCTGGATAAGGACGATGTTGCCGGTTACATGTTCCACGGTGATTCAGACCCCGTAGTTGCTTCATGCGTAAGCCAGTATCTGTATGACAAAATGCAGGAGGCAGGCGTTGAGAGCTACATCGTACGCGTACCCGAGGGCAGCCACGGCGGTGCAGCAATGTACACCGAGGAGAACCTCAAGAAAATGACCGACTTCCTGAACGCCCAACGCGCCAAGGTAAAGAAATAACACATTATAGTGGCAAAAAGAAATGCCGCAGCCCTGACGGGTTGTGGCATTTCTTTTGCAATCCAGGAGAGATTATTTGTTAGGATAGATGTACATCACAGTTGCACCTTTATCATTCTCTTCAACCAGTATGTACTGCTTGATCTCATCACCCTGTTTTACCAGTTCAGCCATGAACTCCATCTTGACCTTGCGGCCCTTTAACTCAAGTTTGTTCAAGCCTTCGGCCACAAGCCCCTCATCACGAGGATTCTTCTCCTTGTCTGGCTTAATCCAGTTCATTGTGTATTTGCCGTCGGGCAGTATGGTTGACTTGCTGCCGGACAATATCATCTTGCCCTTGCTGTCAAATACCACCTTATCAACGGTATTTGATTCTGTCCTGTTTGCTCCGGCACCATCATCCGCAAACTCAAACTTTGCAATCTCTGCGTGATATTCACCTGCGGCAATCTCATCGGTTAAAGTCACCGTCGGACCTGCAGGACGCGGCCTGTTCAGCTCAATACTTACCGGCTCGTGGCATACAGTAGCCCTGAAGATATTGACACCCTTCTCCCAATCCTCCTGGCTTATGGGCGGGAAAATCACCTTGAAACCGGTCTGCACAAAGTCACCGTGACGGTCAAAATCCTGATCGGTGGGCACACCCAACACCTTTACAGCATTCAGGACAGTGCCGTCGGAGAGCGTAAGGGTGATGTCACTTCCCAGATGTCCGGGGAAAGCGTGAGACTGAGCAATGGCCATTGATGCATAAACCTTGGTCTCATCGGCCGAAAAATCAATCCTGTGTACAGACACATAATCACGTTCGGCATCTTTCTCCCTGTGGGTGGTCTTGAGTACAAATCTGCTGTTTTCATGAACCACTCTGATATTGTCATAGTCAACGGGAGTTTCCGATATCTGCAATCCCGATATCGCCTCGCTGTCCTCATCCAGCAGGTCAACGGTCTTTACGTCATCGGGGATAGCCACGTCAAAATGGACCGATGAAATGTAATAACCGTTATCGGGGCTCCAGTAGTGGATGCCTATCATATCATTCAGACCCTCGTACTTGGAGGACTTGTATTTCTGCCCGTCAACATCAATCATCCAGTCATCGCCAGGCATGATCCAGAGGTCCGTGTACTGGACAGACTTGAATATGAGTATCAGCTCATCGGGTGTACGGACCACATCGGTAATATTCAGGAAACTGGAACCGGCATTATAGAAAGACCTGGGGCTCTTAATGTGCACGCCCTTGTCAAAATAGTCCGATGATCGGCTGGCGTTATACTTACGGATAGCCTCATAGGCATTCACACCGGGGAATTTCTTTGACAGCAGACCCTCCTTGGGAACCAGAGTGTACAGTTTAAGGCCCTCCATGTCACTCTCGCCGTCAATTACGGCCGATACCTGCTCAATACCGCGTGACCAGGCAGCCTGTGCCATCTGCTCCATATCAGCGGTGGGCATGCTTGACTTGGGATAGATAGCCAGTCCGTGTCCGTCAAACATATCAATCCACTTAAGCATCAGGGCCTTGTCGCCTGTTATTGAGATATCCTTATACTTGTACTTATGACTGCCACCTCTCATATAATGCAACAGGCGGTCATCGTGCGAGTTGCAGATAAGCTCAAAGCGGTACTTGCCCCTACCCTCATCATAAACTCTGGCCACACGGAATTCCGGCATAGTCATACGCTCCAGCATCTCCTCATTGGTAGCCACCGATGTCTTGATACCCACCGCGTTAAGCTGCTCGGCGTAGGGCTGAACATCGGCCAGGCTCTCAATGGGATACTCAAACATAAGGGTCATGCGGGTGGTCTTGAATCCCTCATAGTTCTTAAGATACCCGGCCACCTCACTGGCCTTCATATTAGCGGTAACGCCGTCAAAAGTACGGACCTTGGCACTGCCGTCCTGGAAAATCCAGGTCTTGCCGTCCTCAAATACCGGCCAGCGGAACGTGTTGTCCTGAGCATTGGCCACGGTTACATTTGCAGTCGCAAACAGGAAGAGATACGCGATTGCGGGGATGAACAGGACTCTGAGCCTGCTCCATCCGTTTGATTGTTTCTTGTCCATCATATCTATACGTTTTTTAAGGTTGGATTGCTTGAGCCAGCTGGTCATAGCCAGTCCGCGACTTGCGGCTACGGCATTTACCAGCATCAGTTTGTACTCCTTTGCATTGGCTCCGCTCTCAATCACAGCCTGGTCTGCCTCATACTCGTGTATGAGTTCAAACTCCTTACGCAGCAGGATCATTACGGGATTGAACCATTGGAATGCAGTCATAACATCGGCCATGAGCAGGTCCAGCGAATGCCATCGGTGGGCATGAAGGTTCTCATGCTTCCACACAGATGCATTCTCTTTCTCCAGCCACTCGCGCGGCATAACCACGTACCGCATCCAGTTGAGCGGTCCGGGAATCTGGTCGGACTCTATCACGTCAACGCCCTGGGTGCGGTCAGCATACCTACCCTTGCGTATGATACGTGAAACGGCTATTACCGACACCCCCTTCCTGACAAGCACAAATACAACACCAACTCCGTACATAACCAGCAGGATGGCTACGGGATTGACACGCAGCGGCTTTTGGGCGCTTACGACGGCATCGGCCTCCAACTGCGTCTCCACAGCAGCTTCAGGTGGGAATTGCGGCTGCTGCTTGGCCTGTCTTGTAATATGGAAAAAGGGCAAAACAAAGGAGAGAAGAGCAATGGTTATCAGTACCGACCGGTTAAAACGGTGGAACGTTTCACGTCCCAGCAGCAGACGGTAAGCGCCGAACAATACGGCCACAAGTACTGCCACTTTGACTTGATATAATAACAATGCCTCCATTTATATAATTCTATTTATTCAGCAAAAGGTCCTATTTATCTCCGGGAGGTTGTCATCCCTCCTCTTTTATGCGCCTGATAAGTTCCTCAAGTTCGTCGACGCTTATCTTGTCATTCTTGACCAGGGCCGACACCGCATCGACATACGAGTTCTCAAAGCAGCGCGACACTATACGTCCTATTGAACTGTTACTGTACTCATCACGGCTTATCTCAGCGTGATACCTGTAACCCATCCCCTCTTTGTTGTGTCCCAGGAACCCGTTCGACTCCAGCAGACGGACCTGAGTGGAGATGGTGTTGACGTGAGGCTTGGGATCCGGCATATGCTCCCTGAGCTCACTGACAGTCATGTCACCGTTCTGCCAAAACAGCTCCATGATGTCTTCTTCCTTCTTACTTAATCTCTTCATAAAAACTATAGTTTTGCATTCATTTCAGAACTAACTCTGCGGCAAATATACAACTATTTTTTATAGTTGAATCACAAAACCCCAAAATTTAACTATAAAATATAGTCGATTCCCAATTTAAACAAAAAAAGCAGCCCCAGAAGGCTGCCATTCAAGCGGAACTTAAGTTCCCCCCTTATAAAAGAGCTGAAGCTAAAGAATCAAGAGAGGGAATATCCGATTCCTTCATGCGGCTCTTGATTGTAACCATAGGCTCTACAATCTCAATGCCGTTCATTGCGGAGAGCATCTCCTTCATGACACGGCCGGCCGAAGGAGCCCACGACCCGTTCTCCACAATACCCACCTTGCGATTGCAGAACCCCTTGATCTGGAGCCGATGCAAAAACTCATACATGGGAGTGAATACGCCTGCATCATAAGATGATGCTGCAACCACCAGAGTGGAATGCCGGAAAGCATCCTCCACGTTCTCGGCAAAATCCGAGCGGCAAAGGTCACTTACAACCACACGCTCTGCCCCCTTGGCACGCAGAATCTCAGCCAGTTTCTCAGCCGCAGCCAAAGTGCCGCCGTGAATTGAAGCGCAGGCAATGAAAATGCCCGGGGTCTCAACAGCGTAGTTGCTCCATATATTATAAAGGTTAAGATACTCCTGGAGATTATCCTCAAGGATAGGACCGTGAAGCGGGCGAATGGTCTTGATTGCAAGTTGTGCAGTCTTGCCCAGCAGGGTACGTACCGGAGTGCCGTACTTACCTACTATATTGAAGTAGTAGCGGCGGGCCTCGCAACTCCAGTCATCATCATCGCGTCCATAGAATCCGCACTTGCCCAGGGCACCGAACTTGCCGAATGCATCGGCACTGTAAAGAGCACCGTCGGCCTCATCAAAAGAGACCATAACCTCAGGCCAGTGAACCATGGGAGCACCGATAAAACGGAGTTTATGTTCACCCAGTTCAAGTTCCGAACCCTCCTTGACCGCAAGAGTGCGTCCCTCAATCTGAATACCCTCAAAGAACTGCTCCAGCATCTGGATAGCCTTGGCGCTGGCCACAAGGGTAAGAGCGGGGAACTCGTCAAGAGCCCAAGCAATCAGGGCCGAGTGGTCCGGCTCCATATGATGAACGACAAGGTAATCGGGCTGGCGGCTGCCGAGAGCCTCCTTGAGGTTAGCCTTCCAATCATCGGCCTTGCGGGCATCGGCCGTATCAAGAACAGCCACCTTATCATCTAGGATTACGTAAGAGTTGTACGCCATTCCCTCAGGAACAATGTACTGACTCTCAAAAAGATCCAGATCCAGGTCATCAACTCCGATATACTTTACCTTATCACTAAGATTCCTTACCATAACATTTCAAATTTGATTATACAAAAGTAGTCATTCCGCTTGGAATAATGACTCGCGTTGCTATATTTGCAAAACACATTAACCTAAAACCAAAGACTATGAGCAAGTACGTTTGTGATATGTGCGGTTGGGAGTATGATCCCGCCGAAGGTTACCCTGAGGGTGGAATAGAACCGGGTACCCCCTGGGAGGAGATACCCGATGATTTTGTATGCCCTATTTGCGGCGTAGGAAAGGACCAGTTCTCAGCCGAGTGAATTCTTATGGGTTCCTGAAACCAGTTTTATAAGAATCGTACCCAGAATGCCGGCAGCCAGAGAGCCCATCAGAATGGCTATCTTGCCGGCATTTCTCATTTCCTCAACTGCAGTAGCATCCTGGAATGAAAGCGTATCGACAAATATTGACATAGTAAAGCCGATACCTCCAAGACATGCAACGGCAAAGAACATTGCCCAACCGGCCTTTTCAGGCATCTCGCAGAGTCTGGACTTGATTGCGGCATAACTGAACAGAGTGATACCCAGCGGCTTGCCCAGTACCAGGCCCAGGAAAATTCCCAGCCCTACTCCACCTGCAACTCCCGAAGTATTGAAAATATTGAAGTAAGCCAGATCCGGAATCTCCACACCTGCATTGGCCAATGCAAAAATAGGCATGATCATAAAGTTCACCCAGGGTGAAAGAGCATGCTCCACGCGATAACTCATATTGAGAGAGCCGTATGCCGTCTTGTGTATTTTACGCAGGAAATGACGCTGCGGACCGTTGGGGAACATGGTCTCATCATCAATCTGGTCAAAAGAGAGCAGTTTCTGTGAAAAGAACTTGATCTTATGAAGCACGTACGAGCGCTCGTAACGGGCCTCGGACGGAATGATGAATGCCATGACCACACCTGACATGGTTGCATGAATGCCTGAGTAGTAAAAAAGCACCCATACTACAACGGCCAGTGCAAGATATACGGCAATATGCTTGTGTCCCAAGATACTTTGATAAGCCATGCAATGAATATGACAACCACTGATACAGCCCAGCAGCGTCAAGGTTCACATGACCGCCGTAGAAGATTGCCACAACCAGGATGGCAATCAGGTCATCGGCAATGGCAAGGGCGGTAAGGAACACCTTGAGTGAAACGGGAACCCTGTCACCCAGGACAGAGAGGATGCAGACTGCGAATGCAATATCAGTTGCAGTAGGAATACCCCAACCCGAAGCGCCGATGGTACCGCGGTTGACCAGAGTATAGAGCAAAGCCGGCATGATGACGCCACCGAATGCGGCAACTACAGGAAGCAATGCCTTCTTGACCGATGAAAGTTCACCGTGTGCAACCTCACGCTTAATCTCAAGACCGACCGTGAAGAAGAACACCACCATCAGGATATCGTTGATGAACTTCTCGATGGTCATTCCGTGCGGGAACAGCCAGTCAACACTGCCCTCGGGACTCTGCATGTGAATCTGAATGCTGGTCTCAAGGAAAGCATGGTAATAGTGACGGGTTGCAGGCAGATTTGCCAGCAGCATTGCTATGATAACGCACAGCAATAGCACTACACCCTGAAACCAGGGCTGGTGTGAAAGACGGTCTTTCTTACGGTTGAACTCAAGGACGCTACGGTTCCAAGTATAGATAGGAATCAGTTTCATTCAGAAAAATAAAAAAGGACAACCGACGGTCATAGTCCAGGACCGTCGGCTATTATAAACAATAGTTCAGTAGTTATTTTACAAGTACCTTGCCGTTCATCTCAGCCGGTATGGGCAGACCCATGATGGTGAGGATTGAAGGAGCTACATCGGCCAGGATACCAGACTCTACCTTGGCATCCTTGCGCGGGGTAACGTAGATTACCGGAACGGGATTGAGTGAGTGAGCGGTGTTGGGTGTACCATCGGGGTTCAGAGCGTTGTCGGCATTACCGTGGTCGGCAATGATGATAGCCTCATAGTTATGAGCCTTGGCAGCCTCGATAACATCATGAACGCAGGCGTCAACAGCAACGACAGCCTTCTCAATAGCCTCGTAAACACCTGTATGACCAACCATATCGCCGTTTGCAAAGTTTACAACGATAAAGTCATACTTGTCAGTTCCGATAGCCTCGACCAGCTTGTCACGGACAATGTAAGCGCTCATCTCAGGCTGCAGGTCATAAGTGGCAACCTTGGGTGAAGGAACCAGGATACGGTCCTCGCCCTCGAACGGAAGCTCACGGCCGCCGTTCAGGAAGAATGTAACGTGAGCGTACTTCTCGGTCTCGGCTATATGCAGCTGCTTGAGACCCTGAGCTGACAGATACTCGCCCAGAGTATTGTTCACGTTCTCCTTGTCAAACAGAATGTGTACGCCGGTGAATGAAGCATCGTACGGAGTGAGGCAGTAGTACTGCAGACCGGGAACGGTATGCATACCCTCGGCGTCCATATCCTTCTGAGTCAGGACGATGGTGAGCTCCTTGGCGCGGTCGTTACGGAAGTTGAAGAAGATGATGGCATCACCCTCCTCGATGCGGCTGTCATAAGCCTCGTTTACGATAGGCTTCATGAACTCGTCGGTCACGCCCTCGGCGTATGACTCCTCAACAGCTTTTACCATATCTGAAACCTTACGGCCCTCACCGCCAACCAGCTGGTCATAAGCGATCTTTACACGCTCCCAACGCTTGTCACGGTCCATTGCATAATAACGGCCTATTATGGTGGCAACCTTGTCACCACGCTTTACAAGCTGGTCAATGAAACCCTTACCGCTCTTGGGGTCGGTGTCACGACCGTCCATGAAGCAGTGTACGTATGTCTTGTCGATACCGTACTCGCGGGCAATATCGGTCAGGCAGAACAGATGCTCCAGTGAACTGTGAACACCGCCGTCTGATACCAGACCCATCAGATGCAGCTTCTTGCCGTTCTCCTTTGCGTAGGTGTAAGCCGATACAACCTCCTTGTTCTGACGGATGCTGCCGTCAGCGATGGCGCGGTTAACCTTTACCAGATCCTGATAAACAACACGGCCGGCACCGATATTGAGGTGACCTACCTCTGAATTACCCATCTGACCGTCGGGCAGACCAACGTTCTCACCTGATGCAAGTAACTGTGCATTAGGATAATTGGCATTCAGATAATCCATGTAAGGAGTGGGAGTGTTGTAAATCACATCAGCCTTGGAGCGGTTACCTATGCCCCAGCCGTCAAGAATCATAAGGAGTGCTTTCTGTTTCATATAGTAGTGTATTTTAACCTTGCTTTTTAAAACGGGTGCAAAGGTACACATTTTTAACATTTTCAGCGCATTAAAAATGTATAAATAAAGGGTGGCCGCATCATGCAGCCACCCTTCAATAAGAGCAATTATATCTGTTTGCTACAATTCTTACTTGTCTGAATCAAACTGGCCGATGAAGTCGCCGAATGTGGCCTGGAACTTCTCTTTAACGGTACTTACCAGATTTGAAACGTCTATCTTACCGAAGTATTCCTCGAACGATACCTCAACCTCATTGCCATCGGCATCATGTGCTATCAGGACCGGATATGCTCCGGTACGGTCAAACAGCTCTTCTATTGAATTAATTACGCCTTTTCCCTTTCCGCTTTCGCGTGCTTCACCGAACACGAACCTGAGTGTTGCCTGAGGATTTTTGAAGCCCTCGAAATAGATTCCGGCGTTGATGATACCGTTCAGACGCTCGATTGTCTCCCTGGCCTTCTCATCAGTGATGGTTGCACCGGGAACCATCAGGCTGCGAAGAGTCGTGGCAAGTTCCTCATCCTTGAAAGGACTGTCCATAACGCCCTTTATCTCAACCTTACCTCCTCCCAATGAAGCATTCAGGCTGATTGACTTGAGTTTCTCGGGATTCTGAGCCCAAACCAGAAGGGCAGTGGTATCCTGGAGGTCAAGACCTTCAAATACGGCATCAACCTTACCGTTGATTGAAAGCAACTGATAATCGTCGTATTTTGCAGCCAGATTGGCTTCAATACCCTTGCTCTGATCGTACTTGACGCCGCCTGACAGTTCATAGCTTACAACTTTGATAGTTGCTGATGCGGAGAATTGGGTTCCCTCAAATCTGACAATATCTTCAGCATCTTCAACATCTTCAACATAAAGACTCATGTCCGATGTGTACTGACCGTTGAGTGCTGCAAGTACCTTGTCATCAAGAGAGATTGATATTTCGGCTGACTTAGGCAGATAGACGGTCTTCACCTTCTCCTCCCTGCTGACGGAAATGACACTCTCACCGGCTCTTACATTGGCTTTCAAAGAGAGTTTGTGGTTGTTTACGAATACATTCAACTGTAAATAATCCACATCATGCCTGATATTGTCCAGGATAAACAGCTTAGTGTAGGTAGTGTCAATACGGTTACCTGCGCCACCACCCTCGCCTACGGCATAGACAGTATCAATCAGAACCGTGTCGGTAATGAACAGGTCAGCCGACATGTAAAGAGGAGAAAGGTCAATAGCAACGGTATCCTGGGCGAACAAGATAACCGCTTTACCCATCTTATCCTGGAAAAGGCTGTCTTCCAATACAGCAGGACTTCCCAGAGCCTGAACAAGATCCATCAACTCGATGTCGGACCCCATAATCTCCTCGGCAAATTCAAGAGCATGTGAAAAATCGGTAAAACTGATAGCATCGGCTACGCCATCCAAAGCAGTGGTGATAGCCTGCTGCTGTTCCTGGACAGTCAAATACCTTTCACTGTCATTACCTCCTTTATTGATTTTGTCATCATCATTACATGAGATGAATGTGAATGCACCAAATGCAAGTGCAAATACACTAAGGAATAGTCTTTTCATATAATATCCATTTTGGTTGTAATATGCGGCAAAGTTAAGCATTATTACAATCGGTTGTCTCCGAAATGTAAAAAAATGTTTAAAACATACATTTTACACGCTCTATTCCTGCGCTGAGCGTGTCTATTTCGGCCTTTGTGTTGTAGAATGAGAATGATGCACGAACCGTGCCGGGGATACCCATACGGTCCATCAGCGGCTCGGCACAATGGTGACCGGTACGTACTGCTATGCCCAGACGGTCAAGCAGGGTTCCCATATCGGAAGGATGGATGTTTCCTACCAGGAATGAAACAACGGCGCTGCGGTGTTCTGAATTGCCTATAATGCGCATGCCGGGTATCTGGGTCAGTTTGCTTATGGCATAGTCGCACAGTTCGCTCTCATACTGTGCTATCTTATCCAGTCCTATTGTCTGAACATAATCAAGAGCGGTTGCAAGTGCTATGGAACCGACATAATCCGGAGTGCCGGCCTCAAACTTGTACGGCAGTTCGTTGTAAGTGGTCTTTTCAAAAGTGACGCGCTTTATCATCTCGCCTCCGCCCTGATAGGGAGGCATCTGTTCAAGCAGTTCCTTACGTCCGTAGAGTACGCCTATACCGGTCGGGCCGTAAATCTTGTGACCGCTGAATGCGTAGAAATCAGCCCCAAGTTCCTTTACGTTCACTTTGATGTGAGGTACAGACTGAGCACCGTCCACAGCAACGGGAATTCCGTACGAATGGGCTTTGCTGATAATCTCAGAAACAGGATTCACAGTGCCTAACACATTGGATACATGTGTAATGCTTACAAGTTTTGTCTTATCAGACAGCATTGCTGAGAAAGCATCCATATCCAGTTCTCCAAGGTCTGTTACAGGTATGACCTTCAGCTTGAATCCGTATCTGCCTGCCTGGATCTGCCAGGGAACTATGTTGCTGTGATGCTCCATTCCGGAAATGATCACCTCATCACCCTCCTTAAGGAAAGCCTGTGCAAAAGAACTTGCCAGCAGGTTCATGCTCTCGGTAGTGCCGCGGGTAAAGATTATCTCCTCGGTACTGCCCGCCCCTATGAACTGACGTACCTTGTCACGGGCCGCCTCCATCATATCGGTAGCCTGCTGTGACAGGAAATGTATGCCGCGGTGTACGTTGGCATTCACGTTGCAGTATGCCTCACTTATGGCATCGATGACGCACTGAGGCTTCTGGGTAGTGGCGGCATTATCCAGATAGACAAGCGGTTTACCGTAAACCTCACGTCCCAGAATGGGGAAATCCCTGCGAATTCTCTCTACGTCAATCATATCACTTTTATCTGCAAGCGCGGCATCCCTCACACTGGGTGAGTTCACCGCGGAAACGTTTCTCAACAAGACGGTTCAGACGGTCACGGAGCGGCTCCAGCGATACGCGTCCTATAACCTCTCCTACGAAAGCCTGCATCAGCATCATACGGGCCTCGGCCTCGGGGATACCGCGCTGACGCATATAGAACATGGCCTTATCGTCCAGCTGACCTACTGTTGCACCGTGTGAGCACTTTACGTCATCGGCATAAATCTCCAGTTGGGGCTGTGTGAACATGCGTGCCTGACGGGTAAGACAGATATTCCGGTTAGTCTGCTGTGACTCAGTATGTTGAGCTCCGTGACGAACCAGAACCTTTCCTGCGAATGCCCCGCTCGCGCTGTTGTCCAAAACGTATTTGAACAGTTCGTTGCTGGTGCAGTCAGACACTCTGTGATCCACAAACGTCATATTATCAACGTGTTGCTCCTTATCAATGGTGGCAATACCGTTCAGCGAGAGGTTTGAACCGCGTCCTGCAAAAGTTGAGAAAACAGTGTTTCGTGTCTGTCCGTTATGCAGTGTAACGTAGTCAATCTCGACATTACTGTCGGCCTCCTGACTTACGTAAAGTTCTGATGTACGGCGGTTTGCGTAATGAGTCTCCTCCAGGTTATATAACTCGAAATTGGAATTCTCGCCTGCGAACACCTCGGTTACCTGTGTTGTCAGATATTGATTCGCAGCAAGAGCGTGGTCACAAAGCAGCAGTTTTGCCTGTGCACTGCGTCCCAGAGCCACCAGAATCCTGCGGTTGACCATAAGATCCACCTTGGAACTCAAAAGAGTTATCAGTTGTAAGGGTTTCTCCAGAACAACACCGTCCGGAACATAGAGCAGGAATCCATCCTGTGCAAACAGGGTGTTGATGGCTGCTATTCCGGGTTTCTCCATATCGGCCAACCTGCCGTAGAACTTCTCTACCAGTTCGGGATGCTGTGCGGCGGCCTCCTTGAGACTGCCGGCAAACACTCCGTCCGGGAGATTATTCTTGGAGGCCGTATCGGAACTTGCAAAAGTATCGTTGGCCAGGAAGTAGAGTTGGGTGCTCAGATTGGGCACGCTGCACTTGAAAGCCTGTGCAAAGTCAACCGGCATATCCAGACGCGCCAGATTCATACCCCAGTCAGGCTCAAACCAGGCTGCTACGTCAGTATGCAGATACTCCTCAAGTCCTTTGTGCGGCAAGCCGTACTGTTCAAGACTCTTAAGGGCGGCATCACGCAGGCTGTTCATGACACCGGCCGACCCACGGTCAACCAATACCCTGTTCTCTTTGAAGAGATCTATGTAATTCTGAGCTGACTTCATTTCTGAGAATCCTCAAATTCCTTAATGACCCAGTCATAGCCACGCTCCTCAAGTTCAAGTGCCAGTTCGGGACCGGCAGTCTTGATGATACGTCCCTGATAGAGCACGTGAACGATATCGGGCTTGATATAGTCAAGCAGACGCTGATAGTGGGTGATGACAATCACCGCTGTCTCGGGGCTCTTGAGGCGGTTCACGCCATCGGCCACAATACGCAGTGCATCAATGTCAAGACCTGAATCTGTCTCGTCAAGTATGCTGAGTGACGGCTCCAACATGGCCATCTGGAATATCTCGTTACGTTTCTTCTCACCGCCGCTGAATCCCTCGTTGACCGAGCGGTTCATGAACTTGGCGTCAAGCTTTACCAGGTCACGCTTCTCCTTGATGAGTTTCAGGAAATCAGTGGGTGACATGGGCTGCAGACCCAGGTACTTGCGTTTCTCATTGATGGCGGTACGCATGAAGTTGGTCATGCTCACACCGGGTATCTCAACGGGATACTGGAATGACATGAAGAGTCCCTCATGACTGCGGTCCTCGGCCGGCATATCCAGCAGGTTCTTACCCTTGAAGGTAACGCTGCCTTCAGTAACCTGATAGGAAGGATGGCCCACCAGCACATTGCTCATGGTACTCTTGCCGGATCCGTTGGGACCCATAATGGCATGAACCTCGCCGGCATTCACCTCAAGGTTTATACCTTTCAAAATCTCTTTGCCGTCTATTCCGGCATGAAGGTTTTCAATTTTTAGCATCATAGTCTTAACCTACCGTATTTTCAAGTGACACCGAAAGCAGGCGCTGGGCCTCGACCGCAAACTCCATAGGCAGTTTGTTGAGCACCTCCTTGGCGTAACCGTTAACAATAAGGCCGATGGCCTGTTCCATAGGTATGCCACGCTGGTTGCAGTAGAACAGCTGATCCTCAGATATCTTTGAGGTAGTTGCCTCGTGCTCCACAATGGCAGTCTCGTTCTTTACATCCATGTAAGGGAATGTATGTGCGCCGCAGTCGCTTCCCAGCAGCAGTGAGTCACACTGGCTGTAGTTACGTGCACCGTCTGCATGCTCACCCACCTTGATAAGTCCGCGGTATGAGTTCTGACTGTGTCCGGCCGATATACCCTTACTTATTACCGTACTCTTTGTATTACGGCCTATGTGTATCATCTTGGTTCCCGTATCGGCCTGCTGCCAGTTATTGGTCAGGGCCACCGAGTAGAACTCACCCTGCGATCCGTCACCCTGAAGCACGCAACTGGGGTACTTCCATGTTATGGCCGATCCGGTCTCCACCTGGGTCCATGACAGCTTGCTGTCAACACCCTTCAGAAGGCCGCGCTTGGTCACAAAGTTATATACACCGCCCTTGCCGTTCTCATCGCCGGGATACCAGTTCTGCACTGTGCTGTACTTTACCTCAGCGCGGTCCAGCACCACAATCTCAACAATAGCGGCATGCAGCTGGTTCTCATCACGCATAGGTGCGGTGCAACCCTCCAGATAGGATACGTAACTGTCGTCATCGGCCACAATCAGGGTACGCTCAAACTGACCTGTTCCGGCAGCGTTGATGCGGAAGTATGTGGACAGTTCCATGGGGCAACGGACGCCCTTGGGAATATATACGAATGATCCGTCGCTGAATACGGCGCTGTTAAGTGCGGCAAAGAAGTTGTCACGGTAATTGACCACGCTGCCCAGATACTGTTTGATCAGGTCAGGATGGTTCTTTACGGCCTCGCCCATGGAGCAGAAAATGATGCCCTTCTCGGCCAGGGTCTGCTTGAAGGTGGTCTTGACCGATACGGAGTCCATGACAGCATCAACTGCCACACCGCCGCTCAGCGCCAGACGCTCCTCAAGTGGTATTCCCAGTTTGTCAAAGGTCTTCATAACCTGAGGATCAATCTCCTCAAGGCTCTTGGGACCCTCTTTCTTTACCGTGGGATCGGCGTAATATGATATGTTCTGATAGTCTATCTCGGGAATATCCAGATGCGCCCAATGCGGCATTTCCATGGTAAGCCAGTGACGGTACGCCTTAAGACGGAATTCCAGCATCCACTCCGGTTCGCCCTTGCGCTCTGAGATGAGCCTTACGGTATCCTCGGTCAGACCGCGGTCAATTATATCGGTGTGGACATCGGTAGTGAAACCGTACCTGTACTTCTCGGCACTGATCTCCCTTATCAGACTGTTGTCCTGTGTCTCGGTATTCAACTTATCAAACCTTTTTTTGGTCTTTCTTGTCTTTGTTTTCTTCTTTCTTATAGTCAGGAATCAGATCCTCGGCATTCTCCTTGACCTTGTTCCAGGTCCACTGCAGGCAAAAACCGGAGAAATCGCTTACCGGCAAATAGAGCTGTGACTGCTTCTTCTCCTCCTTCTTGACAATCTTGTCCGATACGCCCGTCATATCCAGGACCATGATTACAAGTCCCATGATGAGCACCACCTTGAAGAATCCGAACACTGCACCCAGCGCCCTGTCAATGAATCCCAGGTTGGCGGCATGTATCAGTTTGGAAAGAGCCTTCCCGAACAACCCGCAAACCATTGGGACCAGAAGCAGTATTATCACGAAAGCCACAATCCTGGCAGTCTGGTCGGACATCCTGAATATGCTCAGCAGCAGACCGGCAAACGGCTCATAGAGCAGCGTACCCAGTATGATGCCCAGTATAAGACCTCCCAGGCTGAACACCTGCTGGATGACACCCTTTATGATGCCCTCTATCAGGCCTACCAGCATGACTATGATGATAATCCAATCCAATACCATAATCTATCCTGTTTTAAAGAGTCTGCTTAACCTCAATCTGAGTGAATGTCTCTATNNATATCACCCTCCTTGATGTCATTGTATGATACCAGGCTCATACCGCACTCCATACCGGCCTGTACCTCCTTGACGTCATCCTTGAAGCGCTTCAGGGCCTGGATTTCGCCGGTGTGGATAACGATACCGTCACGGATTACGCGGGCCTTGTCGTTACGTGAAACCTTACCCTCACGTACACGGCAACCGGCTACCATACCAACCTTTGAGATATGGAATACCTCCATAACCTCGACTGTAGCGGTAACCTCCTCCTTGACCTTGGGTGCAAGCAGACC
>DBYT01000012.1:300-5719 GCA_002309915.1 Bacteroidales bacterium UBA1179 | reverse complement strand
TATGACAAGAAAGGTAAGGGTGCCACCATCATGATCATAGGTTCACTGCTGCTCATTCTGGTACACGTGCTGTTTGCCCTGCCGCTGCTCAACTACTGGTGGTTCGCAGCATTCATCATGATAATCCTGGGTGTGGCATTCTCACTCGTACCGTCAGCCATGTGGCCCAGCGTTCCCAAGATCATCCCGCAGAAACTTGTAGGCTCCGCATACGCACTCATATTCTGGGTTCAGAACATAGGCCTGGGATTCGTTCCCCTGCTCATAGGCGGCATACTTGACAAATACTGCAAAGCCGGTACACGTCTGGTCAACGGAGCCGAGGTAACACAGTACAACTACACACTCCCGATGGTTATTTTCGCCCTGTTCGGCATTGTCGCCCTGCTGCTTGCCCTGCGCCTCAAGGCAGTTGACAAGAAGGAGGGTTACGGACTGGAGGAGCCCAACATCAAGCAGTAAGCACTGATGGAGAGAAGGGAGAGACGCAAGGAGCGTTTTGAGAGCCATTTTGGAATGATAATGGCCCTGGCCGGTTCGGCCGTGGGTCTGGGTAACTTGTGGAGATTCCCCTTCCTGGCAGCCCAGAACGGAGGCGGCGCATTCATATTCGTCTATCTGATACTTCTGCTCACCATCTGCCTGCCGGTACTTATGACCGAGATCACACTTGGCCGCAAATGCCGCAGCAACGTGACCCGCGTCTATGACAATCTGGGCGCTCCGCGCTGGCGCTGGGCCGGATTCATAACCCTGCTCACACCCATTGTCATAATGGCCTTCTATACAGTAGTGGGAGGATGGTCGGTAAAGTACCTGGCTCAGGCCTGCACGTTCAGTTTCACTGACCCGGGGGCCGATTACTCCGGCACGTTCACAGGATTCATAAGTTCCACATATGAGCCCCTGGTATACACCGCCATCTTTCTGGCCGTAACTGCAATAGCCAATTTCGGCGGAGTAAAGAACGGAATAGAGCGTTTCTCCAAGCCCATGATGACCGTTCTCTCCATCACCATCATTCTGGTGGCCATCCGCTCTCTCACCCTTCCGGGAGCAACCGAAGGAACAAAATACCTGCTCATTCCCGATTTCGGCAAGATTGACGGCAAGGTGCTCATCACCGCGCTGGGTCAGGCCTTCATGTCACTGAGCATCGGAATAGGCATCCTTCTTACCTACGGATCATACGTCAAGACCAAGGAGGACATTGCCATGACAGCTGTATCGACCGGACTCATTGACACTCTGTTCGCCATCATAGCCGGACTGGCCATCATCCCCGCAGTATATGCCATAGCCTATATGAACGGCACCACTCCGGCCGTCAATGCAGGTCCCGGACTGGTGTTCATCACCCTACCCGGCATCTTTGCCTCCATGCCCGGCGGCAGTATCATAGCCATCCTGTTCTTCCTCTCATTGCTGCTGGCCGCGGTGACATCGGCCATATCAATGCTTGAGGTTATAGTGGCTTATTTCATTGAGGAGTGGCATTTGTCACGTAACAGGGCGGTATCAGTCAGCATGATTATTATCATCCTGCTGGGCTGCATTTGCTCCCTGTCTCAGGGTACACTTGCCGGCATAACCCTGGCGGGCATGAACATCTTTGATTTCTTTGATGTGATATCAAGTGATGTGCTTATTACCGTGGGCAGCCTGATAATGGTTCTGTTTGCAGGCTGGCGTATCAAGAAAGCCGATTTCCTGGACGAGCTTACCGGACACGGCACATCCAAGACTCCAGCCTGGCTGTTCCGATATGTATACTTCATGGTCCGCTGGGTTGCTCCCGTGATCATCATCGTGATCATGCTGAGCAACATTCTGCTCTAATCAAGTTAAAATGTGTTAATGGTATTGCGATTAAGGAATTGCTCTATATCTTTGCGGTGTATTAGCGTATTAATACACCAAACAAACAACTGATTTCAACAACTATTGTATTATGAAAAAAGTAATCTTTTCACTTGCCATCATCATGGCATTCCCGTTTGCAAATGCACAGAACGCAGAGCGTCGTGCACGTTTGGAGAAACATCTGTACTATCTGGCATCGGACTCCCTTCACGGACGTGAGGCCGGATCCGAGGACGGAGCTAAGGCACGCGCCTATATCCTTAATGAGTGGAACCAGATGGGACTTGAGCCTTTCCTGCCTGAAGGATTCGAGATGCCGTTTACAAAGAACGGACTTAACATGGCCAACCTTGTAGGTATCATACCCGGAAACGACCCCCAACTCAAGGATGAGTATATTGTTTTGGGTGCCCACTTTGACCATATAGGTTACAAGAACGGTGAGATATGCAACGGTGCCGATGACAACGCATCGGGTTCAACCGCACTCATTGAGATAGCACGTATGCTCAAGGAGAATCAGAGCAAGCTCAAGCGCAGCGTAATCATTGCCGCATTTGACGGCGAGGAGAAGGGTCTCTGGGGTTCTCAGGAACTGGCCGACAGGATGTCACAGGACGGAACCATAGGTAACGTAAAGTGCATGATGAGCATTGACATGGTAGGCTGGTATGCCAAGAACGGCCAACTTGAGGTTCTTGGATCCGGAACGATAAAGGATGGCAAGAAACTGCTTCAAGCAAATGCAGGCGGACTCAAGCTCAACATCGAGCCGTTTGAAACCGCAATCCTGACCGCAACCGATACCCGCAGTTTCGCCAAGAAATACAACGTTCCCACACTGCATATGTTTACAGGACTCAAGTCACCGTATCATAAGCCGGCCGATGACGCCGACCTGATTGACTATGAAGGACTGGACAGCATCAGCAGCTTCATCACCAGAATATCAACACGCATGGCTACAGACCCCTCATTCGGTCCCACAGGAAAGATAGCTCAGATTCACTCAGGCAGGCTCAAGCCCTTTGAAGTGGCTGTAAGCGGCGGTTTTACAGGTTCAAGCATATCATTCCCCGACGCAAAACTCACATCAACCGGAAAATACGGTTGGTCGGCAGGGCTTACTGCACAGTACAATGCCAAGAAACTGTGGGGCTTCCGCTTAGGTGCTTTCTATGAGACATCCAACAGTTTCTTCCCCGACCAGGCAAACCTTTTCGGTTCATCACTCAAATACAATCAGTCAGCCGTTGAGGTTCCCGCCACACTGATCATGCAGAACAATGACCCGACAGTAAGAGTATATCTGGGTCTTGGCGCCAATGCACGCTACGTATTGAACTCATCAATCCAGAACCTCAACTACAAGACCACAGACCTCCAGTGGGGTATGCACGTCCTGTTCGGCATGAAGATAGGTCATGTATTCTTTGAAGACTATCTGTTCAGCAACTTCAGCGACCTGTTCGATACACCCGCAGGCGAGCCCAAATCCAGACTCAGCGTATCAACCTTCAAGATCGGTTGGACATTCTGATACTCTTGCCAAAGTGTCCCACAACCACCCCGCTCACGGTATCTTCTTGGGCGCCTAGCTGTGGGACACTAGCTCATCTAGAGGGTATGTAACACAGAGAACCCCTCCACAAACGCGGTGGAGGGGTTCTTTGTGTTACACTTTGGCGGGTTTGATTAATCCTGTGTGGCGGCCTCCAATTTCTTGCGGAGAACAAACATGATAAGACCTGCAATTACGCACAGTCCGATCAGAATTGCCCAGTTGGCCATAAGAGGAATCTTGTTCCAGAGAGCTGACGGAATACGACTAAGGTAGTTACCGATAGCGGTAGCGGCAAACCAGCCACCCATCATAAGACCCTTGTATTTGGGAGGAGCTACCTTACTTACAAAGCTGATACCCATGGGGCTCAGAAGCAGCTCGGCAACGGTCAGTGTAAAGTAGGTGCCGATAAGCCAGTTGGGGCTGAGTACGCTCTGTGCAGAGTCTCCAAGATCCTTAGGTGAAATCAGGTCAGTCGAGGCTGCTGTGATAACGGCAAAGCCCACACCGGCCAGAAGCATACCCAAACCGATCTTTACGGGAGCTGAGGGCTCCTTGCCTTTCTTTCCCAAAGCACCGAATACTGCTACCGATACCGGAGTAAGAGCAACCACGAAGAAGGGGTTGAACTGCTGGAAATCAGATGTTGCAGCATTGAAAGATGCCGGCATCTGCAAATAGAAAGCGATGGCGCCTGCCCAGAGAACCAGCGTAGCGATAGCTGCGATGGTACGAGCCTTCTTTGTATCGCTCTGGAATATTGCGAACAGAGTATAGATTGATACTGCTATCAGAGCCAGTGACCAGATGTTGAACCACATACGGTTGATACCTGAAATACCGTTCAGTTTGGTGTACTTATCGGCAAAGAATGTCAGGGCAGAACCGTTCTGATGGAATGCCATCCAGAAGAATATTACAACGGCGAACACAAGCAGAAGAGCCACGATACGGTCCTTGGTCTGCTTGGGAGTGAGTTCAACTACCTGAACATCGCTGGCCTTGGCCTGCTTGGTGTTGACATCGGCATGCTTGAACCAGGGGCGGCAGAAGAAATAGATAAGCAGAGAGAGTACCAGTGATGCACATGCAACATAGAAGCAAAGACGATAGCCTTCGGCAAGAGACTGCAGGTATGCGCCTGACTGTGAGCCGAACTCTACGGTTGCATTGTCAATGGGTACAAAATGATAACCGGCGCTCTCGATATGCGGGTTGTAGAGAGCCTTGGCCATGGCAGGCGCGAACATAGCGCCGATGTTGATCGCCATGTAGAAGAGGCTGAACGCAGCGTCACGCTTATCGGAATACTTGGGATCATCATAGAGATTACCCACCAACACCTGCAGGTTACCCTTGAACAAACCGGTTCCCACTGCAATCAGGGCAAGACCGGCAAACAGGGTCCACTTGTCAATCACCTGGGTTGCCATAGGTACGGCAAGTGCCAGATAACCGAAGATCATAACGAAAGCGCCTATGGTGACGCACTTTCCGTAACCGATCCTGTCGGCTATGATTCCGCCCAGAAGCGGCATGAAATAGACTCCTGCAAGGAAGATTGCATAAACTTGTCCGGCTGCATTCTCATCCCAGCCGAACTTGGCTCTCATGTAGAGAGTAAAGATGGCAAGCATGGTGTAGTAACCGAATCTTTCGCCTGTGTTGGCCAGTGCCAGAGCAAACAGGCCTTTGGGTTGACCCTTAAACATACTTTTTATTTATAGATTAGTTATAATTATCCAACGGGGCGCTAATTTATACAATAATTCGCAAACGTGCAATTGGGGTCAGGCCCCTTTTGCTCACGCAGGTAAAAAACGTATTGGAGCGAACGAGGCGACGAGTGAGACCGCGGTCCCGGAGGGCCGCCAAGCCCCCATAGGGGGCGCTTTCGCGTTAGCGAAATAAAAAAAGGAAAGCGAATCCGCAACGCCCACAAAAAAAGGAGCCTCGACTGAGACTCCTTTTTTGTGGGCGTTGACGGATTCG
>DBYT01000012.1:0-265 GCA_002309915.1 Bacteroidales bacterium UBA1179 | reverse complement strand
CAGCTGAGCTAAACGCCCGTGCTTTCCGTAAAAGCGGTGCAAAGATAAGGACTTTTGTGAACAGTCAAAAACTTTCGGACCTTTTTTTCATAATTTTTTTCCGATATGGCTCTTTTATGGTATCTTCGCGGTGCAAAAACACATATTTAAACAAGAAAATGGAAACAGTTCTCAGCGGCATACGCCCCACAGGTAACCTTCACCTTGGAAACTACTACGGTGCAGTGACAAGCTTCATCAAGCTTCAGGATTTGTACAGATGCTT
>DBYT01000036.1 GCA_002309915.1 Bacteroidales bacterium UBA1179 | reverse complement strand
AGGATGGCGCGGCAGCCCAGGTTGCGGGCCAGCTGCACATCGGTGGTGCGGTCGCCAATGACGTAACTTCCGGCCAGGTCGTACTCATCGGTCATATATTTACCGAACATGCCGGTGCCGGGCTTGCGGGTGGGGGCGTTGTCCTCCGGGAAATGCGGGTCAATAAGTATATCATCAAATGAGACACCCTCACCCTTTAGAGTGTTGAGGATGAAGTTGTGGGTGGGGTAGAAGTCCTTTTCGGGGTATGACGGGGTGCCCAGTCCGTCCTGGTTGCTGGCCATTACGAACTCAAAGTCGGTGTGCTCCCTGAGGAATGACAGGCTTTTGAATACTCCGGGCACGAACTCCAGCTTCTCAAAGCTGTCAAGCTGCTCGTCGGACGGCTCAACCACGATGGTTCCGTCACGGTCTATGAATAGGACTCTTTTGCTCATATCTGCCAAAGTTATTTAAATTTCTTGAGAGCTTCAAGTAATGCGTTGTTTTCGGGGGCGGTGCCAACGGTTACGCGCAGTGAATTGCCGCACAGGGCTATCTTGCTGCGGTTGCGTACAATTATGCCGCAGTCAACCAGATAGTCGTAGGTTGCCTTGGCGTCTTTTACACGGGCCAGGAAGAAGTTGGCATCGGACGGATATACACGCAAGGTGCAATCCAGTTTTGCGAACTCATCCATCAGGCGGGTGCGCTCCCTGAGAATGGAATTGACCCATTCCTGAACGCGGTCGTGCTGCATAACCTCTTCCATGGCCCGCTTTTGGGTGAGCTGGTTGATGTTATACGGGTATTTGACCTTGTTCATTATATCTATGATCTGGGGCTGTGCGAATGCCATTCCCAGACGGATTCCGGCCATTCCCCATGCCTTGGAGAATGTCTGGAGCACAACCAGATTGGGGCGCTCGGAGAGTTGCTGCAGATATGAGGGTACGCCTGCAAAATCTATGTAGGCCTCATCTACAATCACGATTCCGTCAAATGAGTCCAGCACCTTGTCAATCACGCTGCGGTCAATGTTGTTGCCGCTGGGGTTGTTGGGTGAGCAGAAGAATATCAGCTTGGTATTGGCATCGACTGCGGCCAGGATCTTGTCGGCATCGGGCTGGAAGTTCTCGTCCAGCAGTACGCGGCGGTACTCCACGTCGTTGATATCGGCACAAACACCGTACATTCCGTAGGTGGGCTCTATGGCTACGGCGTTGTCCACTCCGGGGCGGCAGAATATGCGGAACATCAGGTCAATGGCCTCGTCGCTGCCGTTGCCAAAGAAAATGGACTGCTCGCTGACGCCCTTGATCACTGCAATCTTCTTCTTGAGATCGCGCTGCAGCGGGTCGGGGTAACGGTTGAAGGGGGCGTTGTAGGGGTTCTCGTTTGCGTCCAGGAACACCTTTGCCTCCTTGCCCTGGTACTCGTCACGGGCCGATGTGTACGGGCTCAGACTCCAGATATTGGGTCTTACAAGTTCTTGTAGAGGTTTCATAGTTCTTTCAGTCGCAGGGTTACTGCATTTTTGTGTGCGTCCAGATACTCGCCGGCGGCCATGGTCTCGATTACGGGGCCAAGGGATTTGAGGCCGTCGCGTGTGAGCTGCTGGAAGGTTATCTTGCGCATAAAACTGTCAATGTTCACACCTGAGTATGCCTTGGCATAGCCGCTGGTGGGCAGGGTGTGGTTGGTGCCCGATGCGTAATCGCCCGCACTTTCGGGTGACCAGGGGCCGATGAACACGCTGCCTGCGTTGACTACACGCTCAGCAAGTTCAGAGGCGTTCTGAGTCTGGATGATCAGGTGCTCGGGGGCGTACTCGTTGGTCATCTCGATTATCTCATCGTCATCGCGGAGCAGTATCATGCGGCTGTTCTGAAGTGATGCCTCTGCAATCTCGTTGCGGGGGAGCAGGGCGACCTGACGGTCAACTTCGCCCTGAACCTTTTCAATCAGTTCTTCCGATGTGGTGAGCAGAATCACCTGGCTGTCACGTCCGTGCTCGGCCTGTGAAAGCAGGTCGGCGGCCACGAATGCGGGGTTGGCCTGGGCATCGGCTATAACCTCAACCTCTGAGGGGCCGGCGGGCATATCGATAGCCACATCCTTGAGTGATACTATCTGCTTGGCGGCGGTAACGTAGGGGTTGCCGGGGCCGAATATCTTGGATACCTTGGGTACGCTCTCGGTGCCGTACGCCATGGCGGCGATGGCCTGTGATCCGCCCAGTTTGAAGAATCGGTTTACACCTGCTACCTGTGCGGCGTAGAGTATGGCGGGGTTGACCTTTCCGTCACGTCCCGGAGGGGTGCAGAGAACGATTTCTGAGCAGCCTGCGGTGCGGGCGGGGATGGCCAGCATAAGTACCGTTGAGAACAGGGGTGCTGTGCCGCCTGGTATGTACAGACCTACCTTGGTGATGGGCACCGCCTTCTGCCAGCAGGTTACGCCGGGGGTGGTCTCAACCTTGCTCAGCTGGGGCAGCTGTGACTCATGGAACTTGCGGATGTTCTGGGCTGCGCGGTCAATTGCGCTGCGGAGTTCTGCAGGTACCAGAGCGGCAGCCTCGTCAAGCTCGGCCTGGCTTACTGCAAGTGAGTCCAGCTGGACCTTGTCAAACTGCAGCTCATAGTCCTTGAGCGCCTTGTCACCGCCTTTACGTACGGTATCAAGCACAGTCTGGACACGCTCATAAAGTCCCTCCACGCTCAGCGCGGGGCGACTCAGCAGTTCTTTCCACAAGCCTTTGTCAGGATATCTTACAATGTTCATTTTCTTTCGTTTTTTGAAAATGATACCATTGGGGCCTGACCCCATTGGTATCATTTTGCTTACAGTATCATCTTCTCAATGGGGAGAACCAGGATGCCTTCGGCACCGGCAGCTTTGAGCTTGCCTATGATCTCCCAGAAACGTTTCTCATCCAGTACGGTGTGAACTGAGCTCCAGCCCTTGGTTGCCAGGGGCATTACCGTGGGGCTCTTGATGCCGGGAAGTTCGGCCAGAACCTCTTTCATGCGGTCATCGGGCACGTTCATCATAATGTATTTCTTGCCCTGGGCGGCCTTTACTGCGTCAAAGCGGAACAGCAGTTCTTCAAGGATGGCTTTCTTCTCAGCATCCATGTTGGGATTACCAATAAGGAGAGCCTCGGACTGCATTACAACCTCAACCTCGCGCAGGTTGTTGCTTACCAGTGTGGAACCTGAACTTACTATATCGAATATGGCATCGGCCAGACCTATTCCGGGGGCAATCTCAACGGAGCCGGTTATTACGTGTGTCTCGGCTTTGATTCCGTTCTTCTGGAGGAATGCATTGAGGATTCCGGGGTAGGAGGTGGCAATTTTCTTGCCGTTGAACCACTCAAGACCTTTGTAATCAATGGCTTTGGGGATGGCAAGTGAAAGGCGGCAGCGGCTGAATCCAAGGCGCTTGATGACATCGGCCTTCTCATTGCGCTCCACAAACTCGTTCTCACCAACTATACCTACATCGGCCACACCGCCGGCAACTGACTGCGGTATGTCATCATCACGCAGGAACAGAACCTCGACCGGGAAATTTCCGGCCTGAACCAGAAGGGTGCGCTTGGATACTCCCAGGCTGATGCCTGACTCCTGAAGCAACTCCATTGTCTCGTCGTATAAACGACCTTTTGACTGTACAGCTATTCGTAACATATTATAAAGTGTTTTAAATCTTGTAATTAAAAAGAGGCTCACCGTCAACCGGCAAGCCTCTTGTATATTTATACACCAATTATAGCCTACCGATCAGGATCTGCAGGTATGATGATGGTGATATGATGCTGTATAACTTTTCATTTCGACTGCAAAGGTATGCGCCTTTTTTGTATTATGCAAGCC
>DBYT01000081.1:2600-4580 GCA_002309915.1 Bacteroidales bacterium UBA1179 | reverse complement strand
ATTCCCTTGCGGGCATCGGCCAGGGCAACCTCCTGCGGGGTGCTTACTACTACGGCGCCGGTTATGCCAAGGGTCTGAACCAAAGTGAGGTGAATATCGCTTGTGCCGGGAGGCATGTCAATCACAAAGTAGTCAAGTTCACCCCAGTCAGCATCGGCAATGAGTTGCTTGAGGGCGTTGCTGGCCATGGCTCCGCGCCACAGGACAGCCTGCTCGGGGTCAACAAAGTAACCTATTGACAGCAGTTTTACTCCGTACTGTTCAACCGGGATTATCAGGTCGCGGCCGTTCTTGTTCTCGGCATAGGGGCGGGCGTCCTCGGTGTTGAACATCTTGGGCATTGAGGGGCCGAAAATATCGGCATCAAGCAGACCTACCTTATAACCTAAACCGGCCAGTGCGACTGCCAGGTTGGCGGCTACGGTTGATTTGCCTACGCCTCCCTTTCCGGATGCAACGGCTATGATGTTCTTGACATCGGGCAAAAGTTCCGGACCCTCGGGACGGGGTGCCTGGCGGGTCTTTACCTTTACCTCTACCTGTACGTCATCACCGGCTTTGAGCTTGATTGCGGTCTCGGCCGATTTCACTATCGATTTGATGAACGGATCAGTGGGTTTCTCAAAAATCAGTGAGAACGATACTGAGTTGCCGTCAATGCGGATATCGTCCTCAAGCATCTCCATGGAGATGATGTCCTTGCCGGTACCCGGATATCGGACCGTCTGCAAGGCTTCTTTTATCAGATTGGGATATAATGCCATAACGGCTGCAAAGTTACATCATCCTCTTTATCAAAGCAAAGAATTTGTAGGGCATGTAGCGAACGGGCAGGTCAATCCAGGTGGGGGCTTTCACGATGGAGCGCTGGTGCGTGAAAGCGTCAAAACTGAGCTTGCCGTGATAGTGACCCATTCCGGAGTTGCCTACGCCGCCGAACGGGATGTGGCTGTTGGCTATGTGCATGATGGTGTCGTTGATGCATCCGCCGCCCGATGATGTGCGGCGTATCAGCTCCCATCCGTCTTTCTCACGTCCAAAGTAGTAGAATGCCAGAGGTTTCTCGCGGTCGGTGATAAACTTTTCCACCTGATCCTTGAAACTGCCGTCTTTGGGGCTGATGGTTATGAGCGGGAATATGGGGCCGAAAATCTCGTCGGTCATTACCGGCGCGTCCGGGCTTACATTGTCCAGCAGGGTGGGTTCGATGAAACGGTCCGATGAGTCCGTGCGGCCGCCATAGACTATTGTGCCGTCCTTGAGATAGCCGGTTACGCGCTCAAATGCCTTGTCCGATACCATGCGGACAAAATGCGGCGACTCCTTGATGTCCTTGCCGTGCAGGTACTCCACCTGAGCGGCAAACTCCCTGATGAACTCCTCCTTGACATCCTCATGGATAAGGATATAGTCAGGGGCGATGCAGGTCTGGCCGGCGTTCAGGGTCTTGCCCCATGCTACGCGGCGGGCTGCAATCTTGAGGTTGGCCGTGCTGTCAATGATGCAGGGGCTCTTGCCGCCCAGTTCCAGTACAACGGGAGTCAGGTCCTCGGCTGCAGCGGCCATGACCTTGCGGCCCAGAGCGGGACTGCCGGTAAAGAATATGATATCCCATCGGCTGCCGAACAGCTCCTTGTTGACATCGCGGTTTCCCTGAACCACTGCGACATAGTTCTCGTTGAACACCGACCTGATCATCTGCTCCAGTACGGCCGATACGTTAGGAACGTAGGGCGAAGGTTTGAGCACAGCGGTGCAGCCGGCAGATATGGCACCCACCAGCGGGTTTAGCAGCAACTGCACGGGATAGTTCCAGGGTGAAACTATCAGCGCCTGTCCCAGTGGCTCGCTTACGATGTATGAGCTGGCGGGAAAGAGTGTCAGAGGAGAGCATTTACGCTGGCGGCGTGCCCATCGGCCCACATGATGCAGGTGCTCCTTTATCTCGGCCTTGACAAGTCCGATTTCGGTCAGGTAAGC
>DBYT01000081.1:596-2565 GCA_002309915.1 Bacteroidales bacterium UBA1179 | reverse complement strand
CAACTTGCGCAGCTGCTCCTTACGAAACTTTACGCTCAGCGTTGTCCCCGTTCTGAAGAACTGACGCTGTGAGAGCAGAATCTGCTGAATTCGCTCCTTCGATGTGTTTTCTATTGTCATTTTTGCGACCTGTAAAGTGATCCATTGTGTGATAGATTCCAAAGATAGTGCCAAATACATAATCAAACAAGGCAACCGGCAGTACAGCCTGCCAGAATCTTATGAAATGGAATCCGAACGGTATGCCACGGAAATCTTTGTTACGCTCAATGGCGCGGATTATCTTACGGGCGGTGTTTTCAGGGTCAAGTATGGGGAAAATCTTTGATGAAACGCCGTCAAACATGCCGGTGTTGATGAAGTAGGGGGCGACGGTAGTAAAGCGCACCTTTGATTTCATCTTGGCCAGTTCTATGCGGACCGAGTCGGACCAGCCTATCACGCTCCACTTGCTGGCCGAATATACGCTCATCTTGGGCATGGAGAGCATACCTGCGGCCGATGCTATGTTGCAGATGTGACCCTTGTCCCGCTTGATCATATCGGCCAACATGATGTGAGCCACGTTCATGGGCGCGATGGCGTTGATCATCATGGTGCGCTCTATGTCGCGGGTGGTCAGCCTGTCGAATGTGGCGTTGCTGGTCACTATACCGGCGCACTGTATAAGTATGTCCACCGGTCCGTACGTATTGACTGTCGACTGGTAAGCCTTCTCAATTATATCCTTGTCCGATACATCCACGCAGAGTCCGCTTACCTGACCTTTGCCGGACAGCTCGTTTTTGACCAGCTCTATGTTGCTCTCGTTAATATCCCAGATGATAAGTCTTGCAGCACCTCTCTCCAGGGCCATGCGGCCCATTATTCTGCCTATGCCCGATGCTCCACCGGTTATAAGCACATTTGCACCATTGAATCTCATAGTTTCATTTCAATAACAGGTGCAAATTTACTTTTGCGCGTGTGGGCGGGTGTGCGTGAATGAATAATTGTGGCTAATTAGAGTGCCGATGTGGCGAAATAGTACAATTGGGGCCTGACCCCAATTGCATCATTTTGCACGGTGAATGAATATCTGAGCCTGGATGGAGCGGTCGGGCAAGACGGCTCCGGGGGCATCGTCGGTGGATTTGAAGGTAATGAGTCTGTCTCCTATCTGGCAGAGGGGTTGGAATGGAGCCTGACTGTCATCGGTCAGGTCATATCTGCCGGACGCTTTCAGTTTGAAATTCTTGTCATAATAACTGAAATAGGTCTCCATGTTGTAGGAATAATTGATAAGCACGTTGCCGTTCACGTAGTACAGCTGCTTTACGAACGGATCGGGTGTCTGAGGTTTCTTCTCATAATTCAGATCCATGTCAATCCGCAACAGCGGGTCCATATCCTTGCCGTCATAGAGGTAAGCCTCCTTGCCGTCCGGGTTGAAACACAGCACCTTTCCGTCGGGAGTCTGCACAAACAGCTGATCGGTGAAAATGGTTTTCATGACGGGGGCATCGGTCCCGGGTAGTTGCTCTTCCTTCTTATTTATGAATGTCTGTCTTATCTGTCCGTCATTGTCGGTTAGGGCAATTTTTCCCGCACCCTCGCTGTCAAATGAATTGAAGAACAGGAAACCGTCCTGAGTCTTGAACATGGATGATGTGGCGTTCATGTTCTCAAGGCTGAACTTGCCCTGATGTTTCAGGTCAAAACTGAACTTATGTACGGCTTTTCCCATCAGGTCCAGAAGGTAAAGGTAATGGTCATCGCCTGTAAGGCCGATGGGGAAGATGTAGTCCTGGGGGCCTCGGCCTATCTGACAGTACTGGCCGACGATATCGCCCGATTTCAGGTCAATCTTGGATATCTTGTGGTTGGAGTCAAGCGTGTAGATCCAATTGCCGTTCATGTACGCGCTGTTTATATCGGACAGGAGATACTCATCATCAGCATTCACATTGACGGTTTTTTCAACCTGGAA
>DBYT01000081.1:0-422 GCA_002309915.1 Bacteroidales bacterium UBA1179 | reverse complement strand
GATTCGGCGCAACGCTCGCCGTCAATTGCAGAAGATACGATTCCACCGGCATATCCGGCACCTTCACCGCAGGGGAACAGGCCTTCAAGACCTATGTGCTGGAGCGTTTCGTTGTCGCGTACTATGCGTACCGGCGATGATGTGCGGGTCTCGACGGCAATCATTACGGCGTCGTTGGTAAGGAATCCGTGACTGCTTTTGCCAAACTGAAGGAATCCCTGCTTGAGATGCTCCGTTACGAACTTGGGCATCCAGAAGTGGAGCGGGGATGATATGAGTCCGGGTGAGTAGGATGATTCAGGGAGGTCATAACTAAGGCGGCCGTTCACAAAGTCGGCCATTCGCTGGGCGGGTGCGGTCTGGCGCATGTTGCCGGCCTGCCAGCAGTCACGCTCCAGCTGCTCCTGGAAGCGCATCATTAC
>DBYT01000047.1:534-5085 GCA_002309915.1 Bacteroidales bacterium UBA1179 | reverse complement strand
CCTGAATGTTATACATAATGATAAAGTATTATTTGTCGGTTAGATAGGTTAGTATGGATTTCATTATACGGTCACGTTCCTTCTCGGATGTCACGCTTTCAAACGGGAACCCAAGAGTGATGGTTGCGCTGCTGCGGTCCTTGAATCCCACGCCGGCCGGAAGGGAACTCTCGGAGTAGGTGAACAGGGTCGATGCACGACCAACCGGACTTATCACATCGGGCTTGGTGACGCCGTAACCGTACCTGTCGGCGCTGCGTTTTATCTCAGCCTTGCTGCGCATTCCCCTGATTTGATTGGCGGTATGCGAAGGTAACGGTCCTTCCCAACGGTAATGCAGCACTTCGGATGTAAAGGCCTCATCCTTAAGGTCCGATATCATATCGGCACCCACGTATGATCCGCTGATCATAAGTTTGCCTCCTCTCTGCAGGTGCCAGCGTATCTCATCCTGCAGGCTCTGGGGGAATGTGGCGTAGTCCTTATGGCATATGGTGTCCTGTGCCGAGCGTTTCTGGAGTCCCAGCGCAAGGTCAACCACACGATAGTCGGTGAGTGATATCTGACCGTCCTGCACGGCCTCACGGCTGCATGAAATGAATGACCAGCCCGCCTTTACGATAGATTTTCCGTGAATGTAGGGGTAATCAAAGGTGTTGCCGGCCAGAAGGGCACCGTTCAGAGTCTCGTCGCCTATGCCCAGTGAAACCTCCTCCTCGGAGTCAATGGAATCAAGGGTGAATATCTGCTGTGCGCCTCCCAGAATGGGTGAAAGCATATACTGTACACCCGGATCAGAGAGAATATCAAATCCCTGGGTGGTGTCAGTCTGAACCGTCTCGGGGCCGCTCAGGCGCTGGAAACCGTTCACTACCAGCACCGTACCCTTGCTCTCGGACGCAATGCATGCGGCCAGTGTCTCGGAAGGCATGCTCTCGCCGCCCTCGTTCACAGCCGTAACCTTGAACCGGTAAATGCGGTCACGCTCGGGTGCAAACTGGCAAGAGTTTGTGCGCATGTAGGTACCGCCGTCAAATCCGTTGTCATCGACCGCGGTATAGAGAATGTAACCTCCGGGTGCCGCCGTGGGCTCGAGCGTATCCTGAACCGCCTGCCATGAGAGTGACAGCAGCGCGCCGTTTGACTTGATGCTGAAATGGTCTACCGGCAGCGGCTGAACCACATAGGGGCGGTCATGCATGAAGTTTACATACCTCAGGATTGACTTGTATACGGAACGTGATGCCGTGAACCTGAAATTGGGGTTCAGAGCCAGGCAGACGTCACGGAAATTCTGGTGTGAGAGCAGTTCCAGCAGCATGGAGAGCACCTGCGGCTCACGGCTCTCGCAGTAACTCTTATCCCAGATGCCGCGGTAAATCCATTCACGGCCTATGGCAGGTTCCAGGTCGCGTCGCAGTCCGGTAAGTACCATGTCGGTAAGGTCGCGGCTTACGTCACGGGAGTGTCCGTCACCCAACAGACCGTTGTTGAAATCAGTTGTGCAGATACCCAGTGAGCCGTACAGTGTATCGCCGTAGGTGTATCCGGCATCGGTATGCAGTGCAAAGTAGAGTTCCAGCGGAACACCCAGACCGGGGTTGGCCTGATTGAAAACCGATCCGCCCGACAGCCAGTTGGACATGTAGGGGCGGGTCCAGATATCCTCTCGGTATTCATCGGAACCCTGGTATTTGTTGTAAACGCTGTCAGGAGCACCTGCAAACCTGGTGTAGTAGCGGGCACCCATATTGTAACGGGGAGCGGTAATCTCCAGTCCGTGACTGACTTCGGTATGTGTTCCGCCGCCAAAGCGAACTGCATCGGCACTTACCGTTCCCAGCATGTCACTGCTGTTGTCAAGGCTCACCATACCCTGCGGACTCTGGCCTTTGCGGAAGTGGAAAGTGCCCAGATAGACCCATGTTCCGCCGCCCATGCGCTGGTTGACGCGGAAAGTGGTCGATCCGCCCGTATGGAACACAATGTATCGGGCATCGTCCACGCTTGTGGAGTCAGACTGATAGGTTACGTAAACGGCATAATCACCGTCCTCAGGTATGTCAGGAATCCAGAATGCGGTAGACATGGGGATGCCCGGACCGTTTCCGGCCTTGGCCCTGCGGGTGCTAACCTGCAGACTGTCAGGGAGTATGCGAATGGAGTCGGCCTGAAATCCTCCGGCCGTATATTCTGACCACACCCCGTCTTCGCGGTATCCGTTGCGGCCGCTCTTTACTATAACACCGTTGGTCTGCCAGTCACGCTCGCGTGCCGTATAGACCACAGCACCTGCATTCTCGAGCATGGGTATTATATAAGGATAGGTGAATGACTGTGTGAGCAGGTCCTCACGTGTGCAGTACAGGGGCGGACGCTGCCACTCCCAGAGACTGTCCTCATTGTCATAGTAGAGACCGTGACTGGGAGTCACGGCCATATGGATGTTTGTAAGACCCTTCTTTGGGGTGTATATGCGGCTCTCGTTGCTTACCCAGGGCTTGCCGTCATAAAAGGTCTCGTTCCAGAGGTTCTTCTGGCTGATGGTGTTGCGGGCCCAGTTGGGAACAAGCCGCTCGATGGTCTTGCCGCCTGTGTGTATGCCGATGCTCCAGCGGCGTATGTCCTGGGGCAGGTCACGGCGCAAATCGGCGTAGATGGAGTCGATCAGTTCGTGACGGAACAGCTGATAACTGAAATTCTGGTTCAAGTAGATGTCCAGACGCTTGCCGTTGCGGCTTATGTCAGTGCGCTCCACCTTGAGCGTCTTGAGGTCGAATTCACCCTGATACTGCTCAAAGTGGTTCCTGACCTTGGCGCGTATGGTAGCATTGTCCGTCTGAGCCTGAACATATCCGGCGGACAAAATGACGGCCAGTGCCGCCACAAAGGACCGCACAAGCCGGGACATACCGTAAAGGGTTTACTTTTTAAGCTTGGTCAGCTTGTCAATGACAGCCGATATCTCCTTCTGGAAATCTTTGACAAGAGTGCGATAGTATACCTTGGCGTTACCCGGCTCAGTGTGGCTGATACGGGTAATGAACTCGTTGTCAATACGGAGAAGGTCAACAATCAGTTTCTCGGCGGCCTTCTGGTCGGTGCCGGGAACCAGCTCCTTATATATGAGGCACTCGGTGAAAATGTCACCAATTACATAACTGATGTCTCTCTTTAAATCTCTGCGGCTTGCCATAGTGATTTCGGTTTAATGTTTACGCGAAGATAAGCATTAATTCGGAATAATGAAACTGATGGCTTGAGGTATTACCTCAATGTGGAAATCTTTTCCTGCGAGCATCTCTCCGTCCAGGCAGAGCTCAATCTGCTTATCAGAATGAACGTCAACCGTTTTGGCCTGACGGTAAACGAAATGCTTGCTTGCCTTGGGATCGTCAAGGTGATTTCCTGCGGTGTAGATGGGCAGAAGACCAAGGAAACCTGCCAGGGTTGTGGTCTTGCAGTAACCAACCTCCATCAGACCGTCGTCGTTCTTGGCGCGGGGTGAGCAGAAGAACTCGCCGCCCACGTGGTTGTTGTTGCCAAGGGTGCACAGCAGCATGCGCTTGCCTTCATTGAGCAGTTCGCCGTCGGCCTTGACCTGGATGCTGTTGAATCGGCCACAGAAAATAGCCTTTACAATACCCCAGCGGTAGGGATTCTTGTTGCCTCTGCGGCTCAGTTTGTTTGCGGTCGATGCCACAACGGAGTCAAAACCAAAGTTGCAGACGTTTATTGAATAGTGGTCCTGACCCACCTTAAGGATGTCAATCTTGTGGGGAGTACCCTTGACTAACTGCTCAATATTCAGGAAATCTTTTTCCGGGTAGTATTTGATGAAGTCATTGCCGCTTCCGTAGGCCAGAACTGCCAGATGCTTGTTCTTTGCTCCAACCATTCCGGTGGCCACCTCATTGATGGTACCGTCGCCGCCGCAGGCTACAAAACAGGTCTCCTCGTCAGGATTTGCCTTGCAGTAGTCACGTACGTGATCGATGGCTGTTTTCTCAGCGGTTGTAAGATAAATTTCAAAATCGATAGGTTCCGGGAGGTTCTCTATACCTTTCTTTATGATATCAGCGTTACCTGCTTTTCCGGGTTCGTTGTTAATAATGAAACAATAATGCATGGTCCTGATAAACTCAGTTAATTTCAAAAAACGTGCAAATATAACATTTTTTTACATATCTTCGTAGCAACAACTAACAAATACGATATGAAAAAGACATTTTTTTTCATAGCTACCGCGCTCTGTCTGAGCCAGTCTATGATGGCCATAAAGCCGCTTCTTACAGAAGGTTACGACAAATACAATAACAGTTTCAAACTTGACTTGGTTTCCGTAGGTTACATGTGTCCCCAGATAGTCTGGGAGCATTACACCGACACCCGTTTCTCATACGGCGTGTCCATGCAGACCCACTTTATAAACCACAGTACGTTTGTCAGGGATCTTAATGACGGTGATCCTATTCCAACCACAGTAAAACTGGACGGAAAGACCTATACTCTGGACTGGTCCGGTCATCCCGCCAATTGGTATGCCGATGT
>DBYT01000047.1:357-482 GCA_002309915.1 Bacteroidales bacterium UBA1179 | reverse complement strand
ATGGTATGCCCCGAGGGACGTCTGTATATGGGACGCAAACCCGCAAGAGGTTTTTATGTCGTACTAAGGGCTGATATGGGTCTTTTCCGGGAGCAGTTTATCGTATCAAGGTCCAGACTGTCATA
>DBYT01000047.1:0-145 GCA_002309915.1 Bacteroidales bacterium UBA1179 | reverse complement strand
TGGTTCTGGGGTGCAGGTCTGCCTTTGGACTTTAACGCCTCCATCATATACCGCTTCTAATAAACAACCAAATATTTGCAAGGGTGCGCATTTTTGACGAAATTTGCGCACCCTTACTATTTAGAAGAGGTATTTAAAACAACAT
>DBYT01000144.1:14174-18427 GCA_002309915.1 Bacteroidales bacterium UBA1179 | reverse complement strand
AGTCAACCTTTTTTAGGGAAACGCACTTTGCAACATTTTTGCAACGCTGATTGCTTGCTGGCCGGCGAATATCAACTGATATTTGCAGCAGAAAACTATACATAAGATCATATGAAAACAACTGCCTTAAAGTTTGTAGCATTCCTCTCCTTGGGAATGGCTTGGACCTCCTTGTTACACGCCCAGTTTATTTATTATCCGTTGTTTACGGCGGATTCCTATGCGATGAGCGTGGATACCACAGATAGTGATATATGCGAAATCCCCATCGACGGTCACTGGTACGAATACACAAAGTTTAATGGAATCAGTGCCGGTGTGGGTTATTCATACCAGTCTTTATATGGGCCGATAACGTCAGGAATTGACTATACGTATGGTTTTGAGTTCTCCCTGGACGGATTCTACGGGAGATTGTACCTGGGATTGAATGTAATGCTTCAAAGCAGACCGTTGCAGACCGATAATTTTTATCACGACAACATATCCGATTATGATTGGATCAAAGGCAAGGCAGCCAAGACATTACCGGTAACTCTGAGAACCGGTTTCTGTTTTATCCAAAGAGACCGATTCAGGATGACGACATATGCGGGAATAGGAAATGCCAGATTATCACAAGAGACAGGGTATGATCCAAACCACGACAACGAATTGAACACCAGCATCATAAAAGGAACAAGAGCAGAACTGGGCTTATCGGCCGATGTCCTTCTGTACCGATTGGCTTATCCGCATGACGGAATTGAACTAAGTGTAAATATAGGTGGAGCCAGGACCGAATACGAGTATTTCGGAACGACATATTCACTGAATGCGAGTATCGGCCTCCACTTTTTTTTCCGCCCTATTTATTAAAAACGACGTACTATGATCAATGCACGTTCATTATATAGGGCTTTCCTGATACTGGCATTTTGTATCCCGGCACAAAATCTGTCGGCACAAAACAATTATCGGATAGATTCAATAGAGGAAAGCCCCATACAGGACCCTATTATAAGAACAAAAAAAGGAGGAATGGCATTCTCACTCGGACCTGATATGGAGTTTTTTCTGACTAATGTTCCCCACGAACTCTCTTCTGCATACGGATTGCGACTAGGAATACAGATTTACATAAACAGATGGTTTGTGGATATCAATTCTTCCCGTCATAATGCCGGATATCTGAAATCAGACAATTTCTACTACGATCCCAAAAATGAATATTCCTGGAAGAAAGGAAGGAAAGTGAAAACATTTGAGACCGACATCAATCTGGGTTATAAGGTTATTGACAACAACCGATGGACACTCATGCCCATAATTGGTATAGGAGGCAACAGTTTCGAACAGGATACTGACGAGTACATCGGTAAGTCATACGGATATAAACAAAGTTCTATTGATGGAACCAGGGTTATAGCCGGAATGATGTTGGACTGGAAACTCAGAAGAATCATTAATAACACAGAGTATATAGAATCAAAGATACGTTTCCGGATAACCGGAGCCAGAACTAATTTTGCTTTTATCGGCCCCTCCTACTCCATCAACCTGGGCCTCCAGTACGTTTTCGATATACGGAACCTGCAGAAACCTGAGGAGCAAAAGGGGACAAAGGGGACGGTTCTTCTTGGCACTTTTTGAGGACATCCCCAATGTCCTCACCTGATCGAGGTGAGGATGCTGATGGCGCGCTCCACGTCGGGTACTTCAGAGATGAGGAGGCTGCGCTTGGTTCCCTCTTCGCGAAGGCGGCAGGTCATGGGATTCTGAGCAGCGTAAGCCAGGATGGCGCCGAATGCGGGACCCTCGTAGTACGGACTGTCGGGGTTGCTGACAAAGAACAGGCTCATGCGGCCGGCTTTGAGGAATATACGCTCGATGCCCAGCTCGCGGCCCATACGGCGCAGAGTAACCAGGCGGATAAGCTCGTCGGCCTGTTTGGGAATCTGGCCGAAACGGTCCTGCAGGCGGTCGCGGAAACGCTGGATATCCTGCTCGCGCTCCATGCTGTCAAGCTCGCGGTACAGCAGGATTCGCTCGCTGCCGTCCGGCACGAATGAATCCGGGAAGCAGAGGTCCAGATCAGTCTCAACGGTGCACTCATCGACATAGCGTGACGCATCCATCGGGGTGCTGCCGGCAGACTGGGCACTACCCTTCTCCTTAGCCTCCTGCTCGCGGAACAGATCCTGAAACTCATCGTTCTTAAGCTCGCGGACGGCCTCCTTGAGTATCTTCTGATAGGTCTCGTAGCCCAGGTCGGCAATGAATCCGCTCTGCTCGGCACCCAGCAGGTTACCGGCGCCACGAATATCAAGGTCCTGCAGAGCCAGCTGGATTCCGCTGCCCAGATCGCTGAAACTCTCAATGGCCTGCAGGCGGCGGCGCGACTCATCGGACAGTGATGCCAGAGGCGGTGCCAGCAGATAGCAGAACGCTTTCCTGTTGGAACGCCCTACTCGTCCGCGCATCTGGTGCAAATCACTCAGGCCAAAGTTCTGGGCGGAGTTGACGATGATTGTATTGGCGTTGGGGATATCGATTCCGTTCTCAATGATAGATGTGGCAATAAGCACATCGTAGTCATAGTTGATGAATCCGGTAAGAATCTTTTCCAGTTCATCGGGATCCATCTGTCCATGGCCGATGGCCACGCGGGCATCAGGGACCTCACGCTCCACAATTGCAGCCAGATCCGGCAATGACGATATGCGGTTGCTCACAATAAAGAGCTGTCCGTTACGGCTCATCTCAAAATTCACGGCCTCGCGGATGATATCGGGACTGAAGACATGGAGCTCAGTCTGTATAGGGTAACGGTTGGGCGGCGGAGTCTGGATTACCGAGAGGTCTCGGGCGCCCATGAGTGAGAACTGAAGGGTGCGCGGTATGGGTGTGGCGGTCATGGTGAGCACATCCACGTTGGCACGCAGCTGCTTGAGGCGTTCCTTGACCGATACGCCGAATTTCTGCTCCTCATCAATTATGAGCAGGCCCAGGTCCTTGAACTTGACCTGCTTGCCGATGAGTTTGTGAGTACCTATTACTATATCTATCTTGCCGTTCTTAAGGTCCTCCAGAATTGCGGTGGTCTGAGCGGCGCTGCGGGCGCGTGAAAGATACTCCACACGGCACGGGAAATCCTTCAATCGGTCACGGAATGTCTGATAGTGCTGGAATGCCAGGATTGTGGTTGGCACCAGAACTGCCACCTGCTTGTTGTCGGCCACAGCCTTGAAGGCGGCACGTATGGCAACCTCGGTCTTGCCGAATCCCACGTCGCCGCAGATGAGTCGGTCCATGGGACGGCTGCTCTCCATATCCATCTTGACATCCTGGGTGGCCTTTAACTGGTCAGGAGTATCCTCATACATGAAGCTTGCCTCCAGCTCGTTCTGTAGGTAACTGTCCGGACTGTAGGAAAATCCCTTCTCCTCCAGACGCTTGGCATACAGTTTGATAAGGTCACGCGCAATATCCTTGATCTTGCCCTTGGTACGCTCCTTGAGGTTCTCCCAGGCGCCAGTACCAAGTTTATTTATATGCGGCTCCTCACCCTCCTTGCCCTTGTACTTGGAGACCTTGTGCAGGGCGTGGATGGAGACGAACACCACGTCGTCATTCTTGTAAATAATCTTGATCTTCTCCTGATAGCCCCCACCCTGAGGCACGCGAACCAGACCGCCGAACTTGCCCACGCCATGGTCCATATGTACCACGTAATCACCAATCTGGAACTCCTGCAACTCCTTGAGCGTAAGCGCCACCTTTCCGTTGCGGGCACGCTCGCTGCGCAGGTTGTACTTGTGGTATCGGTCAAATATCTGATGATCAGTAAAGAAGCAGCACTTAAGAAAGCCGTCGGCAAATCCCTCATGCAGTGTCTTGCCTATGGTCTCAAACTGTATGTTCTCACCGCGCTCAGTAAAAATGTCGTGCAAACGCTCACCCTGCTTGGGGTTATCGGTCAGGATATAAATCCTGTAACCCTTTACTATATAATCGGTCAGCGTCTGCGATACCAGGTCAAAGTTCTTGTGGAACAGCGGCTGCGGAATTGTATCGAATGTGATTGTGGCCGATGCCACACCGGTGGGTTTGTTGCCGAACTCCACCACGCGGAAATCGGTTGTCTTGCGCAGGAAGTCTTCTGCCTTGAGCAAGTGAGGCATCTCAACCGGCTCGGCATTATCGGTTGCGGAGGCGTTGACCTGACGCATGCGGGCTGCCAGGCTCTCCTGATCGGCCACTTCATTACTTAC
>DBYT01000144.1:13818-14169 GCA_002309915.1 Bacteroidales bacterium UBA1179 | reverse complement strand
TGACAGCCAGCACGGTATCGGCCGGCAGGAAATCCATTAGCGATACCTGTGCGCCCTCCACCTTATCCATATCGGGCACAACAACCACGCTGTCCTTCTTCTCCGTAGAAAGCTGGGTATCAACTGAGAAGTGACGTATGCTGTCTATGTCATCGCCAAAGAAATCCAGGCGGAACGGGTACTCCGATGAGAACGAGAATACATCCAGAATGCTGCCGCGCAGGGCAAACTGCCCCGGCTCATAGACGTAATCCACGCGGTTGAACCCTAGTTCCAGCAGCAGGCTCTGCAACTGCTCGCGGTCCAGGGTCTCACCTACGCTGATGCGTATTGACTTGTCCTCCAGGCTGG